>JARFRF010000122.1 GCA_029287395.1 Methyloceanibacter sp. | reverse complement strand
TGGTGAGGTCGACGTCAACCTGTTCGGCGATCTCCTTCAGGCGCTCTTTACTGATACCGAGCGCCAGCAATTTCTGGCGAGCGCTGCGCAGGTTGATCCGTGCCTCGGCGTAGTCGGTCTTCGCTGCGAGGTGGGTCCGTTCAGAGACAATCCGTTTGTCGATCAGCGATTCGGCCCGGCCGAAGTTCTCTTCGGCAAGTGCCAAGCGTTCGAGGCTGGCCAAATACGATGCCTTGGCATCAGCGAGTTCGCGGCTCTCCAGCACCGCGAGCATGTCGTCCTCGGCAACTTCATCGCCCTCGACCGCCTCGATCGTACGGGCGATACCCGCCACGCGCGGCACCACATGCGCCAGCCTATTCTCATCAAATAAAACTTCGGCCGGACGCTCAATGGTGACCGGGATCGGCCCGCCCGCGACGGAGGCCGTGCGGACATTGAACCTGTCCATCTGAGCCTTGGTCATGTCGACGCTGGCGTGATCATCGTGACCCTTATGGCTTGAGTGGTCATCGTGTCCGTGCTCCTCATCCGAGCCGTCGTCCTGATTCGAGTGGTCGTACTCATCCTTGGCTTCGTGGCCATGATCGTTGTGGTCATGCCCGGCATGGTCGTCATGCGCGTCGGTGCCGTGAGCCTCGTGATCGTGGGCGGCGTGGCCGTCCTGTGCTTCGGCTATGCTTACGCTCGAGTGACGTTGCATTTCAGCCGCGACCGGGCTTACAGCGAGACTCATGGAGCCAACCACAAGACCGACCGAAGCGAGTGCAAGAGTTGTACATTTCGTCATGCTTTGCTCTCTCTATTCCTGATTACCCTCAGTCTACGGTGCGATTCCATACACCTGGACTTTGGGCCCGAGATGAGCAGCAGGTAGTGAAGCGGCATCGCTCCGCTAGCGAACGTTGATCGCAAACAGGGACATCACTCACCGAGATCCCACTGCCAACTTTAAGCAGAAAGTACCCGCAACAGCGGTGGGCGCTGAATCAGGTGATGTCGCGTGGTGGCTTCAGGAGAGAGAAGGTGATGGAGAGAGCGTAGTCCGGCGCTGGCGCGGGGCCAAACTTGTCCTTCTCGAAGGTCTGCAGGAACTCCCGGGTGACCGGATGCACGGCGGGCGTGCAGCATTGCGCGTCCAGACAAACGGCAGAGCCGTGGTTCGAACTTTCCCCGTCGGTATCCGAGCCAGAGTGATCGGTTTTAACGGACACGTCAGCCACGTAAGGTTCCGCGTGAGCGATATGCTGATGAGGCGCGCCATGATAATTCGAGTGCGCGTGAACCACGGAATCCGCATGGGTAATGGCGCCCCCGAACAAGAGGGCGGCGGCAAGTGAAAGACGGATCAGTCGCGAAATGCGCTTCATACCGTAAGCCAGCTCCCACTAATGCGGAATGTCAAGGCACATTACCAAGAGTGCTAGGAAATTTCCGGCTTGGTGGCGGCGCGGGGACCTGATTTGTGGACAGCGTGTCCGCTATTGGCACCTAGCGGACCTCAATGAAGAAGCCGACGATGTCTGCTTATGGGTACAAAGCGGACATCCCTAATCGGCCTACCAATTTCTGCTTCTGACCCAAAACGGAGTCTGCGGCTAGCCATCTGGTCTGCCAGCGAGGCAGCGGCGCTCTGATGTGGGTCAATGCTGCTGTGGCGTTTGCGTCTGAAACTTGAAGCCAGGATGACGAAGGGACCGTCGGTGCGCCGAGGCATTCCCACCAGCTATTGACGAGATCATCGAGGAGTACTGACCCATGAAAAAGTTGTCCCACCAACTAAGGGAAGTGTTCGTAGGGGCCGTATCGGCACTGGCGCTGACGCTGGTTGCCGGGATGGCGGCATCGCCATATGCGGTGGCTGGAGAAGAAGACGCCAAAGCTCTGCTGAAGGCTATGACGGATTACATGGCAGCGCAGAAGGCCATTTCGTTTGACTTCGACGCCATCCTCGAAGTCGTCACCGACGATGGGCAGAAGCTTGCGCTGGCAAGTTCAGGCGACGTCACGCTAAGTCGGCCTGACAAGATCCGAGCTTCTCGGTCGGGCGGCTTCGCCGACATTGAGACTATTTTTGACGGGACAAAGCTGACGGTGCTGGGCAAGAACAAGAATGTCTACACGCAGGTCAAAATTCCGGGCTCGATCGATCATCTGGTCGACGAACTGAAGGACAAATACAACAGGCCACTTCCAGCCGCAGACCTGCTTCTCACAAATGCCTACGATGAGTTGATGGCTAATGTTGTTGACGTGAAAGACCTTGGCAGCGGCGTGATCGGTGGGACCGAATGCGATCATCTCGCTTTCAAAGCCAAGGAAGTCGATTGGCAGATCTGGATCGCCCAGGGAGACCGTCCCTATCCGTGCCGGTATAGCATTGCGTCCAAGCTCATCGACGGCGATCCGCAGTACAGCGTACAGGTCAGCAACTGGAAGACGGGCGATGAGGTGGCCAATGATAGCTTCGCCTTCGAGGCGCCGGACGGTGCCAAACAGATCGACCTGGCAGAACTGAAAAAGATGAAAGACTTGGGCGAGCTGCCGAGCAATTTCACCATAGGAGACAAACAATGACCTTGTCGAAGAAACTTGGTTTGATGCTGCTGGCCGCTATTTTCGGATTTGGCCTCCTCACGATCAGCGAGAAAATTTCTAACCCCGCCGTTGACGGTCTTGTTTCGACCGCCGACGCCCGGGTTGGTCGCCCCCTAACACCAGTCAGCGTAGCGGGTGTGGCCCGTCGGACGGTTCGTCGGTGCGCCGTTGGCGTCTATAACTGCTAGGG
>JARFRF010000095.1 GCA_029287395.1 Methyloceanibacter sp. | reverse complement strand
GTCTACGACGACGCTGGCGCCGCTCCGATGACGAACGATCAAGATGTGCCCGCCGGTGAGTCCCTTCCTCAAACTGGAACTGCCGACGGTGTTGGTTGTCATGCAGGGGCGGAGGAGATGCGGCGCGCGGCGGAGGCGGCTGGAAAGAGCGAAAAGCTCAAGCGCTATGCCGCCGATTACCCTATGGGTCCGCACGATCAGCCGCAGAGAAAGTGCCCGGCCGTCGGGTCCTTACGCGTCGGGCTACGAATGCGGCGCACAGCGACGGTGCTGTCTGGCTCAGCTTGTTGCGTTTACGGACTGACATTCACGTCGCATTTCTACGGTGCCCGCCGGTCTGTCGGCTATATACCGTTCAATTCCGAGACACTCGTCACAGGCAAGCTCTTCGAAGACATCAAAGAGTCCGTACACGACCTTGCCGATCCGGACCTTTACGATTCGATCATTGTCATCAATCTTTGCGTGCCGACAGCCTCTGGTGTGCCCCTCCGGTTACTGCCGCGGGTCATCAATGGCGTGCGCATCATCGGCATCGACGTTCCCGGGTTCGGTGTCCCGACGCATGCGGAGGCCAAGGACGTCCTCGCTGCCGCAATGCTCAACTACGCCCGGACGGAAGCAGAGGAAGGCCCGGTTCAGGCGCCTCGGGAAGGCAGATCCGACAAGCCGACGGTGACGCTAGTCGGTGAAATGTTTCCGGCGGACCCAATCGGTATTGGTGCGCTCCTTGCGCCGCTTGGCCTGTCGGCCGGACCCGTCGTTCCGACTAGAGAGTGGCGTGAGCTCTACGGCGCGCTCGATTGCGCGGCTGTCGCAGCAATCCATCCTTTCTATACAGCGAGCTTCCGAGAGTTCGAAGCTGCAGGGCGGAGTATCGTTGGCTCGGCCCCTGTTGGTCATGACGGCACAGCTTCTTGGTTGGAAGCCATCGGCCAAACATGTGGCGTCGCGCGTTCAACAATCGATGCCGCGAAGAATGCAATATTGCCTGCCATTCGCGGCGCGCTATCCGGTACACCAATCGACGGTCGCATCACTGTTTCGGGCTACGAAGGCTCCGAACTCCTCGTGGCGCGCTTACTGATCGAAAGCGGTGCGGATGTGCGCTATGTCGGCACAGCCTGCCCACGGACAAAGTGGTCCGATAGCGACAGGGAGTGGCTCGAAGAGAAGGGCGTCACGGTCACTTACCGCGCGTCGCTGGAGCAAGATCTTGCCGCAGTTGAAGAGTTCCGCCCAGACCTTGCCATCGGCACGACGCCGGTCGTGCAGAAGGCCAAGCAGTTGGCAGTTCCAGCGCTCTATTTCACGAACCTGATCTCTGCGCGGCCGCTGATGGGGCCCGCCGGGGCTGGATCTCTGTCTCAGGTGGTCAACGCCGCTCTCCAAGCCAAGCCGCGTTTCGATACGATGAAGACGTTCTTCGAAGGGGTCGGCGAAGATCATGCGGCCGGCATCTGGGAGGATGTACCTCAAGACAACGAGCAGTTCCGCAAGGAGCATCGTCGCCGTCTTGAGAAAGCTGCCAAGAAGCGCAAATCCGAGGAGATGGTGTGATGCTGGTCCTCGATCACGATCGCGCCGGCGGCTACTGGGGCTCAGTGTACGTCTTCACGGCTGTCAAAGGCTTACAAGTCATTATCGACGGCCCGGTGGGCTGCGAGAACCTCCCTGTCACCTCCGTGCTTCACTACACCGATGCGCTGCCTCCCCATGAGCTGCCCATCGTGGTTACGGGTCTTGCCGAAGAGGAGCTTGGGCAAACGGGAACCGAAGAGGCGATGCGACGGGCGCACAAGACTCTCGACCCAGAGCTGCCGGCCGTTGTCGTAACGGGCTCGATCGCCGAAATGATCGGCGGAGGCGTAACGCCGGAGGGCACGAATATACAGCGCTTCTTGCCACGCACGATCGATGAGGATCAGTGGCAGTCCGCCGATCGGGCCCTTGCATGGCTCTGGACGCAGTACGGCCGCAAGAAGATTCCCGAGCGCAAAGAGCGAAAGGATGGCGAGAAGCCGAGGGTCAATATCATCGGCCCCGCCTACGGAACGTTCAATATGCCCTCGGACCTTGCCGAAATCCGGCGGCTGGTCGAGGGACTTGGGTGCGAGGTGAACATGGTGTTCCCATTGGGAACGCATCTCGCCGACATTCCAAAACTCGTCGATGCCGATGTCAATATTTGCATGTACCGCGAGTTCGGCCGGCTTCTTTGCGAAGCTTTAGGTCGGCCTTATCTGCAGGCTCCTATTGGCTTGCATTCGACTACGAAGTTCCTGCGGACGCTTGCAGAGCTTGTTGGCCTCGATCCCGAGCCGTTCATTACACGCGAGAAACACACGACCATAAAGCCGCTCTGGGACCTGTGGCGCTCGGTCACACAAGATTTCTTCGGTACTGCTAGCTTTGCCATCGTTGCTAACGAGACCTATGCGCGCGGCGTGCGCAACTTCCTTGAGAAAGAGCTAGGACTTCCCTGCACGTTTTCCTTCGCGCGCAGAGCAGGTGTGAAGCCAGACAACCAGAGAATTCGCCAGGAAGTCGCCGAGAAGACGCCGCTCATTCTGTTCGGAAGCTACAACGAGCGCATGTACCTAGCGGAGAACGGTGCACGGGCAGTCTTTGTGCCGGCATCATTCCCGGGCTCGATTATCCGTAGGCATACGGGTACGCCGTTTATGGGCTATAGCGGCGCAACTTATTTGGTGCAGGAAGTGTGCAACGCGCTGTTCGATGCACTCTTCAACATCCTGCCTTTGGGCACCGAGCTGGACAAGGTGGAAGCGACTCATGCGCGCTTGCACGAAGAGCTGCCTTGGGACGAGGACGCCAAGAGGGCTCTAGACGAAATAATCGAATCTCAACCGGTGCTGGTTCGCATTTCTGCTGCCAAGCGTCTGCGGGACGCGGCTGAGAGTGCAACTCGCCGCGCCGGAGAGGGGCGGGTGACAGTAGTGCGCGTCGGCCAGGCACGCGCGTCAGTCAAAGAGGGTCAAGCGGCATGATGCATCTGACACCCTCCCCGCTTCCCTATTCCCGTGCTGCGTTGCGCGGCACCATGGGCGCGCGTCACGCAAGTGTCCATCGTCGAAGAGAGAGGTCAACTCAAGAAAGGGGTGAGGCCATGAACACGCAAACAACTATCGCGAGGCGAAGTGAGACCGAGAGTCTTCAATTCCGCCTCCTGTACGCGTTTTGCTTTGGCATTTTTCTGATTGCTGCAGCCGTCAAGTCGTTGCTGCCCTGGCACTGGTTCAAGAAGGTTGAGGGGATGACCCGTCATTCGATCTTCGCCCAAGCCAGAAGCGCTGCAGCAATCTGCGCTGGCTACGTCTTCATGGTTTAGGCGGTTTGGCACGAGGTCTGGCCAAGCCAGAGCAGAGTTGACCGAGGCCAGTGTGGTCCACGGTGATCCCCGCCGCGGGGAGTAGCGGCAATGAGCGGAAGCCTGATGAAGGGAGAATTCATATGGCAACAGAAAGAACCGACTCACTCTCGGGTCTTACCGAGAACGAAGCGAAGGAGTTCCACGGAATATTCGTGACGAGCTTCATCCTATTCACGATCATCGCCATCGTTGCGCATGTGCTTGTGTGGATGTGGCGCCCGTGGATACCAGGGCCCGAAGGCTACGCAAGCCTGGAAGGCTTTATGAATACAGCCATCCAGTTCATTCCATTGGTGGCATAAGGAGGATACGACATGTGGAGAGTGTGGCTGCTATTCGATCCGCGCCGAGCGCTGGTCGCACTATTTGCCTTTCTGTTCGTTTTGGCACTGCTGATCCATTTCATCTTGCTCAGCACCGAACGCTACAATTGGTTTGAAGGTGCAAGCATTATGCCGGCGCCGGCAGCAACCCCATCGTCGATGACAACGACTCCGTAGGAGTTGCGGCAAGGACAGTGGAGGGCCCCAGGGTTTGGCCTGGTGCTCGCCACGTCCATTAGCAAATCCTCGCCGAAAACGACGCAACGTGTGGCAAGCACTGCCACCGCAGCCCGCGGGGACCTCTCTTCGCGGAGGGGTGCACTATGCCAGGAGTGAGTCCTGTACGAGCTCCATTTGCAGAGATCCCGATTGCGATTGGCAAGGGAACAAAACAACATCTTGTTCGCGGAACTGTCCAAATAAATTGACATGTAAAGTCGTAATATTAGAATGACGCGAGGAACGGGTTCACCACCTGAGCAGAGGATCTTCGAGAGCCTTGCTCGCACAAGAACAGTGCATTTCGAGGTTGGGTCGAAGACCTCGGAGCTGTGAGAACGAGAGGATACTGGCCATGGCCATGCTGAGCTTCGAGCCAAAATACCGCGTTCGTGGCGGCACGTTAGTCGGAGGCGATCTATTCGATTTCTGGATCGGCCCCTTCTATGTCGGGTTCTTCGGAGTCACTACAATCATCTGCGCATTACTCGGTACGCTATTGATCATTTACGGCGCTGCGATTGGACCCACATGGAATATCTGGCTGATCAGCATCAACCCACCGAACATAAGCTACAAGCTCGCACTGGCGCCCATGCGCGAAGGGGGGTTGTGGCAGGTCATCACGATCCTTGCGACTGGAGCATTCATTTCCTGGGCGCTGAGAGAGGTTGAGATCTGCCGAAAACTCGGCATGGGTTATCACGTCCCAGTGGCTTTTGGCGTCGCAGTCCTCGCATTTGTTACGCTGAACATCTTCCGGCCGCTCATGCTTGGCGCCTGGGGGCATGGCTTCCCTTACGGAATCTTCAGCCATCTAAATTGGGTGTGGTTTACGGGCTACCAATACGGCAACTTCCACTACAACCCGCTTCACATGGTTGCGATCACGTTCTTTTTCACGACGACATTCGCACTGGCGCTTCACGGAGGCTTGGTTCTATCGGCGATCAACCCGCAAAAGGGCCAGGCCGTAAAATCACCGGAGCACGAAGACACCTATTTTAGGGACACGATTGGGTATTCGATTGGACCGCTCGGCATCCACCGGCTCGGCCTCTTTCTTGCCCTTTCGGCCGGCTTCTGGAGTGCGGCCTGTATCATAATCAGTGGACCGCCAATCTATAGCGGTTCATGGATCGAATGGTGGGAATTCATCCGCGAGACGATCACGTGGGGAGGAAACTAAGTTAATGCCACGATTGGGTTCGAAATAGGGAGCACCGAGATGGCCGGTTTTCAAACAATATTCAACCGGGTGGAAGTCGTCGGCGTCCCACAGATGGGCGTGGATATTGGACGCGACACGCGCGACAGACTCGGTGAGCCCCAACTAAACTATTGGATAGGTAAAATCGGCAATTCGCAGATTGGGCCGATCTATCTCGGTTTCCTGGGCGTGGCGTCGATCATCTCGTTCAGTATCGGGTTCATTATCATCGGCCTGAACATGGCCGCGCAGGTCGATTGGAGCCCGGTGATGTTCGTACGAGAGTTCTTCTGGCTCTCGCTTGACCCTCCGTTGGAGAAGCATGGGCTGCAGGTCCTGCCGCCATTGGCGGAAGGAGGGTGGTGGCTGATTTCTGGCTTCTTCATCACCGCTTCTATTCTCTTGTGGTGGGTACGGATGTATCGCCGCGCAGTGGCGCTTGGCATGGGGTTACATGTGTGCTGGGCATTCGCGGCGGCGATCTGGTTGTACCTGGTGCTTGGTTTCATTCGCCCGCTGCTTATGGGCAGCTGGCATCATGCCGTTCCATTCGGCATCTTTCCGCACCTCGATTGGACGAACAATTTCTCGATCGTGTACGGCAATCTGTTCTGGAATCCATTCCACTGCCTGTCGATTGTTTTCCTTTATGGGTCTGCACTTCTGTTCGCGATGCATGGTGCAACAATTCTGGCGGTAGCGAGATACGGTGGCGATAGAGAAATTGAGCAGGTAACGGACCGTGGCACGGCAAGTGAGCGCGCCGCACTGTTCTGGCGCTGGACCATGGGCTTCAATGCCACAATGGAGTCGATACATCGCTGGGCATGGTGGTTCGCTATGCTAACGACTCTCACTGGCGGTATCGGGATTCTCATCACCGGCACGCTCGTCGACAATTGGACCGTATGGGGTCAGAAGCACGGCATCGTTCCAACTGATCTGTCTATGTGGCCGGTAACGCCACTTTCGACTCAGTCGTCGTGGGGTCAGTGAGGACGGTTGGGTCAGGGGTCAGGCGCGAGCCCCTGGAAACTTAAAGAGGATTGGACCTGATGGCTTCGTCTGCGACTGCTTCTCTACCTGATCTCGTTCATGGCGAAGCACAGCGGCCCAGCGCCGCTACTGTCACAGACTATGAAGCCGAGATAGGTCGGCCACGGGGCTTGCCCGCACAATTGCCGAGCGGCGAACAAATGCTTTGGCAAGGGTCGCCGCGCCGGAATGACCTGGCACGTCAGCTATTTCATGTGCGCTTTGTGGGGGCTTACTTTCTGGCGTTCGCAGCCTATCGCGCTGTCGAGGCCTTTTACGATGGACGGTCTCTCGGCGATGCTGTGATAGCGGCCGTGCCGGCCCTGGCGTGTGCAGCGGTCGTCATCGCGCTGTTTGAGCTCTTGGCCTGGCTCAGCGCCCGCACGACAATTTACACAATCACGAACCGGCGCATTGTCATGCGTATCGGCATCGCATTGTCGAAAACGATCGATATTCCCTTCAAGCAAATTGCATCTCTACATCTTCAACCCGGCTCCAACGGTGTTGGCAATATCTCGGTCGAACTGAACCGCGACGCGGGCATTCCGTACTTGATACTGTGGCCTTACGCACGACCCTGGCATTTGCGGCATCCGCAGCCCATGCTTCGCGCGGTTCCCGATGCAGCCTCAGTTGCCGAGGTCTTGGTGAAGCGACTCAAGGAGTCGGCGGCCCTCGAGGCAGCCAGTGGCAACGCTAGTCAAGATGCGCGGGCTCTTGAATCGAATATGAGTGACTCTGTGGAAGACGCGAGCCCGCCTGAGAAAGTCGATGAGAGCCGCGCACGCATTCCGCTTCTTGCTTCTGCGGGCTTGGTTGTCTTGACCCTCCTTGCCGTTACATGGGTTCAGCTGACGGAGCCGGCATCCGAGCGCGAACAGGCGCGATCGCCTTACTCTGTGACCGATCTTCGTTTCGAACAGCTGGGGTCAGAGCGATTTGCTGTCATCAACAGCAACGGGGCGACGGTCACGTCCGTCGAGCCGGGTCGCGATGGTTTGGTACGCAATGCGCTTCGTAGCTTGGAGCGCGAGCGAAAGATACGTGGCTTGAGTGCCGACATGCCGTATCAATTGGTGACTTGGGATACTGGCCAATTGACGCTGTCGGACTTGGGAACAGACCGCCATATCCCGTTGGACTCCTTCGGTCCCGCGCATGTGGGTGCGTTGGCTGATCTTCTGTCCCTCAACAAATAA
Organism: Methyloceanibacter sp.; assembly: GCA_029287395.1. Taxonomy (GTDB): domain Bacteria; phylum Pseudomonadota; class Alphaproteobacteria; order Rhizobiales; family Methyloligellaceae; genus Methyloceanibacter. The sequence goes on along the minus strand of JARFRF010000095.1, from coordinate 6,895 downwards.
AATCCAGCAAGCGACAATTAATCATCGTCAGCAACAGTGCCTCGGCCGTTGGCCTATGGGTCGGCTGATGTACAAAGGACTGCAGCGGGGGCTCGGCAGCGCAAGTGCTGCATCGGCAAGGTCGTCGGATCCTTGATACAGAGCTTGGTCATGCGACCATCCGATGGCTGAGATCGCAATTTGAATGCTTGTCTGTCGCTGACGGGTAAGAATAATTGGTCTGTCTGAGAGACGCCTCGCTCTAGATTCAGATCGGCAAGGCTGAGGACGCCCGACAGATCGCCGCCCGCACCGGCGAGGCGAGTAATGCTAGCGGCAGAAAGACGGTACGTATCTGCTATTCCGCAGCGAGCCTGACATACTGCCCGTTTGCGACAGGACACGCCTGCCATAGAGATGTCAGCGCTTCGATCAGATACGTCAGCTGCTCGTCACTGTGGACCGGGGAGGGCGTGAATCGCATACGTTCGGTACCCCTCGGCACAGTCGGGTAGTTGATCGGCTGCACATAGACACCGTACTCGGAGAGCAGTGTATCGGTTACCGCGCGGCAGTGTACCGGGTCGCCGACCATCACTGGTACGATATGACTCGGGTTCTCCATCACAGGCAGATGGGCCTCTTTCATGAGCCGCTTTGCGGTGCGGACCCGCTCACGATGCCGAGCGCGCTCGAAGTCGCTCGTTTTCAGGTGTCGGATCGAAGCCAAGGCGCCTGCGACGACGGCTGGTGCTAGCGATGTTGTAAAGATGAAGCCCGGAGCAAAGGACCGAATGGCATCGCAGCATTCCTGGCTGGCCGCAATATAGCCGCCCATGACGCCGTAGCCCTTGGCCAACGTTCCGTTGATGATATCGACCCGATCCATGATTCCTTCGCGTTCGGCGATGCCGCCGCCGCGTGGGCCGTACAGGCCAACAGCATGGACCTCATCGAGATAGGTCAGTGCGTTGTACTTCTCGGCGAGATCACAAACTTCCGCGATGGGTGAAATGTGACCATCCATTGAGTAGACGCTCTCGATCGCAATCAACTTCGGCTGCTCGAGAGGTACAGATTTCAGTAAGTCCTCAAGCTGATTGAGATCGTTGTTACGGAAGATGTACTTCTCGCCTCCGCCTCGGCGAATACCTTCGATCATCGAAGCGTGGTTCTTCTGATCTGAGAAGACCGCCAGCCCCGGTATCAGGCGCGTCAGCGTAGACAACGTGGCGTCGTTGGCGATGTAAGCGCTCGTAAAGAGAAGCGCCGCCTCCTTGCCGTGGAGATCGGCGAGCTCAGCCTCAAGCTCAACAATATAGTGGGTCGTGCCAGAGATATTTCTTGTCCCGCCCGAGCCAGCGCCAACCTCGTCGATTGCTTCGTGCATCGCTGCGAGAACCTTGGGATGCTGACTCATTCCGAGATAGTCGTTCGAGCACCAAACGGTCACGTCGCTCTGGCCGTCATCTGTAAAGTGCTTCGCATTGGGATAAGACCCGCATCGCCGCTTCAAATCGGCGAAGACACGGTACCGGCCTTCTTGGTGTAACGAGTTCAAGTGCCGGCGGAACTGCCCCTGATAATCCATCTTTACCTCCCAGCTAAAAAGTTAATGAGTGGCGCATCTCCTCGCACCAGCCCATTTGTTCGTATTGGGCGCGCTGCCTCGTGCCCGTCGAAGTCGTGATCCGTAGGGTTCTTCGTGATGTCCGAGCGCCGCGATGAGAGGCCCCAGCGCCACAGGTCGGCGACTGGTAGTGGCAACACAAGAAACCAATGTTCGAGAACGGCGAGTGCCATTAGGGCCGCCAACATCGTGTAGCCCGCGATCGCAAAGTCGGTTGTGCCAGTGGCGGCCTGCGCAATCAGGCCGCACGTCGCTACGGTCGACAATGTGACCGAAACCGGGAAGAGTAGGTTCATGGGGCGCTTCCGAAAGTAACTCTTCAAGAAGGCGAGATCGTTCGGAAGGAACTCTTCGGTCAGGTTGGGAACGCCGAGAAATACGTTGAACTTCGTGCTGAGCCGCATGATCCAAAGAACCAGCAATGTCCAAAGCGCGAACTGGTTTGGCGCACCCCAGGTCAGCACAGCAACTGCCGCGATCGTGACGAAAATCGCCAACTCATGATAGATGAGGGTTTGCGTAGCAGCGACGAAACGTGGCCAACCCGAACTACCCGATGGGCACGTCTCGGTGTTTGGACCGGTCAGCAAGCCGGTAAGGAAGCTCATCTCATGCCAGGCCCAGACCACGATGGCACACGTGAAAGCGCAATAGGCTCCGAACGTTGTCGCATCGGCGCTGGATACTGAAATACCAACCAGCGACAAGAGCGCTACTCCGCTCAATGCCGCCACGCTCCAGCCGCGCGCTCGCTTCGGCAGCCCTACGGCATAGAGCACCGCTCCGGTGGAGAACCACCAGAGAAAGAGCGCGAACGTCACGGCAAGAGCATAGTCCAAAGTGTTTCTCCTCTCTCGGTTACCAGGCGGGCTGTAGCCGGCTGGTATCCGGTAGCGCATTAGGTTTAGTCCGCATGAAGTAGAGCTTTGCAAAGGTGAAGCCCGCCGCGGCGCCGAGCCGGAAGCGTTTTAGCGAGCCCATGAGTCCGCCTTTGTCCTTCGCCTCGCCCATCGCATCGCTAATCTCCCGCAAGCGCTCCATGCCTGCGCGGAAGCGCGGGTTGTCATGGTCGAGCATGACGGGAAAGACTTGGCGTGAGATATCCGTGCAGACGCGGAACACCTGATAGTCATAGTCTGTGGGATCGATCCCAAGTGCCTTGTGGAATTCGGGCCTGGCATGGTCGCGCACATACATCGTCGCGTAGACGGCCAGAAGGAAGAACCGAACCCACAACTTGTTTGCGCCGTTCAACAGCTGCGGATTGGCCCGCATAAGAAGCGAAAAGGCCTCGCCATGGCGGAACTCATCGTTGCACCACTTCTCGAACCACAGAAAGATCGGATGGAAGCGCTTGTCTGGGTTGCGCTCCAAGTGGCGGTAGATTGTGATGTACCGCGCGTAGCCAATCTTCTCAGACAGGTAAGTGGCGTAGAAAATAAACTTTGGCTTGAAGAAGGTGTACTTCTTCGTCTTGGTCAGGAAGCTGAGATCGACGCCAATGCCAAAGTCCTTAAGGGCGTCATTGATGAAGCCTGCGTGGCGAGACTCGTCACGCGCCATGAACTTGAAGAGCTCGCATAGATCCTTGTTCGTGCCGCGTCTCTTCATTTCGGCATAAAGCACGCAGCCTGAGAACTCCGCAGTAAGGGAGCTCACCAGGAAGTCCACGAACTCCTTTCGCAGGCCTTCGGGAAGCTTGGCCAGATCGGGAATCTCCCAATCCTCGTTGCGCACGAAATGCCCCTTGTTGGGGTCAGACCGCATCTCTGCGATTAGAGGATCCCATTCATCTCGTACACTGCTCACGTCAACCTGGTCGAGCTCGTCGAAGTCAGTAGTGTAAAAGCGCGGGCTTAAGGCTGTGTCCGCCTGTGCCATGCGCATGGTGTCGTCTTTGTTGATTCCAATACTGTCTATTGTCATAGCTTCCTCCCTGAAGAGAAGCTGAATTCACAGAGCTCGCCCATCTCCAAGCGGCCCGTAAGCTTCGTCCACCAGCGTTCAAGCGCCGTTGCGCGGGTGACAGTGGCCAGGCGTTGCAGCTTTAGCTTCTCGCCATACGGCACGCGTACGGGCTCGCCATGGACCAGCACCTCGTCCCCGGGGTGGATCGCAATGTCACCGTCGAGACGCACGTAGGCGTGCAAGCTCTCGAACGTATTCTCGATATCGATTGTGCAGGGCACATCGAACCGTTCTCGTGTTGGAAACCAGCCAGGCATTTCCGTTTCACTCCTCTAGTTTGTCATCCTCAACAACGCCCCGGAAACGCCGTTGGTGTGCAAGGTCTCGGCGTGGACCCGGGGCAAAACTCTAAACGCGCGCTTGATCACAGCAGCGGGTCTGCCCTCTCTTCCCATGCGTAAAGCGTCCCGGCGCCGTAGTAGGCGCAGATCCGATCCTCCTCGAGGAACGTCACCTGACCAGGCGTGGCTACTGTTGGGACATCAGCGAACTGTGACGCCAAAATCGCATTCACACGAACATCGTTCCGGCTGCCGCTGATCTCGGCGAACATAATGGGGAGCAAGACACGTTTTGCTGGTTTGTCTTTAACGGCGACTTCCAGATAGCGGATGATGAACTCACCTCGGTCGACCCAGACATCGCTGATCTTGCCGGCGATTAGGCCGTCAGCTCCGATGACATCCATGCCACGGGGGTCCGGATCTCGCGAGCTGATTGAAAAACTGGACGCGTCCCGCAGAGGCACGATCTTGATTTCTCCGTCGGGCAACAGGTCGGGAACGTTTTTGCGTAAAGCGTAGGAGCCGGGCCCAACGCCATCGAGCATCGGATCTCCGGTTGGAATAAATGGAGCGCCTTGCCACTTGGCGCTAGGCTCCAAGTTCAAATTGTCGCGCTCATTTGGAGCAGCGGGCGCCTCGACGGTTGTTCCGTCGTGAAGGAGAAACTTCTTCGGCTTCGGAATGGGCGGGAAGTCCGTATAGGGCCGATTTTGTTCGCCATCGTAGACTACCGGGTAGCCCTCGCGTTTGCCCTCCCGGACCAGGTAAAAGACTAGCCCCGCGAAGAACGCCCAGAAGACGTAAAGGAGGACCTGAGCGAAGTCGATATAACCAGTAATTTCAGCCATTAGGTTGCCTCCACGTTTGCGGCCTAACCGGGAAACTCGGCAAGGCCGAAGGACTGCGATGACCGGGCTGGTGTCATGCGCTTCAGTCGCACGAGCGGTCCGATCGCGATGAGAGTTGCAATGAGCAATAAGATTTCCAGCTGATAGACGACGCCATAGCCGACGGCGGGACCTGTCAGCGCTGGTCCCAACAATGATGCATCCGCAAGACCAGACACTGCGTCGCGAATGAAGCCACCTGCGGCGATCGCTATGCCCATGGCCGAGGCTTGCACAGCGCCCCACGCGCCGAGGGCAAGTCCGCTATTGCCACCTTCAGCGAGGGCCATCGCCCCCGTCAGCGTGCCGACACCGAACATACCCGCACCAAACCCAATCAAGGCTGTACCTGCGCGGAATAGTCCGGCTGAAGCCATGGGCGCCGACAGGATCACAGCGGCAAACGCGAGAATGCCGACCACAACGCCGAAGCCGGCCAGACGGTAAGGATCGACGCCGCGGCTAAGCAGAGAGGCGGACAGCGCAAAGGCGCAAAGCGTCCCTGCAGCCAGCAAGGCCGTAAGTGCTGTGGTTGCGCCGACGCTTAATCCAAGGACTTCACCGCCATAGGGCTCCAGCAGAATGTCTTGCATGCTGAAGGCGGCTGTTCCCAAACCGACGGCCAGGAGTACGCGACGTGCGCGCCCACCGGCGCGGAACTTGTGCCACGCTTCGCTGAACGAAGCGGGCGCTTGAGCAGGGTCGGTGCGGCGCGGGTCACGGGCCTCTTGTTTCCAGAGTGCCACACAGTTCAGGATCATTGTCAGGATCGCCGCACCTTGGATCAGCTGGATGAGGCGCATCTGGCTGAAGTTTCCAAGCAACCAGCCAAAGGTCAATGCAGCAGCGACCATTCCAAGCAACAGCATTACGTAGAGGAAAGCGACCACACGCGGACGGGCTTCCTCAGGAGCCAAGTCCGTCGCGAGGGCAAGGCCGGCAGTCTGGGTCGTATGCAGGCCTGCACCGACCATCAGGAAGGCAAGAGCAGATGCGGCATAGCCGATCCAGAGGGGGCCGTTGGCGTCGCCCGATAGGACGATAAGCGCAAATGGCATGATGGCGAGGCCACCGAACTGAAGCAGTGAGCCAAACCAGATATAGGGTACGCGGCGCCAGCCCAAGAAGGAGCGATGATGATCTGAGCGAAAACCGATCAGCGCACGGAACGGTGCAAAAAGGAGGGGTAGCGACACCATGAGAGCAACGAGCCAACTTGGTACCGACAGCTCAATGATCATGACTCGGTTCAGCGTCCCGCTGAGCAAAACGAGCGCCATTCCTACCGAAACTTGGAACAGCGAAAGACGGAGCAGGCGCGAAAGCGGTAAGTCATCGCTGGCTGCGTCTGCAAACGGCAGATACCGTGCATCCAGCAACGTCCAACCTTGCGCGAACCTGTGGTTCAACCGTCTCATTTGTGCGTCAGCTCCAGGGCCTCGGATGTATAGAAGCCGTTAGAAATCCTTTTCGTACGTCCCAGCCGCCATGCGGCGAGCCGCGGTTCTGCCGAGATAAGCTGATGAAGTTTGGCAGGGCTCGTCGGCTCGACTGCAGGAGCGCGATCCTTGCGTAGGAAGAGGCGGCCTGTCGTGTGCATAAGAGCGAGGAGAGGCGTCCTTGGAACGAATGTGCAGAGGACGCCGTGCTCACTGCGTGGCGCGAGTAGGCCAAGACTTCGTGCCATGTCCGCCGCGCTGTAGTGTATTAGAGAGTCCATTGCGACGATGTAGTCGAAGTGTCCGTGCTTCGGGCTCAACATATCGCCGACTTGAAAATCGATGCTGCCGGTCTTGAACGTCTGATCGGTACGCTGCTTAGCGAGCTTCACCAGAGTTGGAGACAGATCCACGGCTATGACATCGGCGCCCCGTCGTGCAGCTTCTGTCGCTAGCGCACCAGTGCCACATCCCGCATCGAGTACTCGGGCACCCGAAAGATCTTGTGGCAACCAGGACAGTAGCGTGTTGCGCATCTGCTCGCGGCCTTCGCGAACGGTCGTACGGATACGACCAAGAGGCGCGTTGGACGTCATACGGGACCAGGCATCGACCGCGGTACGATCGAAATAGGTCTCAAGCTGCTCGCGGCGCTCTAAATAGGTAACGGTCGGCATCAGTCGAATCCCAAAAAGTCAAAGATGTCAC
>JARFRF010000065.1 GCA_029287395.1 Methyloceanibacter sp. | reverse complement strand
CCATTCAGGCGGCGTTGCCCAACGAGGGCGCAACAAGCAACGGAAAGGACAGTCTCGACCCATCGACGGCTCTCACGCCGCTCGACTAACGTCGGCGTTTACTGGAGAACGACGATGGAGAGGCGGCGGATTTCATGATCGAGGCGAGGCCGGCTCTCGACGGGGCCCTCACGGATACGGAGATCGAGAACCTTGGTGAACTTGTTGGAGAGTTCGACTTTGAGGGGGCCCTTGGATGTCTCACCGACATTGTTGCACGTCTTGAAAAGGATCGCGCGGCGAGCGACGTCAAGTCCTGACATGCCCGGGCTCATGGTTCCGACGATTAAAGTCAGCGAGTAGCGCCGATCACTCGTTTCCTGGAGGTCCTGCGCAAAACCATCCACAGGTGCTTCGCTCCAGTTGGCCAACGCGATGCAATCTCGTCTCGGTGCTGATAATCTAACTGACGCTGAGCAACGACTCGGCAATACGTCAGGGGAGGCGAATCATGGACATAGTTGGCTTGCTGATTACCTTGCTGATCGGTGCTGTCGCTGGCTGGCTGGCTGGCGTTATCGTTGAAGGCTCGGGCTTCGGCTTTTTTTGGAACATCCTCATCGGTATAGCGGGCGCCTTTATCGCGGGCTGGTTATTCCCACGTCTAGGCCTTCGTTTAACGATCGCCGGTGGCGTTATCGGTGCGATTGTCACGGCCGCGCTCGGTGCGATCGTTCTGTTGGTCGTGGTCAACCTGATTCAGCGGCTTATCGGCTGATCCGTTACCTGTGGGCCGGGCGGTAGCAAAACCGTAAGCCTTGTACGCTCGCTTGCCGCCAGCCTGCCGGTCTCAGAGGCGTGCAGAGTTTGAGGGTCGTGAATTGGTGTCAGCGATAGGCGCCGATTGACGCGGGATCTATGCCTATAGGCGTTGTCGAGGTAGCGTTCGCAAGGTCGAACGAAAGGAAGAATCGATGCGTCCCAAACGTCTTATGACTGCCTCGCTTGTTTTTACGATCCTTGTCGTCAGTGCGGTGACGTTGGCCGTTGCAGAGCCCCAGATTATTGGCGAGCGAGACGGTAACGACATTGTCACGGTCCGTGGTGTCGACCAAACCGGGTCGAAGCAAGAGCTCCCGATCTTCCCTGGAATCTCGGACAAGACAGCAGGCGCGACGGGTCTGTCCTTGTTGAAGGTCGTGATACCGCCGGGCGCGACCGCCAAAGCCCACATTCACAAAGGCTATGAGTCCGCTGTTTATCTGATCCAGGGGCGTGTTGAGACGCGCTTCGGCGATGGTCTCAAAAAGACTGTGGTCAATGAAGCGGGAGACTTTATCTTCATCCCGGCAGATGTTCCCCATCAGCCGCGCAACTTAAGCGACACAGAACCTGCCATCGCCATTGTTGCGCGTAACGCTCCAGACGAACAAGAGCACGTCATCGCGTACCCGACGCATGGGGCTTCTGAGGATTAGATGCTTTTGCCGGTTAGAAAGCTGTTGGCCGCATCGAATCTCAATGCGACCTGGCGTCTCGTCCGCGCGTCCAGGCCAAGATTTCAAGGCTCTTGCAAAGCGAGATAACGAGCTCATCGGCCGGGAGCGATATAGCTGCGGCTAAACCAACTCGCCGTCGCAGCTCTCTGTCGAGTGTGTCTACCAAGTCGAGCGGATCAATCGCGTTGGCCACCTCCTCCAGCCATTGGTGAAGCGGGGATCCCGTCAACAACTGCAGATCGTTTGCTACAGGCAGGCCTTCCAGCGTGGACAAAAGTGTGCCCCACGCATCGATCGGCTTGAGTTCTTCTTCGAAGCCGTCGAAGGAGTCGAGAAATCTTTGTAAATCTAGATGTTTCGCCATTCGTGTCCTCCTCGCCGTGAGGAACCCCGACGCTGAAAGCGCCGGGGCCTAGTCCACCGCGGTGGAGAGTAGAAGGAGGAGGCGGCACCGCGATGCACGACTAAACTACGGGCACGCACCAGCCGAAGATCAGCAGCTTACGAAGATGTAATCCGTTCGCTTGACAGCGCTCAGGCGGAACGACATATCAGTAGTATGTTATAACATCTAAGTCAGGAATTTTTCATGGACCAAGAGGCCCGCGGACGGGCGTCCGCTAAGGAGGCAGAGTTGCGCGGCGTCACGACAGACCCAGTTGTGCACGGTCACGGCTTCCACAGTACTGCCGAGCCACAAATGCAGGAACCGGAGGTTGTCGTTGTGACGACAACTCCAGCAGAACCGGGATCTCCGCACCGGGTTGTCGAAGGCGACCGGCTCGACATTCTTGACCAGATTCGGTCCCCAGGCTGCGCTGTTTCGATATGGAAGCGCAAAGCACGCTGGCCGCTTCTAGATCGGTTGGAGGAACTCAGTCCCGAACAATTGCCAGAGCTGCGTATGGCCACGGATCCCGATCACGCGCTCAGCGCATTGGGCACCGAGGTTCAGCGACTGGGGCTGGGAGATAGCAGCTTTGGACCAGACCTGCTTGAGGACGCAAGCAAGCTCGTGCGTTCCTTCTGCAGTGTCATGAAGACGAACACCGTTCGCCTGCGCTTCGATGTCATTCGGAGCGAGGCGTGCCGAAAATTCCACCTCGATAATGTCGCCGCACGCTTGCTTTGCACATATCGAGGACGTGGGACGCAATATGGCCAGTTTAGAACCGAGGGTGACCCCGATCCCATCCACGAGCTCGCGACCGGGGATGTCGGACTATTTCGCGGGCAGCTTTGGCCAACCGGCGAGGGGTCCAGCATCGTGCATCGTTCGCCACCAATATCGCAGGGCGGAGAGACGCGGTTGCTGTTCGTAATTGATGACGGAGGCCCGGAGGCGGGCTGCTAGCAAAGTGCGGCCGATGCGCTAGGCCTCCAAGCCTGCCCGACCAACAGCAAACGCTGACTCGACGAAGCTCAAAAGGGCATCCGGTAAATCGACCAGTGTAAGGATCTGTTCGGCTGTCGCCACGGCTCCCACGTAGCCGTCCGTGTGCCAATCGCCCGGATGCGGCGGATCTGGAAGATCTGCTGGATCCAGGTGTGGCCAAGGGTTCACGTAGACGTAGGGCTGCCCGTAGCTCTCGTCGCCGGGCGACATACCAATCCCAATACCACGCGCCGCCTCGGCGCTGCCGGCCTCAAGCTGGACATAGGTCGCAATGTCGAAATGGTGAGGCCAACATCGAACGGGACTAGGGCCTGGCTCGAGATACGCATAATTCTTCGCGAAGTCGGACAGAACTGTGTTTGCGAGATCGAACCAAGCCGCAAGAGCTGTCAGTTGCACGGAGGCGGTCTGCGCCGAGAACAAATCCAACTTGGCGACCGCTTCGGGCAGCTCGTATGGCAAGGTGACCTTTGATGCCGGATTCAGTCCGGACTGGCCCAGGTGCCGGTCCAGCCACTGGAGAGCGCCTTCTGTTGTTTGTGCTTCCATATCGAGTTTCACACGCGTTGTGCCGTCCTGGACCACATCGAGACGAAGCGGGCTGAGCGACAGACCAATCAGCATTGCTCCATCATCATGAGGCATCGGCTGCGACAAGAAACGCTTTGAGGTTGCGTCCCACCTGAGGCTGGAGTGGCTATCGTCGATTTCGGGCTCCAGGTTCGAGCGCGCGGCCAAGGTTAGGAGCTGAATGGCCTTGTGTGTCATGCACCGCGCTGCGACAAGAGATAACGGCGCGCACGCGTGAAGATCTTTATCCAAGTCCATTGAAGGTCACTCCTCAGAGGACTGAACTAAGAACTAACCCCTATACCAGCTCCGCGTCGGTCGTCACCTCTACGAGGGCAGGCTTGTCTGCATTCAACGCTGTAGCAATCGCCTCTTTCAAATCAGCAGTCTCGGTGACCTTGGCGCCGTGTCCGCCGCACAATCGCGCATAGGCCGCGAAGGACGGATTGTGCAAATTGGTCTCCCAGACGGGCCATTCACCGGCGCGTTGCTCCTTCGAGATTTTGCCGAGCTCAGCGTTGTTGAGCAGGATATGCGTGATGTTCATCCCGTACTTTACGAGTGTCGCGAATTCCATTGGGTACTGACCGAAACCGCCGTCGCCGGAGATCGAGACAACTTTACGCCCTGCGAACTCAGCGACGTCTTGGGTCGCAGCCCAGGCGCCCATTGCTGCCGGCAGCGCAAACCCAATCGATCCGAGATAACCAGACATGAGAACGCGTTGCCCGGTTGTTTCGAAATAGCGTCCGAATGAGTAGGTGTTGTTGCCAACATCGACCGCAATGATCGCGTCAGCAGGACACAACTCTGAGAGGACATCGAACAACGCGACGGAGGAGACGCCCTGTCCACGCTCTTCGGCAAGACGCGTCCGTTTCTCTTCGCGCCACATGGCCCAACGTTCTGTGAGCTCTTTGACCTGGCGGTCGTCGCTCCGCGGGTCCAATCTTTCGCATATGGCACGGCAAAAGGCGCCGATTTCCCCCCATATCGGGAGTTTCACCGGGTGAAACTTGCCGAGCTGCATGCGCTCAAAATCGACCTGAATGATTGGCTTGGAACGATCGATTCCAGTGTGATTTGCAAAGGATGAGCCGAGCGACAGGATCAGGTCCGACTCATTCATGAACCAGCTGGCGATCGGTGTCCCAGATCGTCCGAGTACGCCGGCCGCGTTAGGATGATCGTCCGCAATGAGGCCCTTTCCCTTGAACGTCGTCATGACCGGTGCGCCCAGCCGCTCGGCAAGTTCGATAACGGCGTTCCGTGCGCTGACAGCACCATGCCCCATCACGATAATGGGACGCTTGGCATTCTGGATCAGGTCGCTGGCGGCCTCCAAAGCGTCTTCGGATGGAACCACAACATCTTCACCGATTCTGCCCTGTGGGCTCCCAGCCTTGGCGTCGCTCGGTATTGTCTGGACATCGTCGGGGAAGATCAGGTGCGCGACATCGCGCTCTACAATCGCGGACTTGCAGGCGAGCGTCATCAGTTCCGCGTGGTTCGATGTTGTCAAAACCGGTTGCGAGAATTTTGAAACGGCCTCGAATGCAGACTTGAGGTCAATGTCCTGGAAGGCGCCCGGGCCGAATACTTGTGTTTGCACCTGACCCGTCAACGCCAGTACCGGTGCGCGATCTACTTTGGCATCCCACATGCCCGTCAAGAGGTTGGTTGCACCGGGCCCTGCAATTGTGAGACAAGCTGCGGGCATCCCCGTGAGTTTGCCATAGGCAGAAGCTGCGAACGCAGCCGCCCCTTCATGACGTACTCCGAAATACCTTAGCTCTCCATCCGATACGCGCCGTCTTATGGCATCTGCCAGTCCGAGATTTGAGTGGCCGACCATGCCAAACACGCTTTTGACGCCCCAGTTGACCATGGTCTCGGCCATGACGTCAGTGGTCGTGCGCTGGTGCTCCGGCTCTGGCTCGAGCCCGACAAAGACCTCGCTATCCAGGATTTTCACGGGGTAGAGCTGCTGCCCGGTATCTTCATGTCCCCCAGGGGGAGCGCCAGTGAGTGGATGGAAGTCCCAGCCGTGCCACGGACAGCGGATCCAGCACTGTCCGTCCACCCCTGTCTCGATAGATCCTTCGCCAAGTGGGCCGCCTTGATGAGGACACTTGTTGTCCATGGCGGCCCATTGGCCATCGAAGTGAGAGAGGCAAATCGAGATGTTCCGTGGCGTGACGGTTTTGACACGCCCCTCCGGGAGGTCGTCCACATGGCCAACCTTTACCCATTCCAAGTCCGCTTCGCTCATAGCTTGATGCCCAGCCTTATGTCTTATTCGGCCTCACTGTATCGCAATGCGCCCATGCGCGGGCGCATCGTTTCACGTGCGCCGACGTCAACATACCGCAGCCTCATCGGCTGGCACGACGATTCCAATACACATCGTCGTGACGGGATGAAGATCTACGATTTCCTAAGCTGCGAGCGCTTCGCGTTCATGAGGCGTATCGAAGTCGAGGTTCGGACCGACGGCTACGACGCCGGTGGGATTGATCGTGCCATGGCTCTCATAATAGTGCCGCCGATTGTGCTCGAAGTTCAGCGTGCTGGCTACGCCAGGTTGCTGATAGAGATCGCGCACATAGGCCGAGAGCGCGGGATAGTCCGCGAGGCGCTTCAAGTTGCATTTGAAGTGCCCGTGATAAATGGCATCAAAGCGCATCAAAGTCGTGAACAAGCGCCAGTCGGCCTCGGTGATCCGTTCGCCCGTCAAATAGCGCTGCTTCTGCAGGCGCTCTTCGAGCCAATCCAAAGTCTCGAACAGCGGGTACAGCGCCTCTTCGTAGGCTTCTTGGGATGTGGCAAAGCCGGCTTTGTACACCCCGTTGTTCACACAGTCGTAGATGCGGTCGTTGAGCGCATCGATCTCCTCTCGGAGGTCCTCCGGGTAGTAGTCGCCGGGCTTCGCGCCGACGCCGTCGAAGGCGCTGTTGAACATGCGGATGATCTCCGAAGATTCGTTTGAGACGATCGTGTTCGTCTTCTTGTCCCATAGCACGGGCACGGTGACGCGCCCCGAATACTCAGGATCGGCCTTCAGGTAGATCTCGTAGAAATATTTCGAGTCGAATAGGCGGTCGCCAACGACGCCAGCATCGTCTGGCTCGAAGGTCCAGCCCTTGTCGCCCATGTACCAATGGACGAACGAGACGTCGATCATATCCTCGAGACCCTTGATCGCGCGAAATAGCAGCGTTCGATGTGCCCAAGGACAGGCATAAGAGACAAAGAGGTGGTAACGGCCTGGTTCGGCCTTGAAGCCGCGGCGTCCTGTTGGACCTGGTGAGCCATCGGCCGTCACCCAGTTCCGAAACTGCGCCTTGGATCGGACGAAGCGTCCGCCGTGCTCCTTCGTATTGTACCAAACGTCTTGCCAGACGCCGTCAACTAGTAAACCCATAGCAAGTCAACCTCTCGTGGGATCGCCGCCAACCAAACAGGTGGCGT
>JARFRF010000027.1 GCA_029287395.1 Methyloceanibacter sp. | reverse complement strand
CTTTCAATAATCGCCTTGGCGACTCGTTCCGGAACTTCGATCGACGGCCAGTGGGACACGTCCGGCCATTTGTGCAGATCCGCAGCCGGGTTGAGTTTCTTAAGCCGGTCCGCCATGGCTTCCGCAGCGTTGGGATCCTGTTGGCCCCAGAAGATGCTCGTCGGCGCGGAAAGTTTGGTCAGTCCACCAATCCAGCGGTCCAGGTTTTCTTTTCGCTCGTTCTGATAGCGCATCAGCCGCGGCATCAGTCGACTGCCGTGATGTTCGTTGATTTGCGCGATCATCACTTCGATCAGCCCGTCGTTGGCCTGATGTTCCTTGGAGAAACCAACGTTGAGCAAATCCAGCCACTGATCGTCGGGGATATCCTTGTCGAGGATCGTATCGGGCGCTGCGAGCATGTCCTTCTGCATCGGCATGAAGTTCACCATATCGACCAACGTGGAGCCATTCAGGATGATGGCGTGCTTGATCTTGAAGGGCAGTTTGCCTTCTTCGTGTCGCGCCATGATTTCCGCACCCACGGTCTGACCCATGTCATGGATACAGAGAACCACTTCTTTAAGACCTTCACTCTCTGCCACAGCGACCGCCCGGTCGGCCTGTTTGAACATCGAGTAATGTGACTCAAACGTGCCATCGGTCGGCTTGTCGCTTTGACCAAAGCCCAGAAAGTCGGAGATCACAATGCGCGTGTGCAGCGCCACCCGCGGCACCACGTTCTTCCAGTCGATTGACGAGCCCGGATAGCCATGCGTCAGCAGTACGCCATGGCCTTCGTACTTTGGAGTTCCCGATGCATGGACAAAGATATTGTGTCCGTCGATTTCCTGGAAATGGCCTTCATCACGCCATATTTGCAAATCTTCGGGTCTTGCCGATGCCATTGGGAACTCCGTTAGGACTTTGAGGAGAAGGACGTTATTTTGACGAAGCCGAGCTTCACGTCGCTAACTCGACCGTCGCCTTGTCAATCGTGCCAGTGAACTTGTAGGGCGTCTTGTAGATCGCGCCCCTGACAACCGCGGCACTGAGAAACATTCCGGGGTCGAACGTATCCATATGCGAAATCGAGCGGGCATGGTTACAATTAACTTTCGTTTCTTTTACATTGCAGATTCTGGTCTGTCTACGTAATTTCGGCAACAACTTTCGGGGCTACGGATTCTTCATGCAGTCCGACGTTTTCTACGAATTCGATGCCTTCGCCGAATCTGTCCGAGACGTGGATAGCAAGATGATGCTTCGCAACCCCAAGCGGCGAATCTGGCGTCATAGCTCGGTGAATCTTGACGGCGTCGGTGTTCAATTTGGGCAGATGGGAAGCGGCAACCTCGCTCAAGGCCAATTGCGTTCGGATGGATATCTGCTTTACGTGCCGATCACCGAGACGCTTGAATACTCAACCAATGGAGTCGTGCTGAAGAAAGATTCATTCGCAATTCTCGAACCAGGATGCGAGTTTTGTATCAGCACCAAAGTCGAGCACGATTGGTGTGGCGTTTTCATTCCCACTCACATGCTTGCCAGTGCAGGCGCCATCGTCGAATCGCCGAGTTTAAAAAGGAGAACACTTCGAGTTACTCCTCCAAATCGCCAAGTGATTAATCAGATTCGGGATTCCGTGTCTCAAATCATGACGGCCGGTGCAAATTGCCCACAATTCGAGTCGACGACCGCAGCGAGTTTCGCCGCCGCAGAGCTGCTAAGAGTTGCCTCGTTGGTTGTCGGGGGGCAAGCGGACGAGCCCAAGCTCAAGCCCAATGGTCGACCGAAACTTCCGCGAGAGGAAATCATCCGACGATCCCAGGCGCTACTTGCAGAGCGTAACAACCAGCCCGTACTCGTAACGGATTTGGCGGTAGCGGCAGGAGTTTCCGAACGTACACTCCGAAAAGCATTCCAGGACTACTTTGGCCTAGGGCCAGTTCGCTATATGCAATTGATTCGGCTGCATCAGGTTTATCGCGCGCTGAGTGCAGCGGATGCCGAGGGCGTGTCCGTCAGCGAGGTAATTGCTAGACATGGGGAGTGGGACTTCGGTCGCTTCGCATCCCGGTACCGCCGACTGTTTGGCGAACTACCCTCGGAGACTCTGCGAACGAAGCGGGCGTGACCTGTTTTGACCTGGCAAAGGAGGCTGACCCCGGCGAAGCCCTTCCCTCTTAGTCTGAAATCGTTCAATCTCCGTTTCCTTCGTTGCCTCCTGTTCAATTCCTTTTCAGTTGTCGGCGCAAGTCGCAGCCAAAGCGAAGCAGTTTTCTAACAGGAGCAAACAGAGAGGTTTTTGGTTTCCCCGGGATCCGCTTCGAGATCGAAGTGGAATTGACCTTTTGGAGTCGGAGTAATCTGCAGCTTCGGGTTGGGCGATTTGTTGGTAACGAGGTACTTCCATTTTCCTTTGCGTACGGCCTGCTCTGCCTTGAGCCAGCAGATCCGAATCAGAAATCTAGCTTCGCTCGTAAGCCCGCCAAGATCGCCGTGTCTCGAGAAGTAAACGACGCATTCACAGCTTGCAGATCAAATGTCACCTGAAACCAGGGGTGGATGTCACCG
>JARFRF010000015.1 GCA_029287395.1 Methyloceanibacter sp. | reverse complement strand
GCCTGGGAGCCATCATCCTTGGAAGATTCGGCATCGGACGACTCCGCCTTAGGAGCATCGTCGCCTGATGGTTCCTCGTCGGCCGCCTCTTCCGCCGAAGCCTCTTCTTCAGACTTATTTTCCGACTTACTTTCCTTCTCGGAGGCTTCTTCCTCGGTGGCATCGTCGGATGCACCATCGTCCGGCGTCTCGCTGGCTTCCGCCGCGGATTCCTTCATTGGTTCGGGCTCCGCTTTGGCAGCAGGCGCGTCCTCTTCTGGCTCTTCCTCGGCCGCAGCCGGCGCGGGCTTAATCTCCGTCTCAAGAGTCGCGCGCATCAGCAAGAATAGCACGACGGCGTTCAAGAGATGCCAGAGGAAATGCGTGCCGGTGTCGCGTCCATCGATCACCACGCTCGCGCAAAACGCCATATCGACCGAGCGAAGTAGGATCGAGAAAGTAAAGACGACGGTAGCCGCCAGGAGGTAGGGAGCCGCCTTGTGCCGCCGTTCCGCGACCAGCATGCTGACGATAATGAGTACCCCGAGAGCCGGCAGATAGCCCACGCTGCCATTCAAGCAACTCTGGGCCTCATCCGGCGCCATGGTGGCCAAACCGACACCGCCTTCCCAGCACTGAAGCTGCGTGGCGGCGCCGATAAGCCCCGCGAAGATCGTCACGAAAAGGACCGTCCACGCAGGCGGCACACTCAAGAACCGATTCAACGCAAAGCCAAAATAGACCAACATAAAAAGACCAATGGGAATCACGTCCGCGAGCGCCGTACCGTGATCCGCGAAGACGTGGAAAGCCGTACTGCCGAAACAGACTGCAAAGACGAGCGCAATGAAGAGGTAGTGGTCTGCGCTGCGTTGCTCCGGCGGACGCCAAAGAACCAGTTGCCAGAAGATGAGTGCGGCTAGAAAGAAGCCAGCATTGGAGATGGCATTGATCGGCTCAGCCCACAGGGCCTCGTTGGTTCCCCGTTCGCAATAGATGAATACGCGCTCGCCTAGCGTCATGGTCCCTTATCCTTTCATCTCATCGCTCCAGGAAAGAGGCCTCCCTATCGGCATGCAGGGCACCGGCGACGGGCTGCGCCTGAGACCAGACGCGCTCCAATGCTTTGTGTTTTCTGCAGCACCCTCGGCATCATGATAGCCGGGAAACGTGCGCACTGTCAGCGCTGTCATGAAAGTGACGAGGACGAGGCCGCTCCCAACCTGCCGAGGTGCAACGGGCCTCGCCCTAGCCTTTTGCTTTTTGGAGCGACACGCGGATGTTGAGCTCTTTGAGCTGCTCCGGCGAGACCTCCGAAGGGGCCCCCATCAACAAGTCTTCGGCTTGCTGGTTCATTGGGAACATCACCACTTCGCGCAAATTCTCTTCGCCACAGAGCAGCATCACCATACGGTCGATACCCGGCGCGATACCGCCATGAGGCGGTGCGCCGTACTGCAACGCCCGCAGCATGCCGCCGAAGCGAGCCTCAAGCTCTTCCTTTGCGTAGCCGGCGATGGCGAATGCCTTCTCCATGATCTCGGGCTTGTGATTCCGGATCGCGCCCGAGGACAGCTCGACGCCGTTGCACACGAGGTCGTACTGGTAAGCCAGAACCTCTTCCGGCTCCATCGTGTCTAGGGCTTCGAGCCCACCTTGCGGCATCGAGAACGGGTTGTGGGAGAAGTCGATCTTCTTCTCGTCTTCGTTCCACTCAAACATCGGGAAGTCGACAACCCAGCAGAAGTCGAAGCGGCCCGATGCGATAAGCTTCAGCTCTTCGCCAATCTTTGTGCGCGCCCTGGCGGCGAAGTCGACAAAATCCCTGGGCAAGCCCGCTACGAAAAACACCGCATCGCCATCGGCCAGGCCAAGCTGTTGGCGAATGGCTTCAGTGCGCTCGGGGCCGATATTCTTAGCTACGGGTCCGGCCCCCTCGCCTTCTCGGAAGAAGATATAGCCGAGGCCGGGCTGCCCTTCGCCTTGCGCCCACGAATTCAAGCGGTCGCACACGGCACGGCTCCCGCCAGTCTTGCCGGGGATCGCCCACACCCGCGCATTTTCGTCCTTCTCGATCATGCTAGCGAAGACCTTGAAGCCCGAGCCACGAAAATGCTCGGTCACATCTTCCATCTCGATCGGATTGCGCAAGTCCGGCTTATCCGTGCCGTATTTGTGCATCGCCTCTTTGTAAGGGATGCGCGGGAACTTCTGGGTAACCGGTTGACCCTCGCCAAACTCTTCGAAAAGGCCACGGATGATCGGCTCGACCGTGTCGAAAATGTCCTCTTGCGTGACGAAGCTCATCTCGAGGTCGAGCTGGTAGAACTCGCCGGGCGAACGGTCCGCGCGCGCGTCCTCGTCGCGAAAACAAGGGGCGATTTGGAAGTAGCGATCGAAGCCCGCCATCATGATGAGCTGCTTGAATTGCTGCGGCGCCTGCGGCAGGGCATAGAACTTACCTGGGTGGACGCGGGACGGCACCAGGTAGTCCCGTGCTCCTTCCGGCGAAGATGCGGTCAGGATTGGCGTCTGAAACTCGAAGAACCCGGCATCGCGCATCCGCTCGCGGATGGAGGAGATAATCTCGGCACGCTTCATCACGTTGGCATGCAGCGTCTCGCGCCGCAGGTCGAGGAAGCGATAACGCAGCCGCGTCTCTTCCGGGTAGTCGGGCTCACCGAAGACAGGCAACGGCAGTTCGGCCGACTCCGACAAAATCTCAAGATCGGCGACACGCACTTCGACTTCACCGGTCGGCAGGTTCGAGTTGACCGTATCCTCGGAGCGCGCGACCACAGTGCCATCGACCCGAACCACCCATTCGGGCTTAAGGGCCTCGACCATCGCGAAAACGGGCGAATCAGGGTCGGCAACGATCTGCGTTATCCCATAGTGGTCCCGTAGATCGATGAACAGCAGCCCACCATGATCGCGGATGCGGTGGACCCAACCAGAGAGGCGAACGGTGTTCCCGACATCGGCGCTGCGAAGCGCGCCGCAAGTGTGAGTGCGAAAAGCGTGCATGGCTCTATGATCTTTGGCGGAGGGCTGAATTGCCGCGAAGGCCGCCGGTTCGGAGGCGAGCGGAACAGCGCATGGGATACCTCCTTTTGTCAAGGCGCCGACACGTCTTTCTAGGCCCGCCGAGCCAAAGGCGGCGCCGCATCGCAATCTCCCGCTGCCATCCCGTCAAGTGGTGCTGGTCCATTAGTTTCCTTGGCCATGCGGGGTTCCTTGGGCTATATCCGCCACTCATGAATCTCATCACAACCACAGAAGGCCTCGAGGCGGCTTGCGCCGACCTCGCAAAGGCACCGTTTATCGCCGTCGATACGGAGTTCATGCGCGAGCAGACCTTTTGGCCGCGCTTGTGTCTCATCCAAATCGCGGGCGGCGATACCGAGGTTCTCATCGACAATATGGCGCCCGATGTCGATCTTGCGCCCTTCTTCGATCTGATGGTCGACGAGAACGTGCTGAAGGTTTTTCACTCAGCCCGACAAGACATTGAGATCATTCACCATATGGCAGGCGTGGTGCCTCACCCAATCTTCGACTCGCAAGTGGCTGCGATGGTTTGCGGCTTTGGCGAAGCGGTCAGCTACGCAATGCTGGTGAAGCGCCTGCTTGGTCGAAATCTCGATAAGAGCTCGCGTTTTACGGATTGGAGCCGCCGGCCGCTCTCGGAGAGGCAGCTGACATACGCCCTCGGCGACGTAACCCATTTGCGCGACCTGTACCCAAAACTTCGAACTCAGCTAGACAAGTCCGAACGGGCGAGCTGGCTCAACGAAGAAATGGCCGTCCTCACCGATCCAGCAACCTATGAGCTTCATCCAGAGCAAGCCTGGCGGCGACTGAAAATGCGCATCAAGACGCAGAAGGCGCTGGCTATTCTGATGGAATTGGCGGCCTGGCGGGAACGCGAGGCGCAGAGTCAGGACGTCCCACGCTCTCGCGTGCTGAAGGACGAAGCACTCTATGACATCGCCGGGCAAGCGCCACGCACCATCGAAGACCTCGGAGGGCTGCGATCCCTACACAACGGCTTCGCCCGATCCTCACGCGGCCGGGCTGTGCTTGAGGCCGTGCAGCGCGGCCTACAGCGTGACCCCGCCTCCGTGCCTACCCTTCAGCGCGGCACGCCAATGCCACCCGAGGCCCAGGCCGTCATGGACTTGCTGCGTGTTCTGCTGAAAGCAACGGCTGGACGCCACGGCGTCGCGCCGAAGTTGATCGCCACAACGGACGAACTCGAACAGATCGCACGCTCTAACGATTCAGACACCTCGGCCTTACGCGGCTGGCGGCGCAAGCTCTTTGGCGAAGATGCGTTGGCGCTCAAGCGTGGAGAACTGTCTCTGACAATCCGCGAGGGTTCGGTGACGGTTCTACCGTCGGAAGAGCCAGAAGATCCCTCCTAGGAGCAACGCGACGATTAGACCTGTGGTGAAGGGTACATAGAAATAGAAGCTTCCAAGATCCACCACGATATCACCTGGCAGTCGCCCGAGGCCGTACTGCACGCTAGCCATGGTGAGCAAAATCACCAGCAGCACATAAAAGATAAGGGTCCCCGGAGACATGGGCTAGCTCCGCCGCCGCTGCTCAATGCGCAGCCGTACCGTCGCCCGAATATCAGGCGGCAGTGCCTCGACCGCCTCGACGAAGCCGCGCAGTTCTGCGCGTAACCCATGGATCTGATCGATGAGGTTGAGGAGGACGGGAACGTCTTCCTCTTGGAAACCCATCTCGTCCTCCAGATTGCAGATCAGCGCCGCCCGAGCGAGATCGGCTTCGGAATAGCCCGGGGTCCCATCTTCCTCAGGCTTGATCAGTCCCTGAGATACGTACACACGCAACCGCGTCACCGTGAGGCGTGAAACGCGCGCGACGACATCCTCCTCGGTAAGCATCACGCTTGCTCCTTCATCGTCCGCCGTGGATCATAGGCGTGGGTTTTTTTCCACTCCTCGATAAAGCGCTTTAGGTCGTCGTCGATCGTCTCGGGCATAATCACATTTAGCCTCACAAGTTGATCGCCCTTCCCTTTGACACCCCGCCCTTTTAGCCGGAGTGTCTGCCCCGAGTTGGCGCCCGCCGGCACGTTCATTGACACTTTCCCGCCAATCGTTGGTACTTCGACCTTGCCGCCAAGCACCGCTTCGTCGAGGCTGATCGGCAGTTCCACGACAATGTCGTTGCCTTCGCGTTTGAAAACCTTGCTAGGCCTCACACCGACCTCGACCAACGCATCCCCTGGCGGACCTTCGCCGAGTCCTGGATGCCCCTTACCCTTGAGCCGTAGGACCTGGCCCTCATCGACGCCGGGCGGGATCGTGACATCCAACGTACTACCATCTGGAAGCGTAATGCGGGTCTTCGTGCCGTTTACCGCATCGAGAAACGGAATGTCGAGACGGTACTGGGCATCCTGCCCCTGCATGGAAAAGCGCGCGCCGCCGCGCTGACCGCGACCATGCATCCCTGCCCCATGCATGCCGCCGCCGCCAAACATGTTGCCAAAAAGGTCGCTGAACTCGCCCATGTCTTCATAGCCTGCAGAGGAGTGGTAACGCGCACCGCCCGGACTGCCGGCGTATTCGCGATAATAGCGCGCCTCGGGCCGCTCTTGCCCGCTCGCGTCGATCTCACCTCGGTCGTATTGCCCGCGCTTCTCCTCGTCGTTCAAGATCGAATACGCGTTGGAGATCTCTTTGAACTTCTCTTCTGCAACCGTATCGCCAGGGTTGAGGTCTGGATGCAGCTTTTTCGCGAGCTTGCGGTAGGCCTTAGTGATTTCATCGGCGGTCGCGGTCTTGGCGACCCCTAGTACGGAATAAAGATCCTCTGCCATCGGTGTCTCAGGTTTGAGCTGTCGTCTGGGCCCGCCTTGGGACTTGGGCGCTGTCGAAAAAATGAGACCGAAGAGTGTGCGGGAACCCTAGGTTGGGCAACAGTCTCTTCGCCTGCAATGATTTAAGGATTGTTCCTCGATTCAGCAAGTTCGGGATCGTTGGCGGCAGCGCTCTGCTAACTCGCAGCACGCTGAAACGACACTCCGATGCGTATTTCGGGCTCACAATCCAAGAGATTGGCGAGCGTCTTGAAACGGCGGCTGACACGTTCGCCTTCGAGATCGGCATATGGCTCGGGCAAGGTCCAAACGAGCCTATCCCCCTCGTAGCCGAGAGGTGTGTGAGGTAACACTCCCGGCATGGCCGCCGACACCATGTGCGCGACACGAAACGCAGTACCCAGAATCTTCGCGCGCCTAAGCGCTTCCTTATCAACCAGCTCGACAAGGCTCTGGCTTAAGGCGTCGCTCACCACGCCCTCGTTACGGTAGTAAGCGGTCAGGGCCAAAAATGCGCGCCCGGGATGATCGACGCCAATGAGGTCGCCATTGGCAATCAGGTTAAGACTCTGAGCTCCCCGGTAGTCGGGATGCGCGCGCCAGCCGATATCCGAGAGCAAGCAGGCCGCGTGGCGCAGACGAGTCTGCTCTGGCGTCTCCACCGGCCCGGGCACGCGGAACAGGTCGTCCGTCCAAGCCAGCAACTCATCGGCATTCTCGACAGAGCGGGAGCGTTGCAACGCGAGTGTATGGCACGCCTCGATGAGCGGATCTTTGACCCTCTCCTCCGCGCTGAGCAGACTATAGAGAAGCCCTTCGCGGATGCCGAAGACAGACGTCACGATGGATCTCGGTTTCATCTGCTTGATCAGGCGTTCGAGCACCAGAGCTCCGTAGGGCAGCGTCTCTCGCCTTGCGCTGGATATGTCACGGAGACCAGGCATGTCCTCGTTCAGCTCATTTTGAAGCGTACCCACAAACTTTAAAGCGTCCGGCGCATCGATTCGGTAATTGTGCATCACGCGCAATGGGTAGTTGGTCTTAGCCATATGCAGCCGTGCTATAGCACGCCAGGTCCCTCCGATCGCATAAAAGTCTCGGCCCCGTCCCTTCTCAAGCCAAGTTACCTTGGAGAACTCGGAATCGATGATCTCTCGCGCCTTCTTGAGATTCTCGCCGGACACGTCGATCAGGCGAAGTCCCCCGAGCGGAAGCGTAAGCGCGTTGGACAAGCGGCCACCTCGAACATCGACAAGCTCTAGGCTGCCCCCTCCGAGATCGCCGACAAATCCGTCGGCCGCATAAATCCCCGAGACAACGCCGAGCGCAGCGAGTTCCGCCTCCATCGTGCCCGACAGCACCGTGACACGATTGCCCAACACCTCCTCGGCCTTAGCGATGAACTCTGCACCATTCTTCGCATCGCGTGCCGCGGCGGTCGCAATGACCTCAGTCCGATGCACATGCAGCTGTGCGATTAGCGCTCGAAAACGCCGCAGCGCCCGAAGTGCGCGCGCCACGCCGGCAGGCTCAAGGCTCCCGGTTGTCGCGACCGACCGGCCAAGCCCGCACAGAACCTTCTCGTTGAACAAAGGTGCGGGCGCGTGCGTGGCGCCATCGTAGACGATCAGCCGAACCGAGTTGGAGCCGATATCAACAACGGCCACCGGCGCGCGTTTCTTCCTCCCAGCCATGGCGAGAGACTAGATGGTCTCATCGACCCGCGTAAAGCGCGGAGGCATGTTTTCCGGTAGAGAAGTTCCCCGCCCGGAGAGGCTAGGGTTCGTCATGAAGTAGTTTTGGGCGCAGAAAGGCTCTTCTCCCTCCCCGACTTCGACCCGCGCGGAGTTTCCGTCCGGCAGCACGCGCCAGCTCTGAAGGTTGTCCTTGAGATTCGCGACCATGATCTGATCGAGGATCTGCTCGTGCACCGTAGGGTTCTGGATGGGGGTCATGGCCTCGACCCGTCGGTTTAGGTTTCGGGGCATCAAATCCGCAGAGCTGATATACACAGCCGCCTTTCGGTGCGGCAGACCATGGCCAGCGCCAAAACAATAGATGCGGGAGTGCTCCAGAAAACGCCCGACAATACTCTTCACCTGGATATTCTCCGACAAGCCGGGCACACCGGGGCGGAGACAGCATATTCCGCGACAAACGAGGTCAATCTCGACTCCAGATTGGCTTGCTTCGTAGAGCGCGTCGATAATTTCGGGGTCGACCAGCGAGTTCATCTTCATCCAGATGGCTGCGGGGCGGCCGGCCTTGGCGTGATACATCTCCTCGCGAATATGATCGAGGATTCGCGCCCGAATTCCGCCGGGCGAGACCACCAGGGACTCAAGCTCAGCCGGTTCGGCATAACCCGTCACATAGTTGAAGATACGAGAGAGATCGTTGCCGATAGATCGGTCGGCGGTGAAATAGGAGAGATCTGTGTAGATCTTGGCGGTGACCTGATGATAGTTCCCCGTCCCCACATGGCAGTACGTGGCCAGTTCGCCGCGCTCGCGCCGGACGATCAAGCTGAGCTTGGCGTGGGTCTTCAACTCGATGAAACCGTAGACGACTTGAACGCCGGCGCCTTCCAGATCGCGAGCCCATTTGATGTTGGCCTCTTCGTCAAAGCGGGCCTTGAGCTCGACGACCGCCGTTACCGACTTACCGGCTTCCGCCGCTTCCTTCAGCGCCTCAATGATGGGTGAGGTCTTGCTCGTCCGGTACAAAGTCCACTTGATTGCGACGACATCGGGATCCGCTGCGGCCTGCTTGAGGAACTGCAACACAACGTCAAAGGACTCGTAAGGATGGTGGACCACAATGTCCTTCTTGGCGATAGCCGCGAAGCAATCCCCGTGATGCTCGCGGATGCGCTCGGGGAATCGGCTGACATAGGGCGCGAATTTGAGGTCGGGGCGATCGGCGACAATGAGCTGATCGGTGTCCGTGAGCCCGATCAGCCCTTTTTGCACGAAGCTCTCACGTTCGGTGACCTTGAGTTCCTGCATCACGAACCGTTGCAGCCGTGACGGCATGGTGGCTTCCATCTCAAGCCGGATGACCGAGCCGCGCTTGCGGCGCTTCAGCGCCGACTCAAACACGCGCACGAGGTCTTCCGCTTCTTCTTGGACCTCGATATCGCTGTCGCGCACGACCCGGAACGCACCCTGGCTCCGTACTCGGTAACCTGGGAACAACCGAGGAACGAAAATCCCCACGACCGTCTCCAAACGGACGAAACGAATGCCTGCAGTCTCGTCGGTTCCCTGCGGGAGCCGTATGAACCGGTCGAGTTGAGAGGGAATTGGCAACAGCGCGTGCATCGTCCGGAACGACGCTTCGCGCACGAGCTCTAGGCCCAGCGTAAACCCAAAATTCGGGATGAAAGGAAATGGATGAGCCGGATCGACGGCGATCGGAGTCAATACTGGAAAGATCAAGTTTAGGAAGTGATCCTCGAGCCAGTTGCGCTCCTCAATTGTCAATTGGTCTGCGCTGAGGACATGAATGCCGGCCTCGCCGAGGAGCGCTTCCAAGTTCACCCAGTTTTCTTGTTGATGCGCGGTCAGCTCAGCGACAGAGCGGTTTATCCGATCGAGCTGCTGGGCCGGGGTCAGGCCGTCCTGGCTCGGTGTCTCAATCCCAGCCACCATTTGCGCGCGCAGACCCGCCACGCGAACCATGTAGAACTCGTCCAAGTTGTTGGCGGAAATCGACAAGAAGCGAAGCCGTTCCAGCAATGGATGGCGTTCGTTTTCGGCCTCCTCCATCACGCGCTTGTTAAAGTTCAACCAGGACAGCTCGCGATTGAAATAGCGGCTCGGGCCATAAGCCGCGATTCGGGCAACCGCGCCCTCCGGCTCTATCGTTTCCGGAATGTTCATCGATATCCTCTTGCAACAAAGGGCCTTGCGCGCCCGCCAGCCCATTCACGGCAGAGCTTAAATTTTAAGCCTGCAACTGTATCATCAGGGTAACGGCAAAGGTCAAATCCGGGCCCTAGTCCATCGGCGCTGGCCTCTCAAGCGCCTCGGTCACCAGCTGCCGACTGATTTTTTTGCCGGATCGCAAAGCCGCCCGGTCCACAGCATCGACCGCCTCGGCGGCTGCCTCTAAGGACCTTTCGATCCTGAGGGCCAAGAATTCGAGCACTTTGGGCTCGATAGACAGCTGACGGTCCGAGAAATGTTTGAGCATCACTGTTCTTAGCAATGCCTCGTCCGGAGCCCCGATTTCCGTGACCCGTATGGAGCTGAGGCGTGAGAGTAGGTCCGGTAAGGCAAACGGCCAGCGATTGGGG
>JARFRF010000189.1 GCA_029287395.1 Methyloceanibacter sp. | reverse complement strand
GCCTTGATTTCGAGCCTGTTCATAAAGAACGCGGGAATACCGTCAGCAAGGCCCGTATCCATTGGGTGACGGATTTTCACTCGGAGCCGAGCATCCGTGTCGTTCGCGTACCGCCAGATCTTGGCCCTTACCTCTACGAGGTGGCTGATCCAGTCGTCTTGTCCGTGCGACAAGGCAGGCGCCGTACATCCACCGCCCGCAGCGTCCACGAGGACCCCACCGACATGCCATGTGCCGTCTTCAGTGAGGACAGCGGCCCGGATGGGCGTTGCCTGCTCGACCTTCACCCGGAACGAAATGTAGGGCGCCGCGTCAACGGGCTCATAGGTGAGCACGTGTGGGATGGGGTTAAAGTCCGTGACAACGACGATCTTCTCGACAGAACCCAGCTTGGTTGCGTCGACCGTTACGGGTATTTCCATCTGATTTTCGGCGACGGATGGCGCGACAACGGAGACGGCATTGTCGAAGACGATTTCTCCATCGCTGACGCGTTCTAAAATACCCGCCATCGACGACCACATGACCGATTTAAGCGGATCTTCTTGGCTTTCGGCTCGCGCCACACCGGGCAGCAAGACAGCGGCAGCCACGAGAATCGCGATCACAGGGTTCATCGGGGAATCTCTCCTAGTGTGTTGCGCCATCGGATTATACGCTTCCGCGGGGCATGCGCCAAATGGTCCGCGAGCACCCACTTTGAGGCGCAATTTGTGCAGCACGCGGACGTGGTTAGTCTTGCCCTTTGTAGAAGCCCTTGAAGAGCCTGATGTCAACTGTCCCTAAGGTCTATGAGAAGTCCTCACTCGGCCTGACCGCGCCGCCCGAATGCTGGGCGCAAACCTGGCCTTACCGATGGGTCTGGACCGCACGCCTGCTAGCGAGCTTGGCAATCTTGCTTCTAGTTGGATCGATGCCTCTGTCGACATCAGCGCAAGCAGAGCCCAAACCCAAATATATGGATCCGAAAACGGGGTTCCGCTTAGGCCACTACCGCGCGCCCACGCCCGAAAGCGTCCCGAACGCGACGCGAATTACGCTCGCTGAACTCAGAGCGCTGCTTGAAGAGCCCAATGTGGCGCTGATCGACGTCATGGCCCACACAGGTGCGGGACCCGACCCTTCGACGGGGCAATGGCGGTTGAGCGAAGTGCGGAAGAATATTCCTGGGAGTGTTTGGCTCCCCGAGGTCGGCAAAGGCCGTCTCGGCCCGTATCTGCGGCGATATTTTGAAGACAACCTTGAGAAGATCACGGGAGGCGACAAGAGCTATCCAATTGTCTTCTACTGTCTCGCCGATTGCTGGCCCTCCTGGAATGCCGCCAAGCGCGCTGGAGAGTGGGGCTATAAGAATGTGCTTTGGTTCGCTGAAGGTACGGACGGCTGGTTGGAGGCAGACTTGCCGCTGCAGGAGGCGCGGCCGGTCCCAATTGACCTGGACTAATGAGGCGCCGCTCAGCGACTGCACGGCCGCAACGACCAAAAACGACAGTGTGCGCCTTAGCCATGCGGCGATCGATTAGTGCCCGGCAACTTCCGGTACTGTCACTTGATAACCAACCGTGGCAGCCAATGGCTTTCAGGGTCGGCTTCGGTGATGTCTTGAGGGCCGATCGGACGAAGATTACCGTCCTCAGGAGGTGCGGCCAAAACGTTCATATCGATCTCGTTTAGCTTGCCCTCAAACTGCTCTCCCTTCTCGCTCAATTGGTAATAGACGCCGTTCCACATGTTGATCCCGTATTCGCCAGCTTTTTTCCAAACGAACATCAGGTCATATTCGACGTCGGTCAGGTCTCCATCCTGAAGGCTTCGGCGAATTTCATAAGGGTACGGAACACGACACCAGAGCTTGTCGGGGCCCGCGAGGCACTTAAAGGGTCTCATCGACAAGAAGTAGTCTCCAAAACGGCTTTCGTCCCAGGTCAGCTCATAGCTGTCATCCTTGAACATAATCGTGGCTACGCGAACTTCCGTTCCCGCATTGTCGACGAGAAAAACGCCGCGGTCTTCTGCCGCCGCTGCCGTTACTAGGAAGCAAAGTGCGATCGCTGCGAAGCGAGCCATTGTTTCTCCCTGGATTTTTCGTGTTTCCCCACACGTCTCTAGCGTTGTTGAGATCGTAGCCTACCTGTTGGCGCGATGCCCACCTGATCATCGATCAATTTGACGCGAGGTAAGGCCTGTTCGACTGTCGTGAGTCCAACTAAACCGCAAGCGCAAAAGCCTTGGAGTATTGCCAATCCGCTGAGGGCCATTGGCCAACACCGAACCGCGATTTGGCGACGCCTGCTTTGGGACAGAACAAGTGTTGAACTGCTCTACTCGGTGATGATTCTTATCGACCATACTCCCGGTCTCGGCCGATCTACCATTGGACAAGGTTTATGCGTCGGCCATAATGTAGTGCTGAAAAAGATGTGCACAAACGTACTCTGTCTGAAGTGCGTTCTGTGCTCTAGAAAGATGGAGGATTCCAGATGAAGCACATTCTCTCCGCCTGTCTCCTTGCCGCGGGTTTGACCGTAGCGGTCACGGTCCCGGCCTCTGCCATGTACGTCGTGAAGGACAATACGACCGGCAAATGCATGCTTATGACAAAGCTCCCTTCCACCCCGACGCAGCGGTTCAGCATGATGGGCCTCTATACCAACAAGGCGCAGGCCAAGAGGGTTGCGCGCCGCTGCAATAGAGGACGGATGTAGGTTCGTCTGCCTAAACCATTAGGCACCTGCCTTGGGTCCGGCTCGCCGCAAAACGCGGGCCGGACCTCTTCTTTTGTCTATTGCCTTTTTTGGATGAGTGACCGGCTGCAGCAAACATGGCCATATGATGAAACTCGTCGCGTTCGCCGCGTGACCACCAAAACAAGTCTCGTGCTCGTCCACCAATTCCCTACAGAGAAGACGCTTGGCGATCAGCCCAGTCGTGATTGCGCTCGCAACCCATTCATGAATCTGAGTCGGTGTCCACTTCACCGGTTTCCGACAGGAGAGCCGCTACGGGCTTTGTGGATGGAAAGTTTGACAGAATGATCATGAGGATCACCGTAATCGGTACGGCGAGGAACATGCCGGCGATGCCCCACATCGCGCCCCATACGAACAAAGATAGAATCACGACAAACTGGCTGAGGTTGAGCGTCTTCGCTGATAGCCGCGGTTGAAGCACGTTACCGACGAGAAACTGAATCGTGCCAATTGCAGCCAGCAAGACCAAGAACGGACCGAACTCTCCGAATTGAAGCAAGCCATACAACGAAGGCAGAGCCGTTCCGATGATGGAACCAATCGTCGGTATGAAGTTCAGGATGAGAATAAGGAAAGCCCAGAAGGCCGCGTGGTTGACACCGACGAGCACCATGACGAGGTACGACAGACCGGCTGTGAGCATGCTGACGAATGCCATGATCCAAAGATAGCTCTGAACGTCGTGACCAATGCGCTCCAATATCCCGCGTATCTGCTCGCGGCGCTTCTCGTCCCGCACGATGGCGTTGAGCTTCAGATCAAAGAACTTTTGTTCGATGAGCAAAAAGACAACGTAGATGAAGACGACGGCGAAGCTGTTAGCGAAACTGGTTGTCGCAGAAACGATAGAGCTGAGCAGTTGTCCTAAGCCGAACTGCCCGAAAACCTCGTCCATTATTTGTTCCTGATCGACTCCTGTGAAGGCGGCAAGTTTGTCGAGCAGGATGGTCAGGCTCCGCTCGAAGTCTGCTGAGCTCGCTCTCATTGTACTGACATTGCTGATTACAACATCGAGCGCAAAAAGACTGGCGGCAACCATTGTCAGAAGCGCCAAGACAATCGAGAGGCCCGTCATGGGCCCGAACCATTTCGACCAGAGCTGTCGGTAGGCTTTTGCCAGGGCGTTGATGAAGAACCAGACGAGAAGCGCTACCGCCAGCGGGATAAGCACATTCGAGCCATAGGCAACCAGCACGACGGAGAAGAGTATAAGGCCCGAAACCAAGAATGCTTTGGTGAGCGGCCGCTCTTGGATCTCCGGCGCCCGATCTTCGCCACTGGCCGAACGGCCCGCAACCTGTTCTGAATCCGTCACCAGATCGTCTCCCGCTCTTCCGGTTCCGACTTGCTCTCAAAGTTCTAAGCAGAAGCGCGAAACTATACGGTCGTCGCAGTTTCGTCTCTCTCGTATCATCCTGCCAACCGTCGCATTGTGGAAAAGATCAGTGAGCCAGAGCGTAACGGTCGCCCTGGCCGAAATACGCCAAGGGAGCACGCAATGACAGCTCAATCTCAACTTTCAGTGCCCAGGAAT
>JARFRF010000082.1 GCA_029287395.1 Methyloceanibacter sp. | reverse complement strand
CCCTGATCAATGATCGAATTGATGACTGCCATGGCGAGGGCCGCATCCGTGCCGGGCTTGGGGCAGATATGCCAATCGGCTTCCTTGGCAGTTCTCGATTTATAAGCATCGATCACCACGACCTTTGCGCCCGCCTTTTGGGCGTCTTTCACGATGGCCCAATGATGCAAATTGGTGCTGACGCTGTTGCAAGCCCAAATGACGATGTACTTCGAATGAATATAGCTCTCCGGATCAACGCCAGCCGTCGCACCAACTGTCAGCAACCAGGCTGTACACGAGCCTTCACCGCAGAACGTGCGTTCGCACACGGTCGCGCCCATACGATTGAAGAAGGCGTCTCCACCATTCAGACCATGCACCAGGCCCTGATGGCCCAAATAACTGTAGGGAACGATCGCCTGAGGTCCGTACTCGTTGATGATGTCTTTCCAACGAGAGGTGACCTCATCGAGTGCCTCGTCCCATGAGATGCGTTCGAACTGCTTTGAACCCTTCGGGCCCGTGCGGCGCAGCGGATAGAGCAAACGGTCGGGATGGTAGTGGCGCTTCTCATAGTCCTTGAGCTTTACACACAGGCCCCCGCGCGTCATGGGATGCTCTGGATTGCCTCTGACCCCCTTCAAAATGCCATCTTCAACCTCAAACAGCATTGCGCAGGTGTCGGGACAATCATGAGGGCAGCCCCCAAAGAAGATCTCGCGCTTGGGTTCTTGGTTCATGTGCTTCCTCCTGTTGCCACCATCACTTTGCCCAGCGGCAGCCAAACTGTGCTGCTCCAGCTCTCGTCACTTGAAAAATCGCTCATCCCCATCTTGGCAGATTACAGGGCGACCGAAAGGTCTAAATTTGCGGTTGCCCATGATTTCAGCATCCGAGACTGGGCGTATTTCAAACGTCCAGCTTGGTTTGGCTGAGCCCTTGGCTTGAGTAGCTTACAACGCGGTGTCGACTCCAGAATGCGACTCATTCGGGGTCGACGTAAGCACGCCCTTGCGCCCTTGCCGAAATCGAGCAAGAGTTTTCCATGCACTTTCGTCAGCTTTTACGCCGCCACTCCTTGCGTTTCCTCGCAGTCGCTGCGGTAACGATCAACGCCGTACCGGCTCAGTCAGGTGAGAGCGTGGCCGATATTGCTCTGCTCACGGCAAGTTGTTCCGGTTGTCACGCGAAGAACCTTCCCAACGATGACTTTCCGCAAATCTATGGTCGTCCGGCCTCAGAGATCCGAGAGGCTATGCTCGCTTACCGATCCGACGAACTATCGGGGACGGTCATGAATCGGATCGCGAAGGGGTATAGCGAATCTGAGATCGATGCTATGGCCCAATATCTCGCCGAACACGCCGGGCCTAAATCCGAGGATCTCGCGAACTGACGCACTTTCAGTTGAAGTGCTGTGTCTTGATGCGAAGACTATTTCCTGCACTACTCGGCCAGCCTCTGCCACGCGGATCGGACGCGTGCGAGGAAAAGAGATCAGAGCGTCCTAAATGAGCACCAACGATGCAAAGTTGAATCGTCGCCAGTTTTTGGCCGCTACGACGGCTGTGGTTACCAGCGCCTCGGCTGCCTCATGGGTGTGGGCCGCGTCGGCGCAAGGGGCCCCAGTAAAATCTGTCGCGGCGCGCGTCGTCGTCATCGGCGGCGGATATGCCGGTGCTACGGTCGCGCGATTCCTCCGCGCCGCCAATCCATCGATCGATGTGACGCTGATCGAGCCGCGCCGCACCTTCTATTCCTGTGCTTACAGCAATCTTGTGATTGGTGGGTTGCGGCCGGTTTCAGCCATTCGCTTCGGCTATGATGGCGTCGCGGCTACAGGCGTACACATGGTCTTCGATCGCGCAAACCGCGTCGATCCCGTAGCCAAAACTGTCCGGACGGATGGGGGCTTGGAATTCTCATACGACCGGCTGGTGATGGCGCCGGGTATTGAGATCATCTGGAATGCGATCCCTGGCTACGACAAGGCGGCGGCTGAGCTGATGCCGCACGCGTGGGAAGCAGGCCCGCAGACATTGTTGCTGCGCAAGCAAATCGAAGAAATGCCGAACGGCGGCGTGGTCGCCATTGCGCCGCCCACAAACCCCTTTCGCTGCCCGCCAGGCCCGTATGAGCGAGCCAGCCTTATTGCGAACTATCTGCAAGCGGCTAAACCGCGTTCCAAGTTGCTGATCCTCGATTCGAAAGAGCATTTCTCAAAGCAGATCCTATTTCAACGTGCTTGGACGGAGCTCTATGGCGACCTGATCGAGTGGCATGGCGTCTTCGATTTTGGGCCTTTGATCGCGGTAAAGCCTACCGAGAAGGTGCTGGTGACGGAGTCTCGGGAAATCCATGTCGATGTTGCGAATGTGATCCCGCCACAGCGTGCGGCCCAGATTGCCCAAACGACAGGGCTTGCGGACGAGACAGGATGGTGTCCGATCGATCCAGTTACGTTTGAGTCGACACTCCAGGCGGGCATTCATGTGTTGGGTGACGCGGCGATCGCCGGTGCCATGCCGAAGTCCGCGTTCGCGGCGAATGCACAAGGCAAGGTGTGCGCTGTCCAAGTCGCTCGTTTGCTAAATGGCGAACCGCCCATTCGCACGAAGCTTGCGAACACATGCTACAGCCTGATAGCCCCCGGCTACGGCATTTCAATCGCGGGCGTTTACGAGCCCGGAGACAACCTGCTCGAGTCCATAAAGGGAGCGGGTGGCATCAGCCCCATCCATGCATCTGCAGAGTTCCGGCGCCTTGAGGCCGATTACGGTTCGAGTTGGTTCCGAACGATCACAACGCAAGTCTTCGGGTAAGGGTGTCCGACTTTACCCGCAGCAATCTGCCGAGCCTTATCCGTGGTCAGAATATGCGCGATGTCAGCGTCTGATTGCCTTTCCCTCGCGCATGCTACGTGTAGCAGCCAAACGGCAGGCCGAGCTGCGGCGGTCTTCGTCAGCCGGACAAGAACCAGACAATGATCCCTAAGCTGACCCACCAGACCGCGATCCAGCCAGCAAGCAGGTAAACTCCGGTCCAGAAGCGACTTTGAGCCTCGCGTTCGTAGGCGTCCATATCGCCGTCCAGCAAGGCTTTCTGTATGCGTTCTTTGCTATTCATGGCAGCCGTGCTCATGGCCTTCCTCCGCGTTCGCCCCCAACAACCCCGGCAGCCAAGAGCGCAGCCCCCAGGACGATGATGAGGATGCCAAGCAGTGCGCCGTTCTCAATCGCGATAGCGTCTGCCACCCGCAGAAAGCGGTCTCGGATCGCCAATAAGCAAAAGCCCTTGATGAGCGTCCACCACGCAATCACCGATACAACAATGGCGAGCGGCCCCGTCCAGTCGTTGTGAACAGCAACCATCCCAGCACCAAGGGCGAGTACGAACGCTCCTGTAGTAAACCCAAGTGCCGTGTCGTCCCTGAACTCCCTCAGCATTTTCGCGTAGGCGTTGCTGTCGCGCAGGAAACCGATACCCGCCGCAATCATGTACAAGCCGACAAACGCTGCCAATAACTGCGTAACTGTCATGTTCTCGATCATCGTCTCGACCTCTCATTCTCAGTATACTGCTGGGCGAACGTTGAGGCGCGCGCGAAGCGAGGTTTGAAGGCCCGGCCTGCATACTCGGTACTCATGCAGCACCGGGCCGCCGCCATCATAAGCATTGATGTTCGTAGGGAGGGAGCAGCAACGCCTAGCGCGGCCTTGGTATTGGACTACCGCAGGCAGTGCGGTGACTTTGATGGGGATCAATGATGGGGATCAATGGAGTTCGGCAAAAAGAAAACCCCGCAGCCAGCAAGCAGGGATGCGGCGCGGGGCCCCCCTCCTTCGGCTCACCTGTCATCTCTGAGAGTGAGCGCGTCCGGGTCAGGGACACTAACTCGCCGCGTGACGTGGGCAGCACCAAGCGTCTCACGGGATAACGCCGCAACGCAAACCATCGACGCGGAGACAAAAGAAAGCCCCGGTGCAAGCACCAGGGCTGAAAAGAGGCGGCGGCAACCCGCTAGGAGCCGCTTCATACCTGCTTCTATCCCGAAGCAATGCGTGCTGGGAAGTGAAAGTCCGCCGGTCTCTGTAGGGTGTGCTTTCCCTCGCGCAGGCCTGCCGTAGCAGTCTACTGTCACGCGTGAAGGCTACGGTGACGCGCTAGAGGCTGCTGCATTGCGAGATAGGTGCCTGGCATTGGGCCCTCAGCAGGTGCATGCTCACCCTTTCTCGGCACTCAACGATAATAGGCCCTGCGACCGTTGCCGGGGACCGGCGCAGCACCTCTGCTAATCCGAGCAAAAGGAGAGTTCGCTATGAAGGACAATGTCTACAAAGTCGTTCATCTCATCGGCACAAGCTCAAAGTCTTGGGAGGAGGCTGGCAAAGTGGCCGTCCAGAAGGCATCAAAAAGCTTGCGCGACTTACGGGTGGCCGAAGTTGTGGAGCAAGACATGGTCGTGAAGAACGGCAAGGTCAAAGCCTACCGGACCAAAGTCAGACTTTCGTTCAAGTACGAATAGCACCATCGAACCGCGCGCTCGCTAACGAATAGCAGCACACCTTCTGTCGAGAGTCGGTACTGCTCTGGCACCGGCTGCGTGCCCGATTCTGCTCGATCTGTTGAGGTGTTGGGAGACGTCTTGATGTCACGGGAAGCCCTCTCTGTGCTTTCCCCCCGCGTTTACTAGAAGCTAGCAAATACGAGCGTACATCGCGCCATGGGCCGCAGCAGAACGTAGCCATAAGAAGCCACCTGACGTCATGCTCACACTCTCAGGAGATGCGAAGGAGCTGTTCATAGGCTCTATGAAGTTGAGCAAGTTTTCCCTCAGGAAAAAGTATTTCCTTCAGTGACATAGCAACCCATGCTGCCCGATTGTTGCCACGCTTGCGGGTCAGATTGTCATCATCATTTCTGAGGGAACTAGCATTCGCTAGGGGGGAAAGCCTGGTCCGGGGGGAGCGGGCTTTTTCTTTGCCTCGACTATCAAACAAAACAAAGCCCCGCACGGGGGGAGTGCAGGGCTTTAGGGTTCCGTTTGGGGGAACCAATGTGATGGGAGGGATCACCATCACAAGCGATATATATATATGCACGCCGAACGGAAAAACCACCCTTCACGGCAAATGACGTTAATCGCCCCCGGGCAGACTGAGTGAAGCAGAACGCGAACACTACGTCTTTTTGTGCGTCCCTAGGATCATTGGGAGAAACAACAAGAAAAATAGATAAGCCGCGATGGCCAATACGCCGAGCATCGCCCACCACGGCGTGCCGAGTGTTGCCATCACAGCCTGAGCCTCACTTGCCTTTCCCGGATCAATGAAAGGGCGCATGGCCTTAACGGCGGACCTTGTTCCGAGGGCCTCACCGGCCAACCCAAGCAGTGTCAGCAGTGATGCCCAATAAAGTGGAAGCGCGATCTTCGGGAAAGTCTCCTTTTGCGTGAAGGCGAGAACCGTCAAGCCCACAAGTATAGCGATGACCAGAATGCCGAGCGCCACGTCCATATGT
>JARFRF010000023.1 GCA_029287395.1 Methyloceanibacter sp. | reverse complement strand
GTACTTACCGTCTCCGACACACGCACGGCAAAGACGGACAAGTCTGGACCACTTCTGGTGCGGATGATCGAAGAGGCCGGCCACGTTGTTGCTGACCGCATGGTCTCGCCTGACAACGCGAAGTCTATCCGCAAGGCTGTGAAGGCCTGGGTAAAGGAAGATGGCGTAGATGTTGTCATCACGACCGGCGGAACGGGCTTTACGGGACGCGACGTCACACCAGAAGCAGTACGGCCCCTGTTCGACAAGGAGATCGACGGTTTCTCTACGCTGTTCCACATGCTGAGCTATCAGACGGTCGGCACGTCGACGGTGCAGTCCCGTGCTTGCGGCGGACTCGCCGAGACAACGCTCATTTTCTCCGTACCCGGATCACCTGGCGCTTGCCAGGATGCGTGGAACGGCATTTTGAAGTTTCAACTCGATTCCCGCCACCGACCATGCTCCTTCGTCGAACTCTTGCCCCGATTTGCAGAGGGCAAAAAGCGCAAGAAGAAGAGGAAGAAGTCTTAGGCTGGGTGAGCGCGGGGCAGAACAAGTCGTTCTGCGAAACGTTGCTGAGTCTTGAAGTCACCAGCGGTGTCTACATCGCTGAGCCGAGCAACCAACGCCACTTTGCGACTGCTCAAGTTCTGGCGCGTTACGGCAAGCGCTCGGTCCGTCGACCAAGGCACGCCGTCGAACGGGGCAAGCCGCCTTGGACACCGTCGGAGGCCGACCAGCCAATAACCGCCGTCCTCTGCAGGCCCGAAGACGGCGTCCGCTCCCCTAAGACTCTTGAAGGCCTCAGCCACATGCCCAGCGTTGATTGCAGGGATATCGCTGCCAATGACGACAGCAGGCCCGGGCGGGATCACGTCGAATAGATGCTGCATGCGTTGGCCAAGATCGCCATCACCCTGAGGCAAGAGCGTGATGCGCGGCCACCTCGGCCAACAGGGAGCAGACAGGGATGCGTCTGGCGTCACCGCCAGGTAGGTCCGCCAGCGTGGATCCGCGCCAACTCTCATGAGCGTGTGGCGCAGTGTGGTCCGGAAGAACCGCATAGCCTCTGCGGCGCCGATCCCGGTTGCCAACCGTCGCTTCACGACGCCGGCCTTAGGCTCTTTAGCCATGACAACAAGACGCGCCGCAAACGCCGAAGCCACGCTCCGCCGACTGCTAACCATAGAGTCGAGCAAGAACGCGTGGCGGAACGCGCAGGAGATAAAGCAGCATGAGCCCGATATTGCGGAAGCTGCGCGCCAAATAGCCGTCGTCCTGATAGCGTTTCGCGCTCGTGACCGCCGCAGTTTTCAAGCCGCAAAGCTCGCGGCGCTTGATCCGGCGAACGAGGTCAACATCTTCCATAAGCGGCAAGGGCCGAAAACCGCCAAGCCTCTGGTAGTGCCTGCGAGAAATCAGAAGACCCTGGTCCCCATAAGGCAGTGACAACAGCATGCATCGAACGGCAACCATCATTTCGATGAGCCGAGGCATAAAGCCGTCATCGTTAAGCGCGAAGCGAAAATAGGCGGCGGCCGGCTTGCGGCGTCCAGTCTCGATCCGTTCTATGAAGCTGGTAACTTCGTTGACCCAGCCTGGTTCGAGCACCGTGTCCGCGTGCAGGAACAGGAGCCAATCGCCCTTTGCAGCAGCGGCGCCCGCCTCCAGCTGCGGTCCCCGGCCACGTGGCGCTTGCACAACATGCGTGCCCGCCGCATCTGCGATCGCATATGTGTCGTCTGTCGACCCCCCGTCCGAGATGATTGCCTCTTGAACGATGCCATCGACGACGGCCGGCACGAGCGCCGAGAGTGTCGGGACCAGATCTCGCTGGGCATTTAGCGTGGGGATAATGACCGAAATCATGGGCCGGACTATAGCGATTGGCGAGGCCTCAGCAATCACGACATGCCACTAGGACCCAGTCTTCAAGCCGTATGTTCTTGATTTGTTCACGCTGGCAAACTATATTCAGTCGATGAGTGTGGCGATCCGAAAACCTTCTTGTAATGAGAGCCTGCCCCATGAGCTCGGCGGGGTTGCTTATGGCCGGCGCCATGGACGCGGCGCGCAAAGCAACCGCTCCGGGCGCTTCGAGGCAAGAACTTTCGAGCCAGTGGACGATGGGTGGGAGTCTTTAGGCGATCTTGATGCGCTACAGACCGAAGTTCAGGAGGTCCCAGCCCGCGGCGTCATTACCAAGAATGAATCCCCGGACATAGGGTTTGACCGATCGATCAACCCTTACCGTGGCTGCGAGCATGGGTGCGTCTATTGTTTCGCACGCCCGACTCATGCCTTTCTCGGCATGTCGCCAGGTCTCGACTTCGAGACAAAGCTCTTTGCAAAGACCAACGCTGCGCAGGCACTTGAACGCGAACTAGCGGCGCCTGGGTATGAGCCCCGCATGATCGCGATTGGCTCAAACACCGACCCCTATCAGCCCGTCGAGCGACGATATCGTATTATGCGGCGCCTTCTGGAGGTTCTGAGCGCGACCAACCACCCGGTTGGGATCGTCACCAAATCGGCCCTCATATTGCGTGATCTCGACATTCTGCAGTCTATGGCCGAACGCGGCTTGGTGAAGGTTGCTCTTTCCGTCACGACCTTGGACCGCAAGTTAGCGCGGGCCATGGAGCCGCGTGCCAGCACGCCCGACAAGCGGCTTGAGGCTGTGGAAGCGCTCGCACACGCCGGCGTTCCGACGTCTGTGATGGTCGCTCCTGTTGTGCCAGGTCTTACAGACGCAGAAATAGAACGCATCCTGGAACGGGCATCCGCTGCAGGTGCCTGCGAGGCGGGGTACATCCTGCTTCGCCTTCCGCTGGAGATTGGCGATCTATTTGTGGAGTGGCTGAGAGCCAACTGTCCCGACCGCGCTGACCGCGTCCTATCGCTGATGCGCCAGAGCCGAGGCGGAAAGCTGTACGACGCGCGGTGGCAGGGCCGCATGGAGGGCGACGGGCCGTATGCCTGGATGATCGGCCGTCGGTTTCAGATGGCTGCCGAGCGACTGGGCCTCGATAAGCCGAAGAAATTGCGAACTGACCTCTTCACGCCTCCAAAACTACCAGGCCAGCAACTCAATCTGCTGTAGGGGTTTTTCCACAGTGTCAGAGGGTCTCGCCGCGTTGACCTGTTGCGCGGGCCCATTACTTCGTCCGACTGTCTCGACATGGAATCGGCGACACGGGCGCAACCCAATCTCCCTGACTTCGATCTCGAGTCGGAGATGATGGCTATACATGGCTTGCCCGTGGCGGGCATCGACGAGGCTGGCCGCGGACCTTGGGCTGGACCTGTCGTCGTCGCCGCAGTCGTACTCGACCCCAATCGCATTCCCGAGGGACTAAACGACTCGAAGAAGCTGACGCCGCAGGCGCGCGAGGATCGCTTCGAGGAGATCAATGCGACCGCACGCGTCTCAGTCGTCGTCGGCCAAGTGCGACGGATTGATCGGGACAACATTCTACAAGCCACACTGTGGGGCATGCGTGCCGCATTCCGAACGCTTGAGGTTCCTCAGGCAACAGCGTTAATCGACGGGAATGCCGTCCCCAGACGGTTTCCTGGTGCGGCCCGTGCCGTCATTGGCGGCGACACACGATCGCTTTCGATTGCGGCCGCTTCAATAGTCGCAAAGGTGACCCGTGACAGGATTATGATGAAACTCGCTAAGCGCTATCGCGGCTACGGTTGGGAGACGAACAAGGGCTACGGCACAGCAGAACATGCAAACGGCATCGAGCGACATGGCGTTTGTCCGCATCATCGCCGTTCCTTCGCGCCGATTCAGCGCATCCTCGCCGCACGTGGCGCGGTAGTGGAGGCGGTCGACTAGTCCAGCCAGTCTGCGATCCGGCTAGCAATCTTATCCGCGCCGTCCTCTACGACCACCATGTGAGCATGGTCCTCCAAGACCCAAAACGGGCTGCCGGGATACGACTCCGCCGTGGCCTTCGCGGTCCGCACTGGGACCACTTGGTCGTCACTGCCAGAGAGCGTGAGGACTGGACAGCGTATTGCTTTCGTATCAACAGCGGTCGCCCGTGTTTGATCGAACATCCAGAAGAACAGCTCGAACAGGGCCCGACCCGACTCTGGCCCAAAAGACTCAAACACCCGACGCTGCCTCTCGGGCGACAAACGGTTGAGACTGATGTCGCAGGCGATCTCAAAGTTCGGGTCGAAGGCCCGCGTCCAGAACGGTCCGAGCGACATCAAGTCCTGGCCAAGTCGCTTTTCGGGGCTCGATGACGGCAAGATACCCGCACGCGGTGCGGGGCTCACCAAAACAAGCTTCTCGGCAAGCCTCTCAGCTGCCAACTGTTGGGCAATCACCGCACCCATGGAATGCCCAACCAAGATGGGCTTACTTGGGAGCTGCGCAACCAGATCGCGCATCTGGGCGAGATAATCCGCGATACCCACGCCGGCAAGGTTTTCGATTCCGTTCGCCTTGTCGGCGCCATGCCCAACAAGGTCCGGCGCAAAGCATTCATACCCCCGCGCCTTGAACACTGTTTCAAACGTTTCGAAGCACCAGCCGCCACAATTGACGCCGTGCACCATGACAATTGCTTCCGCCAAGGGTCTCTCCAGTTGGCTTGGTCCTTGCGCTGGCCCATTCTGCCAACGTTCAGCGGATTAAGGACCCCTTTACTCCACTCGGCCAGCATAGGCCGGTCTTGCCAGCGACAGTCCGGCAAGCGCGTGTGTGTGTTGCGTAACGCGAGTGGGTATCATGGGTGTGGGGGATTCGGGGGAGCGGCAGCTTCCTCGCAATAAAATCATTGTGGGCGACTGCGTGGAGGAGCTTCAGAAGCTTCCCAGCAAGAGTATCGATCTTGTCTTCGCTGATCCGCCCTACAATCTTCAGCTCGCGAACGAGCTTTACCGGCCAAACAACAGCCGCGTGGACGGTGTCGACAACGACTGGGACAAGTTCTCCAGCTTCGAGTCCTATGACTGCTTCACGCGCGACTGGCTCACCGCATGCCGCCGGGTGCTAAAGCCGGATGGCAGCCTTTGGGTCATCGGCAGCTATCATAACATTTTTCGCGTCGGCACCGCGCTACAAGACCTCGGTTTCTGGGTGCTGAACGACGTCATCTGGCGCAAAACGAATCCCATGCCGAACTTCCGGGGGCGCCGCTTCACCAACGCGCACGAGACAATGATCTGGGCCTCGATGGGGCAAAAGGCCCGCTACACTTTCAACTACGAATCTATGAAGGCGCTGAACGAGGATCTGCAAATGCGGTCGGATTGGTTGCTGCCGATTTGCGCCGGCGCCGAGCGCTTGAAGCAAGACGGGCGCAAAACCCACCCGACGCAAAAACCCGAGGCACTGCTTCAGCGGATTGTCCTAGCCGCGAGCCATCCTGGCGACGTGGTCCTCGACCCCTTTATGGGTTCAGGTACGACCGCCGTTGCCGCCAAACGGCTTGGCCGCGCCTTTGTCGGGATTGAGCGCGAAGGCGCATACGCCAAGGCAGCCCGCGAAAGGCTCAAATCCGTCAAGACGCTCGATCCAGCCTCGTTGCAAGTAGCTAAGGGGAAGCGGGCCGAAACGCGCGTGCCATTTGGCACGCTCGTAGAGCTTGGTCTCCTGTCGCCGGGGACGGCGCTCTACGATCCCGCCGCGCGTCACGAAGCAAAGGTGCGCGCGGACGGCTCGATCGCGTGCGGGGACGCGCAAGGGTCCATCCACAAGATCGGGGCCCATGTCCAGGGCGCTATGGCCTGCAATGGCTGGACGTTCTGGCACTACGAGGCCGATGGTGCACTCAAGCCCATAGATACATTGCGCGCTGAGGCTCGCCAGAAGCTCACGTCCTAGCATCCGCGTTTTCAGCCGTTCAGAGCCGAGCCGACAACCTTTCGCATCACTGTTGGCAACGCGGCAGTCGCGAGATCTTGCTGCGCCACCCAACGGCAACGCCCAGGCTCGGCCACGGCTCTCAGCGTCGCGCGCTGCTGAACGGTGGCGCGGTAAACCGCCAGTTCAAGATGGAAATGCGTGAAGGTATGCGTCACGGTCTCAGGAAGCTTCTGCCAAGATCCTTCGACAGGCGCGTACGCTTCTTCAGGCTCAGATTGCGATCCTTCTAACCATGGGGTGGACGGAGTTTCCAGCATGCCGCCCAGGAGGCCTTTTGGCGGCCGTTCGCGTAACAGCACCGCTCCGTCTTTCCGAACTGCTACGAAGGCTGCGCCACGCCGGGTCGGCCGGGCGGCCTTTGCCGCCTTGTAGGGTAGCTGCGCCGCGAGACCCTTTTCAAAGCCTTGGCAATCCGGCCGCACCGGGCAAAGTCCGCAAGCGGGTCGCGGCGAGGTGCAAATTGTTGCGCCCAGATCCATCATCGCTTGTGCGAAATCGCCAGCGTGGGTCTCAGGTGTCAGCTTTTCCGCAAGCGACTTGATCTCCGGCTTTGCTGCCGGCAATGGCGTTTCAATCGCGAACAGCCGCGCAATGACTCGCTCGATATTCCCGTCCACAGGAGATGCCGGCCTGCCGAAGGCGATCGCCGCAATTGCTGACGACGTGTAGGCGCCAATCCCTGGCAGCTTGCGCAAATCCTCCTCGGTGTCGGGAAAACGTCCGCCATGGGACTCTGACACGACCCGCGCACAGGCGTGTAGGTTGCGCGCTCGGGCGTAGTAGCCAAGGCCAGCCCAGGCGGCGAGGACCTCGCCCAACTCCGCGTGAGCCAGCGCGTCCACATCGGGCCAGCGGCGCAAAAAATCGATGAAACGTGGTGTCACCGTCTTGACGGTCGTCTGCTGCAGCATGACTTCGCTCAGCCAGACCTTGTAGGGGTCCTGCAGCGTCCCTGCGGGCGCACGCCAAGGCAGAGCACGACCCTCACGCTTGTACCAAGCCAGAAGCTTGGGGGCGATCGTGGCTTCGTTGTCGGCGGGGCCGGTGTTTTGCATGTGAACGTCTTGCATAAGTCCTCATGCCACGCGCAATCGCTCTACGCCATGGTATAGACTCGTGCGCAAACCAAGGAGCGGCAGTGTACAACAAGAAGCGACGGCCCAAAGGCGGCGCGCGAGCGATCGGTGCCTTTGTTGAGCGAGCGCTGGACAAAGCGGCGCGGGAGCGAGGCTTTGCGACAAGCGCGCTCCTCAGCGACTGGCGCGCCATCGCCGGTGTCGAACTAGCCCGCCACACCATGCCAGACCGAATTATCTGGCCCCGACGGCACCGTGATTGGGAAGATGATGATGGAGGCGTGCCGAACAGGCGGGGCCACAGGTCTGAGGGAGCAACGCTCGTACTTCGAATTGAGGGCCCACGCGCCATTGAAGTGCAACATCGCGCCACGCAGATCCTTGAGCGCATCAACGCCTATTTCGGCTACCGCGCTGTTACCGAGATGCGCTTCCTCCAGGCGCCCATATCTCGGGTCAAGCGCCCTAAGCGCGCACCGAAGCCCCCTCTCCCCGCCTACGCGTTGCCAAAATCCGCAGGCATACAAAATGCCAAACTGGCGCACGCACTGGGCCGGTTGGGCGCACTAGCCGCTCAGGAGCCAGAGGCGCGCCTGAGATCGCGAGGCCGTCGGAATTGAATCTCGCGGCACCAGAGCAAGGCTTTGTGCTCACAAGGGGTTGAAGCGAAGCCACTTTTACCCGCTTGCTCGATTCGCCATGTTCGACGATTGTAGGCGCCGAATAACGCGGGGAACCGCGAACCGAGGAAAAGCCGGAGAATTCGACGTGGCAAAAGCTGACAAAGAAACAAGCAACGCCTCGACCGAGGCCAAGAAGAGCAAGACGGGCCTTTATACGATCGGCGCACTAGTCCTTGGCGCTTTGGCCATAGGCCTATTCGTAATGAACGCTGAGGCGCCGCAAGCGACTGACGCTCCAAAGGCCGATCCAGAGCTGGTCGCCCTTCTGGACGCGGGACCGCTGGAGGACATTGTGCTGGGTGACCCGAACGCCGATACGGTAATCGTCGAATACGCCTCAATGACGTGCCCCCATTGCGCACACTTCTATGAAGAGGTGTTTCCCCAGTTGAAGGAGAAGTACATCGATACGGGCAAGGTTCGCTTCATCTTCCG
Organism: Methyloceanibacter sp.; assembly: GCA_029287395.1. GTDB lineage: Bacteria > Pseudomonadota > Alphaproteobacteria > Rhizobiales > Methyloligellaceae > Methyloceanibacter. Next base: position 4,921 of record JARFRF010000023.1, on the reverse strand, counting down.
CGAGTTTCCCCTTGATGGACTAGCGGTGGCCGCATCGATGCTAGCCCGCTGCGCCGGAAACGATCGCTTCTACCCGATGGTCGACGGACTCTTTGAGACCCAGGAGACCTGGGCGGTGCCCGGCGCCGACGGCAAGGACAAGCTGAAGCTCATTGCTAAGCAGGCTGGGTTCTCTGAAGAGAGTTTTGAGACCTGTCTTGCAGACAAAGAGCTCTTCGACAAAATCGTGGCCGTACGCAAGAAAGCGCATGAAGATTTCGGCGTCGACGCCACACCGGCGTTCTTCGTCAACGGCAAGCGCCTAGATGGCATAGCTTTCGAAACCTTCGAGGCCGCGATCGAAGGAACACCTGAAACGCCACCCAGCGGCTGAGTCCGTAGTGCCAACTTGGTGGCCTCTCGTTGGGGCGTGATCTTTGCGGCTTCGTAGAGCAGCCACAATTTTCTTTAGCAGTGCTGTCCTGAGCCTCAGTGCGCTCACGCTCGGCGCCTGCGGTGGGCCCGGCGGCGCGACGCCGGAGGCGACGTCCCTTGAGGATCAGCTCTTGGAGCCAGGACCGCTGGGAGAGCGCGAGTATGGCAACCGCAATGCGCCGGTGACAGTTATCGAGTATGTATCCCTCACTTGCCCCTATTGCCGCGCCTATCATGCTAAGGTCTTTCCCCGCATAAAACGGACCTATGTCGACACGGGACGCGTGCGCTACATCATCCGCGAATTCGCCATCGGGCAGACCGCCGGCGCGGCCGCGATCATCACAAGATGCGCCCCAAAGAGTAAGTTCTTGGCGCTAAACGAGGCCTATCTCGCTCGTCAGAGCGAATGGGTGAGCCAAGAGATGCGGCCGGACGCGCTTTACAAAATCGCGAAAAGCAGTGGAATGAGCCGTGCGCAATTTGACAAATGCTCATCGAATCAAAGCATTATCGATGGATTGACGGAAGTTAAGCAGCGGGGACGCAAATATGGCGTTGTCGGAACGCCAACGTTCTTCATCAACGGTCAAAAGCTTCAAGGCGAAGTGACCTTCGAACAGATGAAGGCCCTGATAGAACCACAGGCTTCTTAATCTCGAGCGTTGCGAATCGCCCTGTCCCTGGCCAAGTTCAAGTCTCGTCGCGTTTCTGTAACCGAGCAAGCGTTTAACCCGCCCCGAATTCGGGCGTTCTAGTTTTAAAGACAAAGGATCGTCAGCAGGTGCAAATCTCTCGCCTTCGCCTTCTTGGGTTCAAATCGTTCGTTGAGCCCACCGAGCTCGCGATCGAGCAAGGCTTGACCGGCGTTGTCGGCCCGAATGGCTGTGGTAAGTCCAACCTGCTGGAGGCCTTGCGCTGGGCAATGGGCGAGACGTCCTACAAGAGCATGCGCGGCTCTGCCATGGACGATGTTATTTTTGCTGGCGCGCAAGACCGGCCAGCCCGCAACACCGCCGAAGTCACGCTTTTCATCGACAATAGCGAGCGCCAGGCCCCAGCTGAATTCAACGACGCCGACGTGCTCGAAGTTACGCGACGTATTGAGCGCGAAGCCGGTTCCGCCTATCGGGTCAACGGTAAGGACGTGCGAGCCCGCGACGTGCGGCTCCTATTCGAGGACGCCGCAACGGGCGCCCGGTCGCCGGCTCTCGTACAACAGGGCCGCATAGGAGAAATCGTTAGCGCAACGCCGTTAGAGCGGCGGCGTGTGCTGGAAGACGCCGCTGGCATTGCCGGCCTTCACAGCCGGCGGCACGAGGCCGAACTGCGTCTCAAGGCTGCGGAGAACAATCTTGCGCGTCTTGCTGATCTGATCGGCCAACTAACCTCACAGCTCCAGGCGACGAAGCGCCAGGCCCGCCAGGCCAAACGCTACCGCAACATCTCAGATAAGATCCAGGAGACGGAAGCGCTCTCTTACCATTTGCAATGGGAAGACGCGTGCGCGCAGGTCGAGACGGACGAGGCTGCTTTCCAGCAGTCGCTGACAACCGTAGCCGACGAGACCAAGGCCGAATCAGAGTCCTTGCGCCTGCAATCCGAGGCAGCTGACAAGCTGCAACCCCTCCGCGAGGAAGAAGCCGCCCGTGCGGCGGTTCTGCACCGTCTCAGCGTGGACCGCGATGCCTTAGAGCGGGAAGAGGCCCGCGCAAAGGCCCGGCAAGATGAGCTGGAGACGCAGCTTTCACAGGCCGCGCGCGACTTGACGCGTGAAGAGGAGCAAATCGCCGAAGCCAACAAAGTTCTTGAGGGCCTGGCTGAGGAGAAGAAGGGGCTTGAAGCGGCAAGCACGGACGACGCCCTGGAACGGCAATTGCGTGAGGCGGCTGCCGGCGCGGCATCGGTCTTGGCTTCGGCTGAAGCGGCGCTACGAACTGCAACTAACGAGCTTGCCGAAGCCCGGGCCGAGCAAAGCCGTCTTGAGACCGAGCAAACACGACTAACCAGTCGCATGGCACAATATTCGTCTCAGTCCGAGGACCTAGCGCGGCAGCTCGCAGATCTCGAAGCCTCAAGCGGCGGCGAAGGGACGCTTTCGGAACTGAACGCAGAGGTCGATCGGATGTCCGCGCTGCTGGAGGACACGGCAGCAGCTCTCTCGGAAGCCGAAGCGAAGGAAGAGCAGGCTCGGTCCGAAGAGGCTCATTCTCGGACCGCTCTCGCTGATGCCAAACTTGCCCGCCAAGAAATCGAGACCGAGCTGGCAACGCTGCTAAAGCTGTTAGCGCCTGAGAACGAGTGGACGCCAATTGTCGAGGACGTACGGATCGAAAGCGGGTACGAGCATGCGGTTGGCGCGGCGCTGGGCGATGACTTGGACGCCGCAGCGGAAGACAGCGCCCCGGCTCATTGGCGCAAGATCGATGGAGCGGGCGACGATCCAGCCTTGCCAGACGGCGCGAAGTCTCTAGACAGCTTCGTGACAGGGCCTGCGGCGTTGACGCGCCGGCTGGCGCAAATTGGGCTCGTCGAGCCGGAGCAAGGGGCCCTACTTCAGTCATCCTTAAAGCCAGGACAGCGACTCGTTTCCAAGGCGGGGGATTTATGGCGATGGGACGGATACAGCGTCCAGGCCGGCGCGACGACAGCTCAGGGAGCGCGCCTGGAAGAGCGCACACGGCTTGAATCGCTTAAGACCATGCGGGTTGAAGCCGAGACTGCCCAGACCGCCGCTGAGGCCGCACTCGAAGCTGCGACCGAGGCAAGTCAGGCAGCGAGTCAGAAAACTAAGGAACTCCGTCTCAAGATCCGTGAAGGTCGCGCCGAACTCGACCAGACGCGAAACGCGGTGGCTGCAGCGGAGCGGGAAGTTCAAGCAAACAGCAAACAACTTGGCGCTCTGTTGGAGGCGTTGAGTCGGACTAAGGCCGCGCATGAAGAAGCCAAAGAACAGGCCGATGCTGCAGTCGGTGCGCTGCAGGAACTGCTGGCGCTGGAGGGCCTGACGGCGGCGCTGGAAACGGCGCAGTCCGATGCGGCCACCGCCCGCTCCGACGCAGCACAGGCGGAAGCCAATTTGAAGAGCCTCGAAAACGAGGTTCGGCTCCGTGCAGAGCGAATAGCCGCTATCAACGCGGAAGAGGGCCTCTGGCGCAAACGAGTTGCGAACGCCAACATGCATATCGAGACGTTGGACACTCGAAAGGCGGAAACGACAACGGACTTGGAGACTCTCGCCAAGCTCCCGGCGGAAATCGAGGAACGCCGCGCCAAGCTGATGGACGCGATTGCGGAGGCCGAGAGCGACCGTTCGAAAGCGGCGGACGAACTGGCGGAAGCCGAAACGGCCTTGCGGGAACAGGAGAAGGCCGTACGGGCCGTCCAAGAGAGCTTGTCGTCGGCGCGCGAAGACAAAGCCCGCAGCGAGGCACGCCTCGAAGCCGCCCGCGAGCGCCGCACGGCGCTTTCCCGGCTTATCCGAGAGCAGATCGATTGCGCGCCGGAAGAGTGCCTGTCACGTGCAAATCAGGCTGAAGGCACCGAACTGCCCACCCTCGATGACGTAGAGCCGCGCTTGGCCAAACTCAAGGCCGATCGGGAGCGCCTTGGTGGGGTGAACCTTCGGGCCGAAGAGGAAGAGATCGAACTTGCCGCGCAGCTGGAGGACATGGAGCGCGAGCAGGGCGACGTCGAAGAAGCAATAGCCCAGCTGCGCCAGGGAATTTCGAGTCTAAACCGCGAGGGCCGGAAGCGCCTCTTGGAGGCCTTCGATACCGTCAATGCCCATTTCTCGCGCCTTTTCCAAACGCTGTTTGGGGGCGGCACGGCTGAGCTGAGGCTTGTCGATTCCGACGATCCGCTTGAGTCCGGTCTCGAAATCTTTGCCCAGCCCCCGGGCAAAAAGACCCAAACCTTGTCGCTCATGTCGGGCGGCGAGAAGGCACTCACCGCCCTGGCGCTGATTTTCGCGGTCTTCCTCACCAACCCTTCGCCCATCTGCGTGCTGGACGAAGTGGATGCCCCGCTAGATGACGCGAATGTGGACCGGTTCTGCCGGTTGATGGATGAAATGTCGAAGGAAACCCAGACTCGATTCCTCATCATCACTCACCATCCGCTGACCATGGCCCGTGTGAGCCGTCTCTTCGGTGTGACCATGCAGGAGCGCGGTGTGAGTCAGTTAGTATCCGTCGATCTGGACACGGCCGAACAGCTTCGTGACGCGGGCTAGCCCCTAACACTGGGTGCCGACAAGCGACTGTTTTTGTGCTGGTTTTCTGACCGATTTCTTCTCCAATCTTTAAGCGCGATATCGAATCCGCCGACCCCCCACCAAAGCAGCACAATCATGCGTGGGACTTTCTTGACACTCGGGATTCCCTAACTAAAGTGCGCGCGAAGCTTGGGAACCAGTCGGTTCTCTCAAGGCTTTCCCGGAATTGAGCACCTGCGATGGCCGGAGCCGAAAATCAGCCCGGAGCCAAGAACGGCGGGCAGGACACTG
>JARFRF010000006.1 GCA_029287395.1 Methyloceanibacter sp. | reverse complement strand
GTGTGCGACATGCTGCTCACGCTCCAGTGCCGCGTTGTCGATCTTTCCGTTGGGTGCAAGCTTGCCTTTCACAGCCTCAATGGTCACCGAACCCAGTTTTTCGGCGGATTCGGCAGCGGCATCCAGTAGCGGAATCAAACGTTCGGTGGTGGTTTCGGGGGCGTTCACGGCATTATCCTCGGAAAGCTTGATTTATGAGATTACAGACAACGAAGCCCGGCCGGCTTCGGGAGTCAAATGCGAAGTTTAAAGGCGATCCCAGACGAGACCGAAGTGCGGCCCTAAAGAGCCTGAAGTCCGCTCATTTGGCTGCTTGAGCGCTGTACCTGTTACGTTTCTGAGGACCAAACGGATTAGCAAGCAACAAATGGCATCGAATGCTACGCGCCGCGTCCGATGAGGCTGGCCATCACCGCATACTGGGCTGCGTTTCAAAGACGTTCACCCAAAAACGCAAACGCCCCAGACTGAATAGTCCAGGGCGTAGCGTGGCTGCTGAGACAGCCGAAAGCCTTGTGTCAGCGAGCCCTTAGGCCTTGCCGTGTGTCTCCTCGCTCGCCTCGATCACGTCCTCGAACGTACGAAGCCCTGTAACAGGAGCGCTCACCAGCACGGCCATGTTGCCGGGACGGTGCTCATTGTTCCACATGCGCATATGCGCCTTGGGGATCTGATCCCATGGGAACACTTCGGACATGCAGGGATCGATATGGCGCTCGATCACGAGTTTGTTCGCCATGCTGGCTTGCTGCAAATGCGCAAAATGCGATCCTTGAACCCGCTTTTGGTGCATCCACACGTAGCGTGCGTCCATGGTCAGGTTGTAGCCGGTGGTACCGGCGCAGAACACGATCATGCCGCCGCGCTTAGTGATCAAGGTTGAAACCGGGAACGTTGCCTCACCCGGGTGCTCAAACACGCAATCCACGTTTACGCCCTTACCGGTGATGTCCCAGATCGCCTTACCAAACTTACGGGCTTCCTTGAGCCACATGTCGAAGTCCGGCGTACCCACTTTCGGCAGCTGGCCCCAGCAATTGAAGTCTTTCCGGTTGATCACACCCTTCGCGCCAAGCGACATAACGAAGTCGCGCTTGTCGTCTTCGGACACAACGCCAATGGCATTAGCGCCCGCCGTTGCGCAAAGCTGAATCGCCATCGATCCCAGGCCGCCCGACGCGCCCCAAACCAAGACGTTATGACCCGGCTTGAGCGTATGCGGACGATGTCCGAACAGCATGCGATAAGACGTAGCCAGTGTGAGTGTGTAGCAAGCCGCCTCTTCCCACGTGAGGTGCTGCGGACGTGGCAGAAGCTGCCGGTCCTGAACGCGGGCGAACTGCGCAAATGCGCCATCCGGCGTCTCATAGCCCCAAATGCGCTGCGACGTGGAGAACATCGGATCGCCGCCGTTGCACTCCTCGTCATCGCCATCGTCCTGGTTACAGTGGATGACGACCTCGTCGCCGACCTTCCAGCGCGTAACCTTGGAGCCGACGGCCCAGACGATGCCCGATGCGTCGGAACCCGCGATATGAAGAGCATTCTTATGAACGTTGAACATGGAAATCGGTGTGCCGAGCGACGCCCAAACGCCGTTATAATTGACACCCGCGGCCATCACGAGAACGAGCACATCATGAGAGTCTAGCTCCCAAGTAGGCACCACTTCGACCTGCATGGCTTCATCTGGAGGACCTTCGCGGTCCTGGCGAATCGCCCAGGCGTACATGTTCTTCGGCACATGACCGAGGGGCGGAATCTCACCGACCTCGTAAAGATCCTTGATTTCGCCGCGCGGAGCGGGTGCATCTGCTGACACTTCACCTATCGACATCTCATTCATCCAGTTGTCCCACCCATCCTATATCTGTCGGGGCGCTATTTTTCGCAGCGGCGAGAATTGTGTTCGATCCATCTCGCAACTGCAACATTTTTGCGGGCCGCAGATCGAATCTGCTAGCCAGCGCCAAAAGCGCCGGGGCTCTCTTGGAATTGCCCAAATTTTGGCAGGGCTGCCTTAATCGGACAGGAGGGTTAGCAAAAAGAAGCGCATCTTGCCAGAGGAAGAATCGATTATGCGTTGCGGGTACTGGCACAGCCCCAACCACTTTGCATGCCTAGGATAGGTCCACCATCCCATTTACAACCTTTTGAACCGCATGTTGCTCACAAGCCTCGAGCATGCTTCGATGCACCGCACACCAACAGGGGACAATTTCGGCAGTAGCGATGAGCGGCAAAACAGACAGCGACAAGCCGGTGCGAGACAGACCGTGGATGTTCCGCACCTATGCAGGCCATTCGACAGCGAAGGCGTCGAATGAACTGTATCGGAAGAACTTGGCCAAGGGGCAGACTGGGCTTTCCATCGCCTTCGATCTGCCAACGCAGACGGGATACGACTCCGACTCGCCGTTGGCGCGAGGTGAAGTGGGGAAGGTTGGCGTACCCGTCTCGCATCTCGGTGACATGAGAACGCTGCTGGACGGCATCCCCCTCGGCGAGATGAACACGTCGATGACGATCAATGCGCCGGCCGCGTGGTTGCTCTCTCTCTACGTCTCTCTTGCAGATGAACAGGGCACGGACCGAGCCAAACTAACGGGCACCGTGCAGAATGACATCATCAAGGAATATCTCTCGCGCGGCACCTATGTGTTTCCGCCGGACCCCTCGTTGCGGCTCATCAAGGACGTGATCGTGTTCACGAACCAGGAAGTGCCGAAGTGGAACCCGACCAATGTCTGCTCATATCACCTGCAGGAAGCGGGTGCGACGCCGGCGCAGGAGCTGGCTTTCGCGCTGGCAACCGCGCAGGCTGTGCTAGATCGGGTGAAGGAATCCGGAGAAGTTCCAGAGGAGCGATTCCCGAAGGTCGTTGCAGCCATCAGCTTCTTCGTGAACGCGGGAGTCCGATTCATCACTGAGGTCTCGAAGATGCGAGCCTTCGTGGACCTCTGGGACGAAATCACAAGGGAGCGTTACGGCGTCGAGGAACCCAAGCTGCGCCGTTTCCGCTATGGCGTGCAGGTCAACTCGCTTGGCCTGACCGAGCAGCAGCCGGAGAACAACGTGTATCGAATTCTACTTTCGATGCTGGCCGTAACGTTGTCGAAGAAATCCCGCGCGCGCGCCGTGCAGCTCCCTGCCTGGAACGAGGCACTGGGCTTGCCGCGCCCATGGGATCAGCAATGGTCGCTGCGGTTGCAGCAGATTGTGGCCTACGAGACAGACCTGTTGGAGTACCAGGATATTTTCGACGGATCGGATGTGATCGATCAGAAGGTCGAAGAGCTGAAGGAACAAGCCCGGGCGGAACTGGCCAAGTTGGATGCCATGGGCGGTGCGGTGGCTGGCATCGACTATATGAAGGAGTCGCTGATTGCTTCGAATGCGGCGCGTGTGGCCGACATCGAAAGAGGGGATCAAGTTCTGGTGGGCGTCAACGCCTATACGGAAACTGAGCCTTCGCCGCTCGACTCGGGCGTAGAAGGTATCCTGACCGTTCCGGAATCGGTGGAGCTCGAGCAGATCGCCGCACTGCAGGCCTGGCGGCAGAACCGGGACAATGCGGTGGTGAACCAGGTTCTAGCCGACTTGAAAGAAGCCGCCGTCGAAGGTCGCAATATTATGCCTCCTTCAATTGCCGCCGCAAAAGCTGGCGTTACCACCGGTGAGTGGGGCACGGTTCTTCGTGAGGTATTCGGCGAATACAGAGCACCCACCGGCATCGGCGCGACACACGAAGTCGACGACGCACGCATGTCCGAGATTCGCGATCTGGTCAGCCAGGTGTCCGGCAAACTAGGCCGTACACTGACATTCGTGGTTGGCAAACCTGGGCTCGACGGCCACTCGAATGGCGCGGAACAGATTGCCGTACGAGCCGACGATGTGGGCATGAAGGTGGTTTATGACGGCATTCGTTTAACGCCTGCGGAGATTGTTTCCCAGGCCAAGGAAGCGAAAGCCCATGTCGTGGGTCTCTCAATCCTCTCCGGATCCCATGTCTCGCTTGTGCGCGATGTGGTGCAGAAACTCCGCGAGGCGGGGATGAGCGATGTACCGGTGGTGGTCGGAGGCATTATTCCGCAGGAGGACGTCAACATCCTCAAGCAATGCGGCGCATCCGCCGTTTACACGCCCAAGGACTTCCAACTCAACGAGATCATGACTGGCATCGTTGGACTCGTGAACGATAACGTCGACGCCCTTGCCAAAGCCGGCTGACGAGAACTTCTCTGGAGCGTTCTCAGAAGACGGGTGTCCACGTAGCGTCCTCGTCTGAGGCTGTTTCCTTGTCGACGGCTTCTTTGTTGTCTAAGGCTTCATCGTTGTCTACGGCTTCTTCCTTCTTTGAGGAAACGAGCGGCACGAGCGCCGCATAGAGTTCGAGCCCTTGGATTGGCTTGTCCACCGAGGCATTAACGCCCGCCTCAACATAGGTCTGATCGTCTTCTGTATCCGAGAGCGTCGTGAGCGCGACGATCGGCACATGCGAGGTCGTCGACTCTTGCGACCGTATGCGCTGCGCCAAGTCGAGCCCACGATAGTCCGGGAGGACTGTGTCCATAAGCACGGCATCGTAGGGACGCTGGTCCAGACACAGCAGCGCGGCCGCGCCGGTCTCTGCGACATCGAAGGTGACACCAAACTCGTCCAGATAGGCCCCGATCAGCAACCGGTTGACCGAGTTGTCCTCGATCATGAGGACATGACCGGCAAGAGACCCCGCATGCTCGCGTTTTGAAGCTACGTCTGTCGTGGCCTGCTGGATATACTCGGGCTCAGGCGCGGGCTCGATTGCCGGCTCGGACGCAGGCGCCTGTTCAGCTTTCGGTTCCGGGAGCGACTCGGGCACGGGCGTCGGCACCATCTCGCCTATAGTCGGCTCCGCGTCGACCTCCTCAAGCATAGCCTCCGGCGGCACGACCGCGTCCTCGACATCGAGTTCAATCAACTCGGCCGAAGCGGACTCCATCTCGCCGTCCTCTGTCGTGCTTTCGTCGACAATGGCCTTGAATGTGAACCAATACAATGCGCCCTGTCCCGTAGCGCTATCGCAGGAAACCTCGCCCCCCATCGCCTCCGCGATCCGCCGCGCGATCGGCATTCCAAGACCACCGTCGGGCCGCGAAGTATCGGCCGACGGCTGAAACAGCTCGACCTGTTTTTGCGGCGTGAGGCCAGGACTCGTGTCTGTAATGTCGAAGCGTACCGTCACCGGTGAGGCGGCATCGTTGACGCTCACATAGAGGCGAATCGATCCTGCCTTGGTTCCCCGTATCGAGGACTCCATCATTGTCATGAGCACCTGGCGGACGCGCATAGCGTCACCGACAATGTGACGAGGACAGTTTGGCGCCATGTCCACGCTGCTGCTCAACCCCTTTGCAGCCGCACAGGCTTGTAGTGCCGAGGCAGCCTCTCGGACGAGCGCATGGAGATCGAAAGGCTCCACCGAAAAGTCGGCCTCGCCGGACTGAAGCGTGCTGAAGTCGAGTACCTCAGAAAGCGCGCTGAGAATGCGATGCATCGAATGCGAAAGAGTTTCTGCGTCGCGCCGCTGCGCTAGGTTGAGCGGCCCATCGAGAATCCTATCGGTTAGAGCGGTGACCGATTCCATCGGGGGACGCAGTTTTTTACTGACGACACTGATAAGCCCCAGAGTGCCTGCGTTCGCTGCCTCCGCAGCGAGGCGCGCGCGACGCTCAGCCTCAAGCTCAGCCGCCAGGCCTTCGATCTGTCCGTAGAGATCGTCGGCGCGTAGTTCGTTGCCCTGCATTTTTTGCCCCACCCAATGGTCAACTGCGTCCTAAAAGGACAGAGCATGTGAGAGATGGTTTAAGACGCTGCTAAGTGAGTTGGTTGACGATTCCCTAAGTCGCCGCTTTAAAGACCTCTATCCCCGCAATTTTCTAGCGATGGATCGGCAGCACCTCGTTGAGATTTGGGTTCGACCCAAATGGCCACCCCACGCTACTGCGGAAGGGCAGAACAGGGCACGCGCGGCACCAAGAAATACGCAATGATTATTTGCTCTTGCACCATCCTCACTTCCGAGGAGATTCACGAAGCCGTCGGGGCATTGAGGACAAAGGACCCGTTTGTCGTCTTAACGCCTGGGCTGATCTACAAGACACTAGGCAAACAGCCGAAGTGCGGGGATTGCATGCCCCTGGTCGTAAGACTCATCGTTGGCTACGACGAAGAAGGACCGAGCTCGGCCGCGTCCCTTCCACATAGATCACCATTCGATGACACGCCGCCTGCAGACTAGCCACGCCCGCCAAAGTACTTTACAACGGTTCTAAACTAACAAAGCGAGAAGAGGTTCTAATGAAGGGCAATCCCAGAGTAATCGACTATCTGAACAAATCGCTGACGCACGAGCTTACGGCTGTCAATCAATACTGGCTCCACTACCGGTTGCTCGACGATTGGGGCTATCAGAAGCTTGCCGACAAGGAACGCGAAGAGTCGATCGAAGAGATGCAGCACGCAGACAAACTCGTAACGCGCATCATCTTCCTCGAGGGTTTCCCCAACATGCAGAAGCTCGATCCCCTCATGATTGGGCAGAATGTCAAAGAGATCCTGGAGTGCGACCTGAAGGCCGAGTACAGCGCCCGCGCCCTCTACATGGAAGCCCGCGCGGCCTGCCGCGAGGAAGAGGACTATGTCAGCATGTTGTTGTTCGAGGACCTGCTGAAGGATGAAGAAGGCCATATCGATTACATCGAAACTCAGCTCGGCCTACTAAACGACATCGGGGCACAGAACTACGGCCAGCTCAATGCCAAGTCGGCCGACAATATCGAAGGCGACTAGGCATCATCTCGGCGGGAACCCAGAAGTAATGGCAACATCTGAGCTTGACGGTCCGCGATTGGCGCCGGCCGCTGGTGGGCCGCCGAGGCAACTGGTTGTTTTCCTCCACGGCTACGGCGCGGACGGAAACGACCTGATCGGGCTCGGGCGTGAGTGGGCACCTCTTCTACCCCATGCAGCCTTTGTATCGCCCAACGCGCCGGAGCCTTGCGGCATGGCGCCCATGGGCTGCCAGTGGTTCGATCTATCCATGGGCGACATGTCAATCATCGGGGCCGGCGTTAAGCGTGCCGCCCCAGCCCTCGATTCTTTCCTCGACGCGGAACTGGAACGCCAAGGACTGACGGCCGAATCACTCGCGCTCGTCGGCTTCAGCCAAGGCACAATGATGGCCCTCTCCGTGGGATTGACCCGCAAAGACAAGCCGACGGCTATCGTCGGCTACTCCGGCGCACTTGCGACGGTTGAGGAACTTCCGGCGCCCGGACAAGCCCCTGCAATTCTGTTGGTTCACGGTGACATGGACGAGGTCATCCCTGTCGAAGCAATGACAATGGCGCGGGAGGCCTTGGGACAGGCAGGTTTGAGCGTCCAATGGCATGTAAGCACCGGGATTGGACACGGCATCGACGGCGACGGCTTACGACTTGGGGGCCAGTTTCTTACACAAGCCTTCGCAGGCGCGCTAACGGCGGGGTGAGAGTGTCACAATCACATCATCTAGGGTTCTTCACATTCGTGACACGTGCTTATAGTATCCCCCGCGGCAACCAAGCTGCCCGAGTGCGACGGGCAATGAAGAGGACTTGAGGGCCTTGAACGTCGCAACCGCATCGGCCGCACCGGGGACATATCCCGCGCTCGTGCTGAATGCAGACTATCGTCCCCTCTCTTACTATCCCCTCTCTTTGTGGAATTGGCAGGATACGGTGAAGGCGGTTTTCCTGGACCGTGTGAACATCGTGTCCGAGTACGATCACGCGGTGCACTCGCCCTCTTTCGAGATGAAACTGCCAAGTGTCGTCTCGCTAAAGAACTATGTGCGCCCGGCGCTCTATCCTGCCTTCACGCGATTCAACGTGTTTCTGCGTGACCGCTTCACCTGTCAGTATTGCGGGAGCGGCAAAGATATCACCTTTGACCATCTCATCCCCCGCAATCGAGGCGGGCTTACACGCTGGGACAACGTGGTGACAGCGTGCGCGCCCTGTAATCTTGCCAAGGGCGGGGAGATGCCGAGCAGAGGTAAGCTGTGGCCGGCGCAGACGCCATACAGACCCACAGTATTCGAGCTCCACCGCAACGGGCGGCTGTTCCCGCCCAACTATTTGCACGAAAGCTGGCTGGACTATCTCTACTGGGATACCGAGCTGGAGCCGTAAGTACGAAACAGGTGCTTGGGCCTGGGCTAATAGCGGGTGGTAAGGCTGTTGAGCCAATCTGGAGATGCGTTGACGAGGTAGGTCTCTAGCGCCTTGTCCGCGCCAGTCGCCACCAGCAGCCCGACGATGACGAGCAGCGCTCCGAGCAGCATTTTGCCGCTCTTGCTGGCCTCTGCGAGCCGACCGCGCCACCGCTGCGTCGCCTCGCGTGACGCAAAGCCCAGCGCCATAAGCGGCAGCGCGGCGCCGACACCAAATGCGAGCATTGTCAGCGCAACCTGACCGAGATCTTCGCCCTTGGCCGCCAAGACAGAAGCCGCGCCGAGCGTTGGGCCCACACAAGGGACCCAGACGGCGCCCAAGAGTGCGCCAACGCCAAACTGGCCCCAAAGGCTGTTGCCACTGAAGCCACCAAAACGGTCGTCGACCCAATTTCCAACCGGTCCCGCGGCGAGAGCGACCTGCGCTTGCAAACTCGGCACTATCAGTACAACGCCAAAGGCGATGAGAAGCACCGCCGCCACCATTCTGAAAAAGTCCGTATCGAGGCCAATCGCGAAGCCGATCGTGGCGACGAACAAGCCGATGACAGTGAAGGATACAGCGACGCCGCAGGCGAGTGCCGCCGGCCCTAGCCTATGTTCGCTTTGCGCCGTGCCGAAGACGATGGGCAGAAGTGGCAAGACGCAGGGCGACAGGACCGACAGGATGCCGGCAAGGAGCGCGAGCCCGAGCGTTGCGATCATGGCGCGTCTTCGACGAGACGCTTAGAGCAGCGTCAGGTCGAGCATCCCTTCGATCGCCAACGGATCTGTCGAGCCGATTGACCGCACGAGTTCCTGATCGCCCTTGAACACGATCAACGTGCTCTGCTTTTGGACGCCCAAGTCCTTGAGGGCTTCCTTGTCCTTGTCGAAATCGGCCGTCAGGACCACGAGATCTTTGTACTTCGGCTGCTTCTTGAGGTCCGCAAGGATTGGCTTCTGCGCTTTGCAGGTCGAGCACCACTCGGCGAAGACATCCACAAGGATCGGCTTCCCGGCGCTTTGCGCTTCAGCTAAGGCCTCTGGGCTAAAGGCTTTCACATCAGCTGCGGATGCGGGCACAGACGCCACGAGAAAAATGGCCACGAGGCCAGCAAACAACGCTCGAATCTGGGTCATCGTTACCTCCGAAAAAGTGAAACTCTCGAGACTTACGTAACAGCGTTGCAGCGCGAGCCGCGAATCAAGGCATTTGAAATTGTCGTGAGTGCACATCGAAAAGGGCGATTCAGGTGCGCCGGGCCGCGGCCCAAAACGCCAATCCGGCTAGAGCTGCGGAAACAACGACGTTCCAGCCCGCGAACGACAGGCCAAGAAAGTGCCAGGGCGCCTCATCGCAGCGGATGACGGGCGTTTCCACGATGCCCTCCTCGCCCCATTCGAGGTCAAACCCACCGGCGCAAGTGTCGGGCCCAGGCCACCATTTCCACTCCGCTCCCGCGTGGTAGATGCCAAGACCCATATTGATGAGAAACCCGATCGCGATCAGCACAAGCACGAGTCGGGCAACGCCGAAGCTTTCGCTCCGCGCGGCGAAGAAGGCGACCACCGCTGCGGGCACCCCGAAATAGTAAGCGTAGCGCTCTTGAAGACAGAGCGGGCACGGCGCGTAGCCGCCGAACTCCTCGAAGGCGTGCGCGGCCAAGATCGTTAGAAGCGCAGCACCGGAGAGAACGGCGCTCACCGCCATTAGCTGCCCGGCGAGGCTGTCACGCGTGTCATCCATGCTCACATCACATATCTGATGAGCACGAACCCGCCAATCAAGAGGATCACGAAGACGATCGATAAGAGGCCGAAATACTTGTCGATGAAGCCCTTGATCGGGGGCCCGAACCAATAAAGTAGGCCGGCGACCGCAAAGAAACGGATCCCCCGCGCCAGGACGCTCGCAACCATGAACACAAAAAAGTTCAGCTGAGTGACGCCGCTGGCGATCGTGATGACCTTGTAGGGGAACGGAGTCACGCCCGCGATAAACACGATCCAGGCGCCAAACTCGTTATAGCGCGCCGCGAAGTCCTCGAATTTCTCGCCATAGCCATAGAAGTTCAGGATGGGCTGACCGATCGTGTCGAACAGGAAATACCCGATGATATAGCCAAAAATGCCCCCGAGAACCGACGCGATGGTGGCGATGGCAGCGAAGAGCCAGGCCTTCTGCCGTTCGGCGAGCACCATCGGAATCAGCATCACATCGGGCGGGATGGGGAAGACGGAGCTCTCGACAAAAGACACGCCCGCGAGCGCCCAGGGCGCCCTACGGTGCGCCGCGAGATCCATCATCTTGTCGTAGGCGCGCCTGAACATGGCGCTTCCTTTAGCGGGCGACGCCGCCGCTGTCCATCGCAGGTGTCGAACTTCGTCTCTGCGATGCGATGCCGGGTATCCTGAACGCAACCGAAGATATTGACCGGGCGCAGGGCTTGCCCCATGTTCGCGCACCTTGGACATCAGTGGCTTTGGCCCCAGTGGCGGAATGGTAGACGCGACAGACTCAAAATCTGTTGTCCGCAAGGGCGTGCTGGTTCGAGTCCGGCCTGGGGCACCACCACCGTCCACCTCTCGACATGACCAGCCCACGAACAGGGCATTGTCCCTCTAGAGCGCGAAGACACGCACGGATCGCCACTCCTTGCTGGCCAAGGCGGGCCTTCGTCAGAGACGTCCTGCAGGGTGATGTTGAAGAACTGTTGGGCACCGGGGACGGACGGCTCCGCCGGCACATATGGCTCGGCCCAGCAGCCGCAGCGATAGTCCTCGCCCGGATGGCCCGTGGGCGGAGGATCGTCCCAGGCGAAGACGCGGCCGTCATTGGCCGCGCGGGAAAGGCGCACCTTGCCGTCCCCCCGCGTGAGCCAAATGTAGCGCGTCGTAGGGCGGTCTTCCGAGACGCCGCCCGCCTTGCCCTTGAGCCCCGCGCCCCCGCCGAGCTGGATGGTCTCGCCCTAGCGAAGATGGGCCTCGAATGCCTTGCAGTATTCTGGGCTCGCGCGATCGACGCGTGGCCGCGCGGGCCCGCGGCCGCCCAACACAATCTCTTCCACTGATCGTCGTCCTCGTTCGAAAACTGAAACCGTGATGGCGTCGATGATGAGGGCGCTTTCAGCCCAGGCGGACAAGGCGTGGATAGACACGCCCCCTCAAGCTCTTCAATCTTCGACAGAAGCGCTTGGGTAGAGACGTGTCGAAGTACGGTAAGATCTGGGATCGGCGGGCCGAAAAGCTTTACCCCGGAGGGACAATTCCGCTAGGTACGGTGTCGCTTCTTTTCGTTGCTGCGCACGGCACTCATCTTCGCATTGGACAATCAGGACGGGCACCGGTGAAATTGGACCGCGAGACCGAGGCGCTGCTCTTTTGGGTTTCGTCGTCAACGACGAATCCTTTGTGGCGGATGAGCCATGAAAAGGCGCGAGCGGAGTATCGCCGCTCCATCTCGAAAACCGAAGTCCCCCTCATCGAGGTCGGATCGACGCGCGACTTCGAAGTTGCCGGCCCCGCGAGCCCGATTCCCATCCGCGAATACGTGGCGCCAAACCCGAGCGGCGCCGGGATCTTGTTCTTCCATGGTGGCGGCGGTGTTCTCGGAAACATCGACACCCACGACAATCTCTGCCGCGCCTTATGTGTCGACACGGGCGCCGCTGTCTACTCAGTGGACTACCGCCTCGCCCCCGAGCATCCCTTCCCGGCCGCCGTCTACGATGGGGTGGCCGCGCTCGAATGGCTAACGGTCGCCGCGCTAGACTTGTCTATCGACCCGGCACGAATTGCCGTTGCGGGCGATAGCGCCGGTGGATCCCTCGCCGCCGTCGCGCTGCATGAGACCAAGGGCCGGCTCGTTGCACCTGCGGCTGCGCAGCTCTTGATCTATCCAGCGCTGGACCTGCGCGCGAAACAGCCGTCGCGCAAAGAGCTTGTCGATCAGTTCCCGATCCCCGAGGACATGCTCTATTGGTTCTTCAACCACTACTTTGGGCATGCCTGGCCGATTGCGGACCCGCGCGCGATTCCGGCACTGTACGAGGACGATTCAGGTCTGCCGCCAACGCTTATCACCACGGCGGGTTTCGATCCATTTCGCGACGAAGGCGCCGAGTATGCCGAACGCCTTGCCGCCGCCGGTGTCCCGGTCGAGTACGAGTGCTATGAAGGCACGGTGCACGGTTTCATGAACATGGGACGCATGTTGCGCGTTGCCTACAAGACAATGCGTGAGCGTATGGGAACCTGGCTAAAGGAGCAGCTCGATGCGCCGCGTGCTTAAGCCTTCGGGCTTACGCGCGTTGGCCACAGTCGTGGTGGCGATCGTCGCATGGGTCGGCGTGCGTCAAGCCGCGCGGCACATCTCGCCGCCATGGGGTCGGACTGCAAGCGCGGACACGCCGCGAAGTCCAAAGCGCTTGATCCATTGAAGCTCGTCGGGAGCCGGTATTTCTAAGTTGGGATAGCGCGCATAGAGGCGAGACAGTGCCGATTGCACCTCAACCCGTGCGAGCTGCATGCCAAGACAAAAATGAATGCCCGTACCGAATACAAGATGCGGATTGGGCAGTCGATCGAGCTTTAGCTTGCCCGGTTCATCGAACGCAGCTGGGTCGTAGTTCGCGGCCGCCAAGAAGCCGACAATATTCTCCCCGCGCTGAAGCTTCTGGCCAAAGAACTCGCAATTTTCGGCAACGTAACGGGGCTTCGTACTTTGCACCGGTGTCGTATAGCGACCGAGTTCCTCCGTCGCCCGTTCCATTCGCGCGTGAAAATTGTCGAACAAAAAAGCTTTTTGCTCGGGGTTCTGTTCAAGCGCCATCACGCTGTCGGTGATGAAATGCGTCGTGGTCTCGAAACCTGCGAAGAGTAGCAGGAACACCATGGACAACAGCTCATCCTCGCTCAGCTTATCACCATCCTCCTCCGCTTGAACCAACTCGCTTATGAGCCCTTCGCGCGGATTCTTGCGGCACTTTTCGATCTGCTCACGGACATACTTGACCACGCCCGGCATCGTAAACACGATCCGCAACGCGGCGAAGCCTCGCAAAGCCGAAGTCATGTGGTTCGCCCATTCTGCAAACTTTCCACGATTCTCTTCGGGTAGCCCTAAGAGCCAGCAGATGACCTCCAACGGAAACCGGCGCGCATAAGCGGAGACAAGGTCGATCTCATGACGCCCTTCCGTCTCATCGAGAATCTGATCCGCTAGGGCCTCGATCTCGCCGCGCATACCCCGGACGAGTCGGCGCTGAAACGCCTGGTCGACAAGCCGGCGCAAGCGCCGGTGGTCTGGCTCATCCTTGAGCAGCATGTTGTTGCTGAGAACTTTGATGGCGTGGGGCATCCACCAGGACAAACCCGCGACACCCGACTTCCCCGCATGTCGGCCTTCCTGCACGAAGAGCCGATTATCCTTCAACATGGCTGACGTCGCATCGTACGTCGTCGTCGCCCAGACACGGCCGACAAAGGGCATCTTCAAGGGTATAACCGGTCCTGCATCGCGCAGCCCGGCAAAGAAGGCGAAGGGATCTTGTTTACTCTCCAGGCTCTGGAGGTCGACCCTCAAAGGGTTAGCGAGGGAATACGCGCTGACGCCACCGCCGTCGGACGCGGCGGCACGACCCGACGCTATGACTGATGTCATTGACTTACGATCGAGCGGCTAACGTCCGAGCTCCCACCAATCGTTCTCATGCAACGCGACCCCGTAGTGTGCGGCAGCTTTCCTTATATTTTTCAAAGCAAGGTCTCGATCGGAATCGCTTAGGCCGTCGACCTGATCGAAGCGGGCCAGCGCGTTCTTTACATAGGCCGCATCGGTAAGCGGCTCCTTCCGCTGTAGCGGAAAAGCGTACACGTTTTCAAGAAGCTCAGCGCGGTCGTGAATCTTGCCGTGCTCGTCCTGGGGCATCCAAGCCGTTTCCATCGGAGTCACTCCTTACCGTCGCTATTGGTCGGCGACGCACAATAATGGACTGCCAACCATATGGTGGGCGGCGCAGCTTGTGTCCAAGTCACTCGGTGGCGGCAGTGGGCGGGTAGTATCAACCAGTCTCCAGGCCTAAGTACGCGATCTTCGGTTTCGCCATCTATCCGCAAACCAGCAGCACCCGAGACCAGCAGCACAAACTCATCGCTTTCCTGATCGTACCATTCGCCCCTCGGCGTTTCTTGGCCCGCGGAGACAATCCGCTCGATGCGCAGGCCGGATCCGCCGACGATCTCATCGAAAAGTTCTGCTGCTTGCGGACCTGATGGAAGCCCTGCAGTCAAAGCGCCGGACTGAAGTTGACTTGGCCGCTTAGGGCGCAAGGTTCGTCACCTGATAGAAGCTCTCAAGCCACTTGCCGTCTATTCGCTTCATTATCGAGGTAATGAACACCTTGTTGTCGAAGGCCTCGCCGCCGAATGAGCCTTCGAACCTGGCCGTCAGTGTCCGCATGGCGCTGTCTGGTCCGAGCATTGTTACGGTGGGCTCGGATATATCGGTCTGCTTAAATTCGAGTTGGGGGAGCGAAGCAATAGCCTGTTCGACAGTTTCCGGCGCCGAACTGTAAGGCACGACGGCAATGTGGTCCTTCGTCATGAGTGACCGGATCGCCTCGGCATCCTTCTGTACAAAAGCTTCGTCCAGCCGAGCAACAACGTCGTCAATCGCCTCGATATCGGCGAGACGGTCGTCGGCGACCGCGGGCACCAAGAGAAACACGAAGGTCAAGGCAGCGACGAAACATCTGAACATGCTAGGCTCCTATGAAGGTCGTCGACGATTTGGGGCGGCTATTTCATCCTGTCGAATGTGCTAGCACAACAGAGCTTCGATGCCATGACGTCTTTTGCCTCCGTCAACCGCGATCGGCCAATCCAGAAAGGCAAAGCGGCGCTGCTCGTGATTGACGTGCAGAACGGAACCTGTGGGCCTGAAGAGTCTACGAGCCGGCCTGAGTTTCGTGAAGCGCTGACAAAGCGGCTATTACCAAACGTCAGTCACCTGCTTCGCGCTTTCCGAATGGCGCGACTTGAGGTGATTTTCACAGTGATTGAGAACCTTACCGCCGACGGCCGCGACAGAAGCCTCGACTACAAGCTATCCAACATGGGTTTTCCCCGAGGCTCGTGCGAAGCGCAGGTGATCTCGGCGCTCTCGCCTCAAGACGACGAACTCATCCTGCCCAAATCCTCCTCGTCCGTCTTCAATTCGACGACGCTGGACTATCTCTTGCGCAATATGGGCATCGAAGATGTGTTTGTGGTCGGCTGCCTGACCGACCAATGCATCGATCACGCTGTCAGGGACGGCGCAGATCGGGGGTTCTATATGACATGCGTCCACGACGCGTGCGCTGCCGAGACCGAGGCGCGCCACGAAGCGGCCCTTGCGTGCTTCCAAGGCTATTGCCGTATGCTCAACACCGAGGAAGTCCTTCGTCTCGTCCCTGGTTCCCGCGCGTCCTAGGCAAGAGGCTCCGCGTGCACATGTCTAGCGAATGATGTCGTCAGTAAATCTGTGCGTAACGCGCGCACAGCTCGGTTTCCGAGAGATCCGCTACGTAGACGACCTCCGATCGCTTGTGGCGCATATAGGCTTCGAAGAAGACCGGCCCAAACCAGGTCTTCATCGCAGTACTCGCGTCCATGAGGTCGAGTGCGGCGTTTAGGGAAGTCGGAAGAGCCGTCTCCGTCTCAGGAATCTCCATCTGTCGAGCGACGCCATCGGCACCGGCGAAAACCAATGCTCCGAGCGCCAGGTAGGGACTCGCGGCGGCGTCGCAGACTCGGAATTCAAGATTGAACTGCGCTTGGCGGCTCTCCTCTCCCCCGGCTTCGAAGACGGGACAAACTCGAAGCGCGGCGCCGCGATCTTGGAGCTTAAGGTCAGCCACGGTTGGCGCCCAGCGATTGGGGGTCAGTCTTAGATAGGACACCGGCGATGGCGCGGTTACCGCGCAAAGAGCAGGAAGGTGATGTAACACGCCGGCGGCAAACCGAGCAGCAACAGTGCTCAGGCCAAGTGGGGCCGCTGGATCGCTCGTCTCTGGTTTCCCCGATGCGTTGTGCAGGCTGAAATGAATATGAACACCGTTTCCGGCGCCGTCCGCGACCGGCATCGGTGAAAAGATGACACGGTTCTCCAAGCGAAAGGCTGCACCGCGGGCCATTTCTCGCGATATGACGGCCGCATCCGCCGCCGCAAGCGCCGAGTCGGGGCCCACCGTCATCTCATATTGCCGTGGACCGTATTCAGCCAAAAAGGAATCGGGATGGATGCTCGCGGCGCGAATAGCCGCTATCAGCATTTCACCAAAAATTCCCTGACGCCGAAAGGCGTTGAGGCTGTAAGCATGCCCAGGCACATCTTCTACACCTGTGTAAACAAACTCTTGCTCGAAAGCTGCCAGGAGCTCGAGCCCGCACGCCTCATTCAGTGCGTCGATCGCACGCCGCAGAAATGCGCGTACACAGCATTCCCATGAGGTACCGTCCGTGTTGCAGATGTCCCCCAGGAAGAAGTGCTCGGGCGCGGACCCATCGCGGAAATCCACATGGACCTCAGCGGACGGGTCAGGAACGATCATAAGGTCGCCCGCCGTCCCAAATGGCGTGTCGAGGATGGGTCCGAAGCAAGTCTGCATCAGATTGGAGTGCGTCCATCCAATGCCGACCTTACGTCGAGTGGGTAGCTCGGTGGACGGAAATCCCTTGCCGCGGACGAGTCCGGCGATGTCGCACGTCCCAACGAACGTCAAATCCTCGCGCAGCATGACATCTCCAAAAGCCAACGGTAGCGACCGTCAGTCTATGTCAATGGGTAGCGAATTCGAGTCGCAAGTTCCGCCAACGCCGTGCGCTATTCCGAGTGACTGTGCTCGCTGGCCGACTTTACCCAGGCAGCCGAGAGACTCTGCAGCTCGCGAGCTTGCGCCTGTACGGCGCCCAAGTGGCCAAACCAATAGGCAACCCCAACACGCATCGCTTCCATCGGCGTCTTAGCGTGCACCAGATCGCGCGCGAGTTCTAAGCCAGCACTGACATTCGCATGGGCGATGTCCACGAGCTTCGTGTTCACTGCAACCGCGGCCGGAACTGTCGCGTTAAGAGCCTGACCCAGCCTCGGCGCTGCAGGTGCGACCACAGTCGGCTTAGCCTTTAGTTTCACAGACTTGGTCCGAGCACTGGGCTTGGCTGCGACCGGCGTGGTGGCAACACCTTTCCTCGGCGGCCTCGCAGGCGCTTTCGCCTTTGTTGTCGTCTTTGCGACGGCCTTTGCCGCTTTCTTGACCGCCATCCTTGTTGGCGACGTTGCGCTTTTTGCCAACGTGGTCTTGGGGTCTTTCTTGGCCGCTACTCCGGCCGGCTTGCTCTTTGGCTTTGACGACCGCGGCTTTTGAGCGGCTGGCTTCGGCGTCTTTGGCTGTTGGGCCTTTAACGTCGCAGTTCCCGTTTTGGCGCTTCTAGGCTTCGAGGCCGTTGGAGTGCCCTCGCTTGGGTCTTCGGCCTTCGGCACAGCAGCGCTAGCATCACTGGCTTTCGAAGAGCTGAGCTTTGTCCGTGACTTACGATCACGTTCAGTCATCGTCGTATCCTTAGGCATCCATCAATCTCCGCATCAAGCATGGAACCCACTCGATCACCGCATAGAAACGCTCGTGGCGCAGCGGTGGTTGCAATTACACTGGAACTCGACGCCAAATTCGCGGCAGGGCCGCTACAAGCCAAATGACTTGGTGTGTCCGACCTGGTGAGAGCTAAGAGTAATTCGCCGCAAGCGCAAGGTTTTAGCGCCTCACACATGCTTCCCTTTCTTGAGCAACGTTGCTTGCCAGGGGTAAACAAGCCGTGCCGGCCTATGGTCGGGATTTCCCGGGCCCTGCACCCGCTCCTCCACGATGCCGGCGACGCAACTTGCGCGTCCGCCAGAGATAGCGGCATCTTATGAAGATGTTCCAGAGCAGGAAAACCAGCAACGTGGCGAACATCATAACGAAGGCAATGGTAAGCATCGCTGGCAACCCACGAAAGATCGACTAAGGCTCATGCCCCTCGCGCCCGCTAAAGAACAAAATCCCGTGGCGAATGCCACGGACCGGGTGTTTTTCCGACTTCTTGTCGATAGTTACAAGCGGTTGCTTTCGCGCACGCCACCCTTCATGACGGGCTGCGACGGCGACGGCCCACACTGGCTTTACCGCATTTGCGACGCTTGTGTCCTCGCACACAACACCGATTCGGATCCTTTATTCATTTATGCCAACAAGGCCGCACAAAACCTCTTCGAGTACGATTGGGATGAACTGGTGGGCATGCCCTCACGGCTTTCGGCCGAGGCGCCTAACCGTGCTGACCGCCAGCGGCTCTTGGATGCCGTTGCCCGCGATGGCTTTGCCACGGGTTACAGCGGCGTCCGAATCTCAAAATCCGGTCGCCGCTTCCGCCTCAAAGATGGAGTCTTATGGCAGTTGCGCGACGCCGACGACACGCTCCACGGCGTTGCAGCAACCTTCTGCAATTGGACGCGGCTGAAAGATCGCTGACTAACGATAGCCAGCGGCCTTAAGAGCCGACTTACATGTCTTAGTAAGGCTGGCTTTTTTCTGCCGCATGCAGACCTCGAGCTGCTTGGAGCCGACCTTCTTATCGCTGCAGTGCCGCTTGTAATCCGCCTTGCAGCTCGTGCGAATTGCCTTCGTGTAGGCGTTCGCATGGACTACACTGGCAAAAGAGACAGCCGTAAAGCCCGCAACCAGTAATCCCACAAAAACAGTCTTCATATTTCAAAGTCCCTTTGTTCCCGGCAGCGCAACCTACCAAACGCCCCTTCCAGCGCAAGTGCGCTTTCTCGGACGGGACGCAAAATTCCAGAAAAGCTGCTGTTCTGAGGGCGCGGCGCAACAGCGCATCCTGACCCGATGCCCTCAAACTTAAACCAATTCTACCATTTCCGCCGATGATCGGAAACCATGCTCCAAGCTGGCGGTTTCCGCCCAAGTAGCAGGCGGAAAGAGTTTCATCTCCTCACAATCGACGATTTTCGACGATTATTCTTCTTCAACGCGCCTGGCGCAAACCACAAGGCCGTTCTCTGTCGTCATGTCTGGGCCTCCGCTGTCCAATTGCTCCAAAGGTCCTTCCTACGCTCTGGTAATGTTTGGACCGGGTCCCTACATGCCATCGGTCACCTTCTTGTTGAGGGGCCCGCGCCCGCGGGTTTGAGGGAGGCTAAGGCGACCAAATTGTCGCCGGTTTGTCATCTGCCACCACAATAAGTGCGTCTTGGGTCAAGCATGTTTGCGAGCGGAGGCTGTCATGAATTTCGGAGATATAGTCGGTGAACTGATGCGGCAGGGCATGTCGCCCCAAACGCAGAGCCGAGTTGAACATGCGACGGGTCCGTCCGGTCTAGGGAACACATCGGGTTCGGCTGACCTAGGAGCAATTCTCGGGAGCGTGCTTGGTGGGTCCTCCTCAGGCGGTGGCTCCGCAGGCGGTCTCGCCGATGTTTTAGGCAGTTTGCTCGGCGGTCAGAGCGGTGGCTCGGCTGGACAGAGCGGCGGTCTTGCCGACGTGCTTGGTAGCGTTTTGGGCGGCGGACAAGCAAGCGGCGGCCAGTCGTCCGGCGGTCTTGGCGATATTCTTGGCAACCTTGGAAACATGCTCGGCTCTCCCAGCGGCGTCGGCGGGATGAGCAAAGGCGAGCTGGGCGGTCTCGGCGCCCTGGCAGGCGCCATACTTGGCGGAGGCGGAAGCTCCGCGAAGGGCGCGGTTGGCGGCAGCGCGATGGCCATACTTGGGACACTAGCTCTTTCCGCGCTTAAGAACTGGCAGGCTCAGGCCGCGAGCGGCGGCGACAGCGTCAACGCGCTCGGGCTCTCCGAAACCGAAGTGCGGCAAATTTCAGCCCCAGAGACAGCCGAGCTGTGCCTGCGTGGCATGATTGAGGCGATCAAATCTGACGGCGAGGTCTCGCGAGACGAGATCGAAAAGTTGACCGGCAAACTCGCAGAGGGCGGCATTACCGACGAAGAAAAAGAGTTTGTTCAAGCCGAGATGGCGAAGCCGCAAGATCTTGCTGGATTGGTGAATGCGATTCCCAATCCTGAAGTCGGCATCCAGGTTTACGCCGCATCGCTAATGGCGATCTCTGTCGACACCCCGGCGGAGCGCGCCTTCCTAAAAGGACTTGCCGACGGCACCGGCATTGCGCCTGACGCCGTCGCGCGCCTGCATCAGTTGGTCGGCGCACCATCCGCCTAGCAGGCGATCCGCCCTCAGCAGAACCGAAAGGGACCGTCACGCGCATGGGATGCACTTGGCGGTCCTCTCCAAGGGCCTTCAACCTCTTCTCAAGGGCCCGAAATCCGAAGAAAGGAAACGACATGGGTTTTTTTGATTTCGTCAAGAATGCGGGCAAGAGCCTGTTCGGTTCGAGCGCCGAGGCCGCGGATACCGACCCCGCCGAAGCCATTGCGAAGGAAGTCGGTGACCCAAGCCTTGCGGACAAGATTAAGGTCGAAGTGGAAGGCGAGACCGTAAAGGTCAGCGGCGATGTGCCCGATCAAGAGACCCGCGAGAAAATTATTGTTGCTGCCGGCAACGTAGACGGCATCTCGAAGGTCGACGAAGAATTGAAACCGGCGGACGACAAGCCCGAGGGCAAATTCCACACGGTGGCCAAGGGCGACACACTTTGGGCCATCGCGGAGAAGTTTTACGGCGACGGTTCCAAATATCATACCATCTTCGAGGCGAATAAGCCCATGCTCTCGCACCCCGACAAGATCTATCCGGGTCAGCTCCTGCGCATTCCAGTGTTCGTCGATTAGGTAGGAGAGGATCCGCACCGGCGAGCATTGCAGCAACCACATTCGAACCAGGCGATGCAGACGGCGGTGTTTTGGGCTGCCGTTTTCACCTAATGCGCGCTGTGTCTTAATCGGATTTGCCTAGGCCCCGGAGCGCGACGGCTCTCGATTGCCATCTGCACTATTCTTCCGTTAGACACGACGCATGAGCGTTCAAGATAGCTTCATCCTGACGGGGATCATTGCCGGCCTTGGGGTCACGCTCGTGGGGCTCATTTTCCTGCTTCTCGGGCATTTCGCGTTTCGGCGATTTGGTGACGAGGATACGAAGGACGTCGCAGGGGTCGTAGGCTTCCGCGTCTCGGCTATTTTCGGCATTGCTTGCGGTCTGATCTTCGCCGCATCCGCCGCCTACTTGATCGAGGCCAAGCGCGATCTTCAAGAAGAAGCGCGTTTGATCGGAACACTGCAATTCATTGTGGCCAACGCGGACGGTCTTTCGAACAAGGAAGAGGTCCAAGATAACCTGAATGCGTTTGCCGCACGGTCACTAAGAGAGTTCTTGACGCCCGAGGGCGTGGGTAGTGCTGGCCGCGTCACGAGCAACTATTTGGGCGATAGCTGCCGCAGCATGATACAGCAGGAGGGTGACGAGCCGCACATCGCCTGGGCTAAGGACGAGTTCCAGCGATCATGCAGCAAACTCATCGACTTGCGCGGAAAGAAGCTGATTGGGTCGCGCGAGCCCTTGGTCTCAACGCCGTTTTGGGCGTTCTTCGCGATCTGCTTTGTATTTCTCGCGTTCCTGTTTGGTGTCTTCGCGCTGACGCCCATCAACGTGGCGTTCGCGTGCATCTTCTTCTTTACGACGGGAATCACCGGCTCAATCATCTATGCCATGAGTAATCCCTACCAAGAGCCCGGCAAGGTCGACCCGCAGCCCCTGATGCTCTTGCTCGAAGGCGCCAACAAAGCGCGTATCGCAAATTAGTCGAGAGACCGCGGAGCAGGCCTTCTGTGCGACCGCGGTCGTAGGCCCCACCAAGCGACTTGCATTGAGTTACGAAACCGTAAGGCTTTCGGCAGCCGTGTGGCTCAAAGCGCCAAAAATGTCAAAGAGTTGCCGACATTCGGTCGAGCGGCTGCCCCCTTCGCCTGCCATAAAGGGAGAAGTTTAGGGAGTGGAGTACCGAAATGACAATTCTATCGCTTTTGACCAGCATCGTTCTCGTTGGACTGGTCTATGGCCTGAGCTTCTTGCCGTCCGCGTCCTTGGCGCGCCCCGATGACGAAGTGGGCCTTGGACTAATCGAGACGGTGGCTTAGGCAGACTACGCTACGGGCATTGCGCGCGCGAAGCGCAGCATTCTCGAAAAGCAACACCACTACCGAGCGAACGACCGTCGTTCCACAAAAAGAAAACGGCCGGAACAAATTCCGGCCGTTCTTGTTTTCCAACAGCGTCACGGGCGGCCGCGGAGGCTCAGCCCTTGATTTGGGCAGCCTTGTCGAGCAGCGCCTGTGCTTGGCGGATCGAGGCGATGTCGATCAATCGGCCATCGAGTGACACCGCGCCCTTGCCTTCTTTGGCTGCCTGCTCCATCGCATCGACAATGCGCTTCGCCTTCTCGACTTCGGCGGCGGCCGGCGAGAAGACTTCATTCGCCAACGGAATCTGAGAGGGATGGATCGCCCACTTGCCCTCGAACCCGAGAACAGCGGCGCGCTTCGCAGCGGCCTTGTAGCCGTCGGCGTCGGAGAAGTCTCCGAAAGGTCCGTCGATCGGACGCAGGCCATAAGCTCGGCAGGCCACCATCATGCGTGACAGCGCAAAATGCCAAGGATCGCCCCAGTGATAGTCGCGCTTGCCGTCCGCATCAGCGTCAGTCAGGACGCCGTGGTCGGGATGAGGACCACCAATACCAACCGTCCGAGCCCGCGTGGACGCGGCGTAGTCCGCAACGCCGAAGCTCATCGCCTCGACGCGTGGGCTCGACTGGGCGATGGCCTCCACATTCGCCATCCCGAGTGCTGTCTCGATAAGAAGCTCAAGGCCGAGCTTCTTTTCGTATTTCTTGTACTGCTCGACCTGCGTGACGAGCATGTCGATGGCATAAACATCCTCGGGCACGCCGACCTTGGGGATAAGAATCATGTCAAGGCGCGGGCAGTTCTCAAGCACATCGATTACATCGCGATAGGCGTAATGGGTGTCGAGACCATTGATGCGGATCATCATGGTCTTATTGCCCCAGTCGATGTCATTGAGCCCCTGAATGATGTTCTTGCGGGCCTGCTCCTTGTCGTCTGGCGCGACGGCGTCCTCAAGATCGAGGAAAATGACGTCCGCGGCGCTGGCTGCGGCCTTCTCGAACATGCCGGGGTTGGAACCGGGCACAGCCAGCTCCGAACGATGCAGGCGCGGCGTAGCCTGCTGGATCAGCGTAAAACTCATTTCATTCTCCTCCTGATTTAGCCTGTGGCGCCGAGTCCGGCGGCCACGGTATTGATGGAAAGCAACAACGCGGATTTGTACGACTCGCGCTCCTGCTCGTTTTCGCTCGCTCTGAACCGGCGCAGCAGCTCGACCTGTTCCCGGCTCACTTGATTGACCGTGGACAGCCTATCGGCCAGCGACGCACGGAATTGCTCGAAACGCTCACCCGGGAATGCGCTACCCGATATCGAGAGCACCATCTCCTTCGTAAGCGCGTATTCCTGTTCGATCATCGAAAATATTTCTTCCCGCACCTGCTCATCGGACACCAGGCTTGCATAATCTCGGGCGATTCTGAGATCTACGCGGGCGAGCGCTTTCTCGACTTCGTCGACAATCAGACGCATCAGACGTGACTCGTTGAACATGTCGCCGAGCAACCGCGCGCCTTTGTCGCCACGCACGTCCAGGAAACTCTGAATGGCACTGCCGACGCCGTACCAGTTGGTGATCATGTGCCGGTTCTGGGACCAAGCAAACACCCACGGAATCGCCCGCAAGTCCTTCAACGAACTTGCACCGAAACGGCGTGCGGGACGCGAGCCGATATTGAGGAGTGAGATTTCCTCCAATGGACTGGCAGCCTGAAAGTAATCGACGAGGTTCGGGTTGGACAGCAGCTTGTCGTAGGCAACGCGCGAAAGCCCCGATAGGGCTTCCAAGGCATCGTCAAATTCGCCGCTCGGCTTAAGGGCCGCCTCTCGCTCGGACATCAACGCATGCTCGAGGACACTCGAGGCGAGAAGCTCCATCTGATAGAGGGCCGTTCCCTTGTTCGCATATTTTGAGGAGACGACTTCACCCTGCTCAGTGACCCGATATCGGCCGCGGATTGACCCCGCGGGCTGAGCGGCAATGGCGCGGCCGGTCGGCGCGCCGCCACGTGAGACCGAGCCGCCTCGGCCATGGAAGAACGAGATCGGCGTGCCAGCGCTCTCGCCCACGCGTGTGAGCTGTTGTTGGGCCTTTGCCAGCTCCCAATTTGCGGCGACATAGCCACCATCCTTATTGGAGTCCGAGTAGCCGAGCATGACTTCCTGAAGCCCGCCCTGCCAATGAGTTGAGCGGCGGATCAGTGGGATCGCCAAGGCCTCACGCATAATGGCCGGGGCGGCGCGCAGATCGTCGATCGTTTCGAAAAGCGGGACAATCGGCAAAGAGCAAATCTCCGTTCCTGCCGCATCCAAAAACAAGCCACCGTGTTTTGCCAGCAGATAAGCACCAAGAATGTCGTCAACCGAGCGGGTCATTGAAATGATAAAGGACCCATAAGAGTCAGGATCGAGGTCGCGGCGAATCTCCGCGGCCTGCTTGAACATCGCGATGGTCTCTTCCGCCTCCGACGGTATCGGCTCGTTCGAACCATCAGCCGGCAGAGGACGGGCGAGCGCTCGCAGAAGCCATGCCCGCCATTCCGGTGAGCCGAGTTCTGGCGGGTCGCCCTCCGAACGGCCCTCGCTGGCCCACCACAAGGCCTGGACCGCCTGAGTGGTCCGCGTCGTGTTCTCGCGAAGATCCAGTCGGACGGTTGAGAACCGGAACAGCTCCACGGCCCTCCGCACAGGACGCACCATGTCGTTGGCGATGTTGGGACTATTTGCATCGCTAAGCGCGCGCTCCATCCGCCGCAAGTCGTGAATCAGCTCATCGGCATTGGTGTAATGGGGTGTGCCAACTTCGATATCTTTACCGTTGGCGCGCTGCATTGTGGCGTCGAGCTTGCGCAGTATGCAAGTGAGAAACTGCCGGTAGGGCTCGCCGGGGTTCCGCTCGGCGATCGCCTCCCCGTCGCCGCTTGCGCGCAGTTCCCGCGCCAAGTCTTCTTGGAAGATCTTCGGGATCGGAAGCGCGCGTTGGCTAATCGACATAGAGCGCGCCAAGGCAACAAGGCGCCCGTGATAGTAGTTCAAGGC
>JARFRF010000183.1 GCA_029287395.1 Methyloceanibacter sp. | reverse complement strand
GAATTGTAGAGCGCGCGGTGCGCGAAGCAGGCGACGTCGAAATTGGCCTCGAGCTCCCGGTTTATCCGGGTCAGAAGGTTGAGGCTGAAGGACGCGGTGACGCCACTCGCGTCGTCGTAGGCCGGGATCAGAATGTCGAGGCTCTTCTGAAGGTCGACGCCGATCAGGAACGCGCTTCCCGGGCCCAAGAGCTGCGCGGCATTCCTCAGAAATTCCACGGACTCTTCATGCGTCAAGTTGCCGATGGTCGAACCAGAAAAGAATCCGAGGGGGCTGCTAACTTCAGGGTCGCCGAGATCGCGCAGTTTTGTGAAGTCGTCAACAACAGGACGGACTCTCAGGTTGTCAAAGTCCGCGTCCAGACCTCTCGCTGCTTCTACAAGGAAGGTCTCAGAAACGTCGATCGGCACATAGGTTTGCAAACTGTCCAGCGCATCGATCAGCAGACGTGTCTTTCGGCTAGAGCCAGATCCGAATTCGACCAACGTCTCTGTGGCGCCGAGGCAGCGAGCGATTTCGTGGCCGTTTGCGCGAAGGAGCGCGATCTCGGTTCGGGTAGGGTAGTACTCGTCGAGTTTGGTGATCTCCTCGAAAAGCGCTGATCCTGCCTCGTCATAGAGGAAGCGCGACGGGATGCTTCGCGGCGTATGTGCAAGACCGCTCAACACGGCTTCGGCAAACTCGGTGGTTTGCGCGTCGAGACCGCGACAAGCGGCTTCAATGACGTCGTCGGCGCTCTCGCCAGGCGCCAATAGTATCGATGCTGAGCGTGTCATCAGGCGTCTGCCGCAAGCCGCAGCCCCGTGAACTGCCAGCGCTGATGAGGGTAAAAGAAATTCCGGTATGTCCGGCGGATGTGGCCCTCAGGCGTCACGCATGAGCCGCCCTTGAGCACAAATTGATTGCACATGAACTTCCCATTGTACTCGCCGACCGCGCCGGGAGCGGGCTTGTAGCCTGGGTAGGGCAAGTAGGCGCTTGCCGTCCACTCCCAGACATCACCGAACATTTGCGTAAGCCGCGCTTGGTCAGACGCGGGCTGCGGGCTGAGAAAGCCGTTTCCAAGCGTCCGCCCTTTTTGCGGGATGCTGGCCGAGGCGTGTTCCCATTCGAACTCACTCGGAAGTCGGTAGCCCGCCCACCTTGCAAAGGCATCCGCCTCGAAATAGCTGACATGCGCTACGGGGGCAGCAGGGTTCGCGGGTCTAAAGCCGCGAAGGCCCATTTGACGGTAGCCGCCATCCGACCGCTCGAGATACAGCGGTGCACGCCAGCCCTCATCATTGATGAGTGTCCAGCCGTCCGCCAGCCACAGTCCCGCCGTCTCGTATCCCCCGTCCTCGATGAAGGCGATCCACTCTGCGTTGGTTACGCAGCGATTGGCGAGCTTGAAGGGGCGAATGAGCTGTTCGTGGCGCGGTCCTTCGTTGTCGTACGAAAACCCTGTGCCGTCATGCCCGACTTTGAAGACCCCGCCATCGAAGCTGACAAATGCCGTGGGGTCGGCGTCTCGGGGCGTCTCGCCGTCGACGACATCGCGATAAGCCGGCTTGAGTGGTTGTGAGGCGAACAAACTCAAGATGTCCGTGAGCAGTAGCTCTTGATGCTGCTGCTCGTGATTGATTCCGAGTTCGATCAGCGTCGAAGCCTCTTGCGGGACATCGTGCGTAAAGAGCGTCTCAAGGGCCTCGTCCACATGGGCGCGATAGTCACGTACGGCATCGCCAGACGGCCGAGTCAGTAGGCCGCGAAACGGCCTCGGGTGGCGCGGGCCAACGCTCTCGTAATACGAGTTGAAACAATATTCGAAGTTGTCATCGAAGCGGGAGTAGCCGGGAAGAAACCGGGACAGGACAAACGCCTCGAAAAACCACGTCGTGTGCGCGAGGTGCCATTTTGTGGGGCTGGCATCGTCCATTGCTTGAACGACCTGATCTTCATCGCTCAATGGCTGGGCGAGGTCATTGGATAACGCACGCGTCTCCATCAATCGGCGTCGAAGGTCGTCATGGTGAGAAGGGGCGTCGTGGGCTGACGCTGCGCGGTCAAGCTGGGTGAGGCTCATTGTTCCTCCCATCGATCGTGTGTCAGCGGATCGCGGATACTCGTATCGACAATATCCGATCGAACGCTCTCGGTCGCGGCATATGGCTGGACTTCACGGCGAATCTCGAACGCCTCCCAAGGGTAGCGTGACGCTGCTTGTTCCATATCTCGAAAAGCGCCACCATGCACAATTGCGTGACGATGCTGCGCCCATTCAAGGGAAAATAATTCATTGCCGAATTTAGACGAGGACCCATTGCTTGTTGTTGACGGACGTCAATCAGAGGCAGCCGCTGCTCTTCAGCGCGGTGTCTGCCGAACATTGCGGGCTCATGGGAACTCCGTGATCACTGAACTTCCACTTGGGAACGGTCGGCGCGCCGACGTTGTGGGGCTCTCGACCGCTGGCGAGATTATGATCGTCGAGATCAAGTCCAGTCTCACCGATTACCGTACGGACGGAAAATGGCATGAGTACCTCGACTATTGCGACAGGCTTTATTTTGCCGTTGCTGCAGACTTTCCAAGCGACGTTATCCCCGCGCACGCCGGCCTTATTCTCGCTGACCGGTACGGCGCCGAACTCATCCGCGAGCCGGAGGTCGCTCGGCTGAGTGCGGCTCGGCGCAAAGCAATGATGTTGTGCTTCGCGCGTGCGGCTGCGCTCAGGCTGCAACATTTCTTGGATCCCGGTTGTGGCTTGGACAGTTAGTTCGTTTGCATCGCTACTTTGGCGCGCGTTTAGCTAGAATTCGCTGAAGCGTGCGCCGATGCATGTTCAGTCGGCGTGCCGTTTCGGAAACGTTGCGATTGCAGAGCTCGTAGACCCGCTGAATATGCTCCCAACGGACGCGGTCTGCGGACATCGGGTTCTCAGGAGGGCGCGCTTTGTCGTCGGGCGCTGCGACCAGTGCATTGTAAACGTCGTCGGCGTCCGCGGGCTTCGCGAGGTAATCCACCGCGCCAATTTTAACCGCCGACACGGCAGTTGCGATGTTGCCGTAGCCAGTAAGAATGACGGCGCGAGA
>JARFRF010000180.1 GCA_029287395.1 Methyloceanibacter sp. | reverse complement strand
GAGCTGCTTCCAGTCCATGCAATCGTGAATGATCGACATCTGGTGGAGCATGGGTTGAGCAACTATTGGGGCTACAACAGTGTCGGCTTTTTCGCACCGGCAGACCGTTATGTCTCTCCTGGTAGCGGTATTGGCGAATTTCGAACGACAGTAGACCGCTTACATGATGCCGGTATCGAGGTCCTGCTCGATGTCGTTTACAACCATACAGCAGAGGGTAACGAACTGGGACCGACGCTCTCGTTCCGCGGCATCGACAACGCTTCCTACTACAAGCTTTCAGAGAACCGGCGGCATTATCACGACACAACGGGCTGCGGAAACACAATGAATGTGGCCCACCCTCGCGTGCTTCAGTTGGTTTTGGATTCCTTGCGCTACTGGGTCGAACAGTGCGGCGTCGATGGATTCCGATTTGACCTGGCGCCCGCCCTCGCCCGGGATGGCAATGGATTCGATCCGAGTGCGTCTTTTCTGGATGCAATCGGCCAGGACCCCACTCTTGCTCGCACCAAGCTCATCGCCGAGCCATGGGATGTGGGCACGGACGGTTATCAGTTGGGTTCGTTTCCACCGGGCTGGGCTGAATGGAACGATCAATGGCGAGATGGCCTCCGCGCCTACTGGAAAGGTGACATGGGGCAGCTTCCCGAGCTTGGCCGCCGCATTACGGGATCGGCCGAAATCTTCGACCGCCGCGGCCGTAAGCCCTGGGCGAGCGTCAACTTCGTGGCAGCCCACGATGGCTTCACTCTGAAGGACGTCGTGTCCTATAACGAGAAGCACAACGAGGCCAATCTTGAGGACAACCAAGATGGCCACTCTCACAACTGTAGTTGCAATTGGGGTGTCGAGGGCCCGACCGATGACGCTGCAATATTAGACCAGCGTGATCGCATCCGCCGAGCGCTGGCAGGAAGCCTCTTGTTATGCCACGGCACGCCTATGTGGCAAATGGGCGATGAGATGGGCCGCACGCAACTCGGCAACAATAATGCCTTCTGTCAGGACAGCGAGATTTCCTGGATGGATTGGCAAAACGTCTCTGATCGTGACCAAGCGTTCCTAGGCTTTGTACAGGGGCTTGCTTCTTTGCGCCAACAACTGCCGCTTCTGCGGTCACCCAAATTTCTGCACGGCGAGCCCATCGCCCCGCGGATCAAGAACGTGTCTTGGTTCAAGCCAGACGGCGAGAAAAAAAAGGCCGAACATTGGGAAGACCCAGTCGCGAAGTGCATTGGCGCCTCTTTTGCGGGCGGTGGAAACATCCTGCTCCTGCTCTTCAATGCCGACGCTGAAGAAATCGACTTCATGTTCCCCTATTTCGGCAAGCGTCACTTACACTGGAAGCTCCTTTGCGACACCGCAAATGGCCTGATCCGCCCGGACGATGTGCCGATCGCAACGGGCAAGACGACTATTCCGGGTAGCGGGCTCCTCTTGTTTGAAAGGACGGAGCGATGACGGCGCGCTTCGCTCATACGCTCCCTTGGGGCACGGAGATCGTCGACGATGGCGCACGCTTCCGTCTCTGGGCGCCTGACCAGAAATCGGTGTCGTTGCTCACTGATAAAGGCAAATCCATCCCCATGGCGAAGACGTACGACGGCTGGTTTGAAACGCTCACTGATGCCGTGTTGGTCGGAGGCGGCTATCAATATGTCCTGAACGAAGGCTTGGCCGTCCCCGACCCCGCCGCGCGGGCACAGATAGGCGACGTGCACGGCCCCAGCCGGCTCGTGGACCCGAAATCCTATGCGTGGCGCACGCCCAATTGGAAAGGCCGCCCTTGGCACGAGGCCATCCTCTACGAACTCCACACGGGCACGTATTCGGTCGAAGGCACCTTCAACGCCATCGCACGCGATCTCGACCGCCTCGTTGATGTGGGCGTTACCGCCATCGAGCTCCTGCCCGTGGCGCAATTCGGTGGCAATCGCGGTTGGGGTTATGACGGCGTGCTGCTGTACGCTCCCCACGTCGCCTATGGCGGTCCAGAGGGCCTGAAGCGTCTCATCGATGCCTGCCACGAGCGCGAAATCATGGTGCTGATGGATGTGGTCTACAACCATTTCGGCCCGGACGGGAATTACCTTCACCGCTATGCCTCGGACTTTTTCGATGAGACGCGTCACACCCCTTGGGGACCGGCTATTGCCTTTGCGCGCAAGCCCGTGCGGGACTTCTTCATTCACAACGCGCTCTATTGGCTAGAGGAATTCCGTTGCGACGGCTTGCGTCTTGATGCGATCGATCAGATCGAGGATCCGTCCGAGGAGGAGATTCTGGCCGAGATGGCGCGTGAGATTCGCGCGCAGATCCCGGACCGGCATATTCATCTCACCATTGAGGACGATGAGAATACAACCCGGCTTTTCTCGTTCGACGAAGACAACAATACAAGGCTTTTTGATGCGGAATGGAATGATGATTGGCATCACGCCATGCACGTGGTGCTCACCGGGGAAAATGCCGGCTACTACCAAGACTATGCCGATGAACCCGTGGCCCGGCTGGCGAACACGATGGCGCAAGGTTACGGCTATCAAGGCGAGCCTTCGCCGTTTCGTGACGCCAAGCCGCGCGGGCAACCCTCGGCGCATTTGCCGCCCACGGCATTCGTCGATTTCATTCAGAACCACGACCAGACCGGCAACCGCGCTCAAGGCAACCGGCTGACCACGCTTGCAGAAGCGGAGGCGATCGACGCGGCGCTCACGCTCCTCCTGCTTTCGCCACACATTCCGATGCTGTTCATGGGCGATGAGTATGGTGAGAAGCGGCCCTTTCAGTTCTTCACGGACTTCGAAGGCGATCTGGCGGAGGCCGTTCGCAAAGGCCGCCGCGCGGAGTTCCGCGATAATAAGGCATTCGCCGATGCGTATGCGAAGAACCTCATACCCGACCCGAACGCCGAAGAGACACTCAGAAGATGTGTGCTGGCGCCGCTGAACACACCACGCCTTTCCCTCGTAAAACAACTGATCGCCGCGCGAATTACCCATGTGATTCCTCACCTCAAGTCCATGGGCGGGAACACCGGGACCGTGACGGCGCTCAAGGGGGCCGCATTCTCCGTGGACTGGGCGTGCGGTGGCGGCAAACTCACCCTCACCGCCAACTTTTCCGACCGCCCCGTCATGAATCCGTCGAATGCGGCTAGCAAACCCTTCTGGACGACACCCCTCAACTTGGATGTCGCGGCGAACACCCTGCCCCCATGGTCCGTTATCGCCCGCTTGAGTACCTAGGAGTCCTGATGCCCGACCGAGTCGACGAATTAGCGAAGCGCTATCATATTGCCGAAGGCTACATCCGCGAGCGAGGCGACTGGGTGACGACGCCGGATGAGACCAAGGCGAAGGTCTTGCGGGCAATGGGCGTGCCAGTCGACGGCAAAGACGAGCTCCCAGACCCTGCACAAATCAGGGATATTGCCGATCTCTCGGCGTCGGCCTTCTGGCCCCCTTTCCTGATAGATCAGCGCTCTTGGGGATTTTCAGTCCAAGCGTATGCGCTGCGCTCGGCCCGCAATTGGGGCATTGGCGATTTCGAGGATCTG
Organism: Methyloceanibacter sp.; assembly: GCA_029287395.1. Classification (GTDB taxonomy): domain Bacteria; phylum Pseudomonadota; class Alphaproteobacteria; order Rhizobiales; family Methyloligellaceae; genus Methyloceanibacter. The sequence goes on along the minus strand of JARFRF010000180.1, from coordinate 3,267 downwards.
GCGCGGCTCGCGGAGTACGCCGCGGCGCTCGGTGCGGACTTCATCGGTATCAGTCCCCTGCACGCGTTGTTCATCGCCGAACCTCGGCGGATCAGCCCATACAGCCCCTCCTCGCGCAGCTTTCTTAACCCGCTTCTGATCGCACCGGACAAAGTGCCGGGATTTGGCGACATCGAAACGCCTGACCTCGCGGCGACATGCGTCGAGCTCCGAGATACAAAGCTGATCGACTATCCAAGTGTCGCTGCCGTCAAGATACCTATCCTTGAAGAGCTGTTTGCGCATTTCTTAAAGGCCGGGCCAGCTGAAGCAAAGGACGTCTTCGAACACTTCTGCTTCGAGCAGGGCAAAGCCCTGCAAGTCCACGCGCTGTACGAGGCCCTGTCCGAACACATGGTTACACAAGGCCGCAATGCCGCCTGGACGTCGTGGCCTGAAGCCTATCAGGATCCGACCAATATTGAGGTCCGTGACTTTGCCCGGGCCGCCAGGACACGCATCGCCTTCCATGCCTGGCTGCAATGGATAGCAGACGCACAACTTGCAGACGCGCAGGCGCGCGCGCGCGCGGCTGGCATGCGCATCGGTCTTTACCTCGATCTCGCGGTCGGCGTTTCCCCGGACGGCTCGGCATGCTGGCAGAACGGCCCCGCCATCGCTCACCATGCGCGGATCGGTTGTCCGCCTGATCCCTTCAGCGCGCAAGGACAAGACTGGGGACTTGTTCCCTTCTCGCCGGTTGGCCTTTCTGAAGCGCGGCTGGAACCCTTCCGTGCGGTGTTGCGGGCGAACATGCGTTATTCCGGCGCCCTTCGGATCGACCATGCTATGGGCCTGCAGCGGCTTTATTGGATTCCAGACGGCAATACCGCCGTGGACGGCGCTTATGTCGCCTATCCCTTCCGTGATCTCTTGGAGGGCGTCGCAGCCGAATCCTGGATTTCACAAACCATCGTCATCGGCGAGGACCTCGGCACCGTACCGCCCGGGTTCAGTGACACGATCGTCCGCGCTGGCCTTTTGAGCTATCAGGTCCTTTACTTCAGCGAGGAGGACGGCGTCTGGCGAGCGCCTCACGCCTACCGCCGCGAGGCCATGGTGTGCGCCTCTACCCACGATCTGCCGACGCTACGTGGTTGGTGGACCTGCAACGATATTGATTGGCGTGTCAAATGCGCTCGCGCCACGGAGGCCGAGGCCCTGATCCAAAGGCAAGACCGCATGCGCGACCGCAAGTACCTTCTCGATGCGCTGATGGGCACTCAAGCCCTGGACCCCGATCCCGCCTATGCGCAAGCGGAAGAGATGCCGGACGCCGTGATCCTCGCCGTACATCGCTTTCTCGCCGCAACGCCCTGCCGGCTTCTGACGGTGCAAATAGACGATGCACTCGGGGTGGTCGAGCAGGCGAACCTGCCCGGCACCGTGGACGAGCATCCCAATTGGCGGCGTAAGATAGCGGTGCCCATCGAAGAACTTGGGGAGCATTCGCTTTTCCGTGCGGTCGCGGACACCGTTGCTGCCGAGCGGCCCAAATCGTGATGCGATCCTCATGAACGCGCGCGCGACCTACCGCCTTCAACTCCGTGACGGCATGGACTTTGCCCGCGCCCAGCTGCTGGCGCCTTACCTGGCGAAGCTCGGCGTGTCGCACCTGTACGTGTCGCCCATTCTGCGTGCCGTGCCCGCCTCAACCCACGGCTATGACGGTGCGGCCTATGACGAAATCGAGCCGTCACTCGGCGGCGCGAACGGCTTTCGGAACATGGCTCGTGCGTATGGCGCCAAAGGCATCGGTGTGATTGCCGACTTCGTTCCCAACCACATGGGCGCGAGCCCCTTCAATCCTTGGTGGTGCGACGTGCTGGAATGGGGCGCCGAGAGCCCCAAAGCAAATTACTTCGATATCGACTGGTCAGCGCCGAAACTTCTCATTCCCATCCTCGGCGAACCCTATGGGCGCGTTCTGGACAAAGGCCAGTTCGGTCTGAACTTCGATCCGCAAAGTGGTGGCCTGAACCTTGAAGTCTATGGGATGAGGCTCCCTTTGAGCCCACCGACCTATACCAATGTGCTGTCACGCGCAGGGTCGAACTTCGATGATCTCACTAACCGCTTTGCCATCGCGACGCCCGAAACCGCTCCCGAACTGAAGTCGGAGTTGGCCGCGCGGGCGGAAGAGTCCGGCCAGGCGGACATCTTGAGCGCGGTGCTGCTTACCATGACCGCAGACCACAATGCCATGCACGCCCTCCACGAGGCCCAAGTCTGGCGGCTTGCCTATTGGCGCGCGGCGCGCGAGACGCTCACCTATCGTCGTTTCTTCGAAGTTGCCGACCTCGTTGGCGTGCGCATGGAGCAGCCGAGCGTGTTCGACGAAACCCATCGGATGATCCTCGAGCTTGCGGCGGAGGGCGCGATCGAGGGCTTGAGGCTTGACCATGTGGACGGTCTCGCCGATCCGCTCGCCTATTTCCGGAAACTGCGCGAGAGTCTCGGCGAGGACCGCCCCTTCATCATCCTGGTCGAGAAGATTCTCGAGGGGTTTGAGACGCTCCGCTCCGACTGGCCCGTGCAAGGCACGACCGGTTACGAGTTCATCCGTGCCCTAAGCGGCCTCCTTACCGACCCCGACGGGGAAGTCCCGCTTACCGAGGCGTATCTCGCATTCACGGGCGCACTCGTGGACTACGTCGCGTTGCTCGCCACGGCCAAGCGCCACATTTTCGTGCGCAATCTTGCGGGAGAGCTCGACATCCTGACGGGCCTCGCCCATCAGCTGGCACAGGCAGACCTCAACACGCGCGACTATGGGCGCGACACGCTGCGCCGCGCCATCATCGAGTTGGGAGTGGCCCTCCCCGTTTACCGAACCTATGTGGACGTCGACGGACCGCGCGCACAGGACGAAGTGTTAATCGGTGAGGCCGAAGCCGCTGCCAAGGACACCCGCGAGGTGGAGGACGACGGTGCAATCGACTTTGTCGCGCGCATCTGGCGCCTCGATCTGCCCGAACCCAGCTCCCGAGCTGAGGCCCTTACCTTTGTCACCCGCTTGCAGCAAACGACCGGCCCGCTTATGGCCAAAGCAGTCGAGGACACGCTGTTCTACCGATATAACCGCCTCATCGCGCTCTGCGAGGTTGGCGGCGCGCCCGAGGAGTTCGGCGCCCCCGTCGAACGATTCCACGAGGCAATGGCCGCGCGGCGCGCGGACCAGCCCTTTGGCCTGCTTGCCACCGCCACCCATGATACCAAACGCGGCGA
>JARFRF010000175.1 GCA_029287395.1 Methyloceanibacter sp. | reverse complement strand
TTCCAACGGCGAGTCTGGGAGGCGCTACGCAAGATCCCGGCCGGCCAAACGCAATCCTATAGCGACGTCGCGGCAGCGATCGAGGCCCCTGAAGCAGTCCGCGCCGTCGCCCGCGCCTGCGCCGCGAACAAGCTTGCCGTGGCAATTCCGTGTCACCGCATCGTGCGCCGTGACGGTTCCGTAGCGGGCTATCGGTGGGGGACGGCGCGCAAGCGTGCGCTTCTCGATAGGGAGAAAGGCTGACACAGAGTGGGCAGCAGTTGTTCGTTTGATTGTCAGCCGAACTTGGTGGAACCTTCTTACCGCAATCAAGTCCCGGGAGACTGAATATGGTGAAGGCATGGGCGGTCATGGCCGCTGGTCGGCCTCTTGAGCCCTTCGAGTACGACCCTGGCCCTCTGGGGTCTGAAGATGTCGAGGTAAGCGTCGAAACGTGCGGCATTTGCCACTCCGACGTATCCGTCATCAACGACGACTGGGGGATCTCAACCTATCCTGCGGTGCCTGGCCATGAGGTCATTGGACGAGTCGCGGCACTGGGGCCGCAGGCCAAAGGACTGGCGGTAGGGCAGCGCGTCGGGATCGGCTGGAGCGCCGAGAGCTGTATGCACTGCCCGCAGTGCTTAGCAGGCGATGGCAATCTCTGCGCCGAGAACGTAGCAACTATTGTCGGGCACTATGGCGGCTTTGCCGATCGGGTTCGAGCACATTGGCAGTGGGTTTTTCCATTGCCGGAGGCGCTTGACAAACAGACCGCAGGCCCTCTCCTCTGTGGCGGCACCACGGTTTTCGCACCGTTCTACGAATACGACATCAGCCCAACGCAGCATGTGGGCATTGTGGGTATTGGCGGTCTTGGTCATCTCGCGCTGAAGTTTGCGAAGGCGTGGGGTTGTGAAGTCACGGCCTTTACCTCGACCGACGCTAAGGCCCAAGAAGCGCGATCGTTCGGTGCGCACCACGTTGTTAACAGCCGTGACAGAGAGGCGCTACGCGCACGAGCTCGTACGCTCGACTTCCTCCTCGTCACAGTCAATGTGCCACTGGATTGGCCTTCCATGGTGGGAATGCTGTCGCCGCGCGGCAGGATGCATATGGTCGGTGCGGTGCTTAAGCCTTTGCCGGTCCTTGCTATGGACCTCATCTCCGGGCAGCGCAGTATTTCTGGTTCGCCGACGGCGGGCCCGAAGGTGATTGCGAAGATGTTGGAGTTTTCGGCCCGTCACGGCATCGCGCCACAGACCGAGCACTTTCGGATGGACCAGGTCAACGAGGCGCTTGAACACCTTAAGTCTGGCAACGCCCGATACCGAATTGTTTTGGACGCATGAGCCTCTGAGCCGGTCTCGAGCCTCAGCAGCTCAACGCGAGAGCCCTTTCTCGGCAAGCTCGTTCAGATAGTCGCTGAACCGAGCCTCTTGGTTCTCACCGAGGCCGCGGAGATAAGCCCACATATAGAGCCCTGTATCGTGGCCGTCGTCGAACGTAATGCGCACAGCATACGTACCCACCGGTTCCAGCTCCAAGATGCGGACATCCTTCTTTCCAGGCACCGTGACGCGTTGCTCGGCGCTGTGCCCCTGAACCTCAGCACTGGGACTGAACACCCGCAACAGCTCTGCCGGCAGCGCAAACTGTGCGCCGTCGTCAAAGGCAATCGTCAATGTGCGCTTTTCCTTGTCGAGCTTCAATTCGGTCGGCCAGGCTGCCGTATCATCTGGGTTGGCACGCATCCTGTCATCCAAGGTCGATTTCGCCCTCAACCACATGGTCAAGTGGCGTGCCTTCCGCAGTGAGGACCATCTTCACCTTAAGTTTGCCTTGGCCCTCCAAGCCGGAATCGCGGACAACGGCTTCAATTGCGTGTTGCGACGTAACGCCGACCTCTTTCAAGAAACGTCGCATCGACATGTTGAAACGATCTTCGTCCATGGCCAGACTCCCTTAGTTTGGCAAGCCAGATGAGCCTTGAGCTCAGCCGACGCAGGTGCTGTTGAAAGGCTGCAAATTCAATATAGTCTATATGATCCATTACCATCGAGGCGGAAGTTAGGGATCGGGCACCAAGATCCACCCACAATGCCGGCTCCGAAAGAACAACCGATGCGAGACAGCGCGTCCTTTTGAGACAACGCCGCAAAGTGAAGCCTTAATGAACGAATTGGAGTCTAACCTGGTCGATCCGTTCGGCCGCGCTGTGAGCTACCTGCGTGTCTCCGTTACGGATCGCTGCGACTTTCGCTGCACCTATTGCATGGCAGAAGACATGACCTTCCTGCCGCGCAAGGACCTACTTACGCTTGAGGAAATCGACAGGCTATGCAGCGCTTTTATCGCACGCGGTGTCCGCAAACTTCGGCTCACGGGCGGCGAGCCGTTAGTGCGGCGGAACGTGATGAGCCTCATCGAAGCGCTATCCAAGCATCGTGGCGCTGGGCTCGATGAACTCACTCTCACAACAAATGGGAGCCAGCTTCATCGCTTTGCCGATCAGCTTGCGGCACATGGCGTCGAAAGGATCAACGTCTCATTGGATACGCTCGATCCGGCAAAGTTCCGCGTATTGACCCGTTGGGGGGACTTCCACCAGGTTATGCACGGTATCGACCTTGCCGCGCGCGCAGGGCTGAAGATCAAGATCAACACGGTTGCGGTGCGTGGCACCAACGAGGACGAGATTGAAGACTTGTTGCGCTGGGCCCATGGCCGGGGCTTTGACTTGACGCTTATTGAGACAATGCCTCTTGGCGAGATCGACGCCGAAAGGACAGACCAGTATTTGCCACTTTCGCTCGTGCGGACGCGCTTGTCCCAGCACTTCACCTTAGAGGATATCCCCGACAGAACAGGCGGCCCGGCGCGCTATGTCCGTGTCCGCGAAACGGGTGGCCGTCTTGGCTTCATTACCCCTATGACCCATAATTTCTGCGAGTCCTGTAACCGGGTTCGCGTGACCTGCACTGGCACGCTCTATATGTGTCTCGGTCAAGAAGATGCTGCTGATTTGCGCTCACCTTTGCGTGCTAGCCGTTCGGACGAGTTGTTGCACGCGGCCATTGACGAGGCCATTTCGCGCAAACCCAAAGGGCATGATTTCGTAATTGATCGCGACAGCGTCCCTGCTTTGTCCAGGTTCATGTCCGCGACGGGGGGCTAGCTGCAGCTGCGACTGACGACGGCCCGATAAGCAGAGAAGCCAGAAAATTCTCAACAGACCGCTCGATCTTCTGTCTCGCTTCGAAGGCGCTCGCCAACGAATTGCCGACGAAAAGACGTGTACAGATCAAAAAGTTCTTCGCGTAATCACTCAGCGGGGATCGCCGCCTTAAGCGGCTTGTATTCCGCAGGTTCTGCCATCGATTGGTCGGGCAGACTGCACAGACCGCCGCCCAGATAAACGTGATGCCAAAGCTGCGTGGCCACGACACCCCCTAGACCGAGGCTGTAGAACCTGCCAAGGCTGCGGCTCGATCCCTTAGCGGCCACTAGAGCGCAGTCACGCCACACCTGGTCTACATCGAAATATCCCGTCCTCTTGAGGCTTTCCTCGCTAATCAGCTCACGCACGAATTCGGGAGCGTTTACGAGAAAGCTATCCGCCAAAGGCGCCTGGAACATGTGCTTTGGACGCTGGGCAATGCTCTTCGGCAGGATCCGCTCCGCCGACATTCGGAGGAGGTACTTGTCTCGCGTTGGCCGCCGCAATTTCCATCGGGGGCTAAGTTGGGAAACGAACGCTATGACGTCTTCGTCGAGGAAGGGGTAGCGGGTCTCGACGCTGTTGGCCATGGCGATACGGTCGCCCTTCTGGCTCAGCAGCAAGCCCGCAAGATGGACTTTGTAGCCAAGATAGAGCGAACGATTGAGCGGGTGCCATCGCGCCATCCGATCGAGGTCGAGGTCCAAGTCTTCATACGCAAGGTGGCCGCCAAGTTCTTCCTTGAACCCAGCGCTGTAGTAGCGGTCTCGAGAGGTCGACACGAGACTGTACATGACCGACTGAGCGTGCGGACCGCCAATGAGCGCATCGATCTCCTTCAGGCGCTCTATGCTCTGCCGCGCACCGATCCGGCGGACGGCCCGGCTCAGAAACTTCGTCGTTGAAAAGGAGTCTCCAATATCCAAGGCGCGCGCAATTTCACGCATCTTGAACCAGACATAGCCGGCAAATCCCTCGTCAGCGCCCTCCCCCGTCAAGACGACCTTATAGCCTTGCGACCGGACTTCGCGTGACAGCGCAAGCAAAGCAGCACATGACGTGTCGAGTACTGGGGACTCTGCGGCGCGGGTAAGCGCCTCATAGGACCCCATGATGAGATCGGAACCTGCCTCCACAACGGTTGGGTGCGCACCGATTGCTTCAGCGGCCTCCATGGCCTCGTCGACTTCGTCGAGGTTGTCCTTGGGTATGCGAAGCGTGAAACTGGGCAGTGGGCGTCCCGCGACACGCGCAGCTGTCGCCATGACGAAAGCCGAGTCTACACCCCCGCTTAAGTAGCCGACCACGGGCACATCCGCGCGCAGGCGCACGTCGACTGCGCGCTCGAAAACGGCCTCGAACGACTCGGTGAGCTGACCCGCATCTCCATCCAATTCCTGGCCCCAATCCGGAAAGTCGAAGTCCCAGTACTTGCGCTCGACCGGATTTGCCGCCCCCCGTCCCCGCGGCAATTCAATTCGCAGATAGTGCCCGGGCTCGAGAGCTTGAACGCCCTTGAACGCCGTGCGCCGCGAACTGAGGGCAAAGAACGTGAAGAGGTGGTCCAAGCCACGGGGGTCGGCTTCTGGTCGCAACGCGCCGGAAGCAATCAGCGCCTTGATCTCCGAGGCGAAGTAGACCGTGTCGCCCTGACGGGTCCAAAACAGCGGGCATATGCCGACGCGGTCCCGACCGAGCAACACAACGCCACGCGCCAAGTCGAAAATGGCAAAGGCAAACTGCCCTTTCAGGTAAGGGAACAGCCCCTCTCCATACTCTTCGTATAGATGGACCAGGATTTCACTATCGCTGTGCGTCCTGAAAACATGCCCTTTGGCTTCGAGATCGGCGCGGCGTTCTGGGTACTCGAAAAACTCACCATTGCAGATCGCAGCGACAGTGCGGTCCTCGTTGTGGATCGGCTGTTGCCCGTCCTCCAGCCCTACAATGCTGAGGCGTCGCTGCGCGAAGCCTACGCCCGGCGCCACCAGGAAGCCCTCGTCCTCGGGCCCGCGATGCGTCAACGCATCCGCCATTCGCTGCAACATGGCGCGGTCCGGCAGACTCTTCGCTGCAAGATTTATCGACCCGGCAATGCCACACATATGAGTTCGTTCCTCTGGCGATGCTCGGTAAAGAGCTGCCCGCGCTGATTGGAGCGAAGCACGCTAGAGGCGGCTTCACTGTGCGTTGGGCCCCACGGCGTCGCCGCGTGGCTAGCTTTCCATCACGATCTTCGGTGCTGGCCGCGCCTCTCCGGACGCTCGCTCAATCTCCGCCCATGCAGTCTGGGCAATCTGACGGTAGGCTTGGGCTACCTCGCTATCCGGGACGCTGGCGACCACCGGCTCACCACTATCCGACCGTTCCCGCACAACCATCGTCAACGGCACTTCGCCCAAGAACGGCACGCCCAGCTTCTCAGCTTCCGCTTTAGCGCCGCCGTGACCGAAGATATCGGACCGGCCACCGCAATGCGGACAAATGAACGTTGACATGTTCTCGACAATGCCGAGTACGGGCACGTTGACCTTCGAGAACATGTTGATCCCTTTCCGGGCATCGATCAGCGCGAGGTCTTGGGGCGTCGAAACGATGACGGCACCAGCGAGCGGAACTTGCTGGGCCATGGTTAGCTGAGCATCGCCCGTACCTGGAGGCATGTCGACCACAAGAACGTCGAGCTCTCCCCAGGCAACGTCTTTCAACATTTGGGATATGGCGGAAATCACCATCGGGCCTCGCCAGATCATGGGCGTGGACTCATCGACAAGAAAGCCCATGGACATCACTTTGAGCCCGTAGCGGCGCATGGGATCCAGCTTGTTGCCGGCAAGCTCCTGCGGCTGACCTGTGAGGCCAAAGAGACGCGGCATGGAGGGCCCATAGATATCCGCGTCGAGTATGCCGACGCTCAATCCCTGGTCCTTGAGCGCCAGAGCGAGATTCACCGCAGTTGTTGATTTGCCAACACCACCCTTGCCGGAGGCAACGGCGATGATGTGCCGTATTCCAGGAATACCGGCCGCGCCTTGGCGCCCTGTCCGCGAAGAGCCGGGCGAGGCCGCACTGCCAGGAGCAGCGCCTGCCGCAACCGTCGGGGCTTTGGGCTGCGCACTAGCCGCGGGAGCGGGGCTTGAACTCGGGCTTCCCGGTGCACGATCCGCCGTCAATGTCACCGTGGCGCTCGCAACACCCGGCAAGCCCTCAACAATTGTCGCAGCGGCTTGCCGTAAGCCCTCAAGCTCAGGAGCCCGGGCCGGATCCACAGAAATCGCGAAATAGACCTTGCTCTTATTGATAACGACCTCGGAAACAAGGCCGAGGGCCACAATATTGCTCGAGAGATCAGGGCCTTTTACGCCTTTCAATGCAGCTAGAATTTGTTCTTTGGTCAGCGTTTCCGTCATTTTTTGGGTCTTGCTCGCACGTCCTTGCGCGAAATGTAGTGAGGAATACACCGCAGTGCAAAATTTTCGAAGTAAGAGGCGGCGAAGAGGCCGAGCGGAGGGCCATGCGGCCCCCTGACCGGCACAATCCCCTCTTGCAGGACTATGTTGCCTGAAAGGAAAAAGCCCGGCGTTTCCGCCGGGCTTTCGGGCTTGGGGAGAGCCATCGGCCAAGCGGAGCTTGGGTTCGGGTAGGGTGCGCACACCGCCGGGCCGGTAAGACAAACGTGCTGCTCCAAATAAAGTTCCGGTCACTGTCATCAATTTCCGAACGAAAACAGCCCCGGATCATCCGAAAAGAAACAGTCATCAAGTTTTCCTTAACCAGAGCCGCCGCATCTTCGTTTCAGCGGGCTGCAGAGAAAACGCAGCTCTCGCAGCAGAACAGACGAAGGGGGACCTATGCGCGTTGTGGGGCGACGGAACGAGGTGCTTTGTCGAGAGGACGATTCTCAGCGTGGGGAGCTCGAAGATCACCTAGAAGCCCTCTCGCGGTTGGTTGAACGGCCCCCGCAAGACGAAGACAAGCCGCTAATCTGCACGCTGCTACTCCGTTCGGCCAAGTCGTTGCCGGCGCTCGCCCTGACCGAAATGCGAGATGTTTTGGCCGATGCCGGCATCCTCGCGAAAGTCATCCTGAGCACGGTAGAGCCTGACCAGGAGCTCCACTCACTCCTTCTCGCGCTGGCGGCTCTCCTGCCAGACGGCAACTTGAATGCCCATGTCCGCTGGGCCCGAAAGCCGCAGCTGTTGGATGCGCATGAACAGGCTGTGTACGGACGGGAGATGTGCTGGACCGGAGATGCCGTCCGCCGTGGAGCAAACAGGCGTAACCGGCTGGCCTTCTTCGAAGACACGCCAGAAGCCCTACTACACGGCTCGCGAGCCTTCGAAGCGTTGTGGGCCGCGTCAGACCTCGTCCCGATCCATCTCCTCGATATTCATGCTGCTGAGCGTGGTGTTGCGGCGGACACCAGCCCTGGGGACGCATCACTTGCGGTCGCATCTCGGTCCGTCGAGGGCTGGCCTCTACTACGAAACTAACGGGCTGCGTTATAATATCGTCATCCTTTGGTGCGAGCGGTTCGGCCTCACCGCGGAAGACGGAGTGACCCATGCGCCCAACTTTAGTGCTGACTTTGTTGTTGTCCCTCAGTTCGTCTGCTCTGGCGCAAAATAATGCCGGGGAGGCCGGACCGGTTCTCGGCGACCTCCTGAAGAAACCCAACTATTTTGGCGCTTGGCAGTCCATGCTCAGCGGTGAAACGACGCCGGATTGGGTTGCAGAGTACACATCGACATTGGATGGTCCGCCTGTCCCAAGCCGTCGACTGACGATCGACAATCAAAACTATTTGTGGGGCTACACCTGCAAACCATTCGAGTGCGAGGACAACCAGCTTATCGTTCTATTCGCGCCGGACGGAACTAAGGCTTACGGCCTGCTAGCGACCGCCGATATGGGGCAAGTCTGGCTCGGCTACCCTGATGACCGCATTCGGGCCGCCATCATGGGCCGGTTGGAGAGCGACGACAATCCATCATGACCAGCGAAATGGCAGCGATGCTTCTTGAGAAGGCTGGGCAGCCGCTTAGCGAAGCCGCGTTGCCGATACCCACGCCGGGCTCCGGGCAGATCCTACTCAAAGTGCTCGCTTGCGGGGTGTGCCGTACCGATCTGCACATTTTCGACGGCGAGCTCGAAGACCCAAAGCTCCCTCTCGTGCTTGGTCATGAGATCGTAGGCCGGGTGGATACACTCGGGCCGGATACGTCGGGCTTTGCGGTAGGGATGCGCGTTGGCGTACCGTGGCTCGGCTATACGGACGGCACATGCCGCTATTGCCGCGAGGGGCACGAGAATCTCTGCGATGAACCGCGTTTCACGGGCTATCAGATCGACGGCGGCTATGCGGCCTACACGGTGGCGGACGAACGCTACTGCTTTGCGATCCCTGACGGATATTCCGATGCCGAGGCTGCACCGTTGCTCTGTGCGGGTCTAATTGGCTACCGCTCATTCAAGATGGCCGAAGAGGCGCTGCAGGGCGAAACGAAGCGGCTTGGCATTTATGGATTTGGCGCAGCAGCGCACATCGTGGCGCAGGTCGCGCTCTATCAGGGATGCGCCGTCTACGCGTTTACGAGTCCTGGCGACGTCCAAGCCCAAGAGTTCGCCAGATCCCTCGGCGCCGTTTGGGCAGGCGGCTCGGATGAAAACCCACCCGATGAGCTGGACGCGGCGCTGATCTTCGCGCCGGTTGGGTCGCTCGTTCCTGCCGCCTTGAAAACCCTACGCAAAGGCGGCTTCGTCGTCTGCGGCGGCATCCACATGAGCGAAATACCGTCCTTCTCATACGACATCCTATGGGAAGAACGCGAAATTCGGTCAGTTGCGAATCTGACGCGGGACGATGCTCGAGAGTTCCTCGCTTTAGCGCCGCAGATACCTGTAAGAACGACTGTTGTTCCGATGAAACTATCGGAGGCGAACGAAGCCCTGAGGCGTCTGCGCGAAGGGGCCCTCACTGGGGCGGCCGTTCTTATTCCGTAGAAGCCCTTACGACTTTATGAGAATTGCGGCAGACTAGCATTCCGGGTTTCCGTAAGGGAGCCCATAGAATGGACGGCCTCTGACGATGACAAAAATATTGATCGTTGACGATCACCCAATGTTTCGCGAGGCCTTGCGGAGCGCCGTAAAGTTCTCCCGCAAGGATGCCGAGATTCTTGAAGCCGGCAGCATCGAGGCCGCGCATGAGATCATTCGTGACGAACCGGGCATCGAGATTGTGCTGCTAGACCTGTCTTTGCCAGGCACGCGCGGCTTTGACGGTTTGATCCTCTTGCGGTCGGCCTTTCCGCGGACGCCCATCATGATCGTTTCTGGACTCGACGACCCCAAAATTGTCAGCGAAGCGATCCGGCTTGGTGCAGCGGGTTTTGTGTCGAAGTCCGTGGACAAGGAAACTCTGGCGGAAGGGCTGTCGGTCGTGTTGAGCGGCTCGGTTTTCGTACCGCCAGAACTCACTCAGAGCGCTCAGGGTCAGCGCGCGGAATCGCGCTCCAGCGACATCGCAGACCTGGTCGCAAATCTCACTCCTGCGCAAATGCGCGTTCTCCAGCTTATACGCAATGGTCAACTCAACAAACAGATCGCGTACGAGCTTGGCGTAAGCGAGACGACAATCAAGGCGCACGTCTCAGAGATCCTCCGCAAACTGAATGTCGTGAGTCGCACGCAGGCGGTCATCAAGACATCGCAGCTCGACTTCGAGGCAATCACCGGCGACGAAAAACCCGCCGGCAGCTAGGCGCCCGACACGGAATACTCCCCTAGGAGATGGGTCATCAGAGCACGAAGCTCCGCGGGTCGCGTCGGCTTACGGAGCAACTCGCACTGGGCCGCCGACACGTCGGCGGCCACCCCAGGGCTCCAGTCGCCAGTCACGACCAGAGCCGGAAAGTTCGGGCCAAAGCGCGCTCGCAATGCGCGCACGACATCAACGCCTGTCCTCCCCTCATCGAGGTGGTAGTCAACGAGCGCAATATCGGGCGCCGTTCCGAGTTCGGCCAAAGCCGGTTCGATGGCTTCTAATCGGGTTCCGGGCAAGGTTGTGCATGACCAGCTTTTGAGCAACGTCACAGTTGCATTCAGCACGTCCCGGTCGTTTTCGATCACAACGACCGACGCGCCAAGCGCGACATTTAAATTTGCAACCTCGGGCGCGTGTTGGGTAATCCTTGGCATTGCTGGCCCAGCACAGTCGAGCCCGAGCCGGAAAGTCGACCCTCGGCCCCGCTGTGACTTCACTTCGAGCGTGTGGCCCAGTGCATGGACAGTGCGCTGAACAATCGAAAGCCCCAGTCCTAATCCTGCGTGGTCACTCTTCGCGGCCGCGGTGCCACGATAGAACTCTTCAAACATCGTTTCCCGCTCGTCCTCCGCGATGCCACAGCCGGTGTCAACGATGTCGACCTGGCACGCATCGCCACGCCTCCGGGCACCGATGAGCACACCCCCGCTCGTGGTGTAGCGCAGCGCATTGGATACAAGGTTCTGGAGGACTCTGTGAAGAAGCAGGGGATCGCTCTCGACGAGCAGGCCAGAGCGGCGGACTTTGAGCTTCAGCCGCTTCGCCTCCGCGAGCGGGGCGAAACTCGCTTCAAGGACTTCGAGTGTCTCGTCAAGCGGAAAGGTCTGAATATCCGGCGTAACAACGCCGGCATCGAGTTTCGAAATATCCAAGAGCGTATTGATCAAGTCCTCAATGGTCTGGAGCGACTGATCCACTCGCCCGGCCAATTGCCGCGTGTCATCGCTTTCCTGCAGGTCCTTCAAAACCGATATCGAGAGGCGTGCCGCGTTCAACGGTTGCAAAAGGTCGTGGCTCGCAGCGGCAAGAAAGCGGGTCTTACTGAGATTAGCCCTTTCGGCCTCGTCCTTCGCCTCGACCAGCGCCTCGTTGGAACATTCGAGCCTGCGGAGTACCGCGGTCAGTTCTTCGGTCCGTGCGCGTACCTTTGCGTCCAAACCGATCGCTGTTTGGAACAGGGAAAAGGCATTACCCTGTTGATCCATGGAGCGCTCGACGCGATCCATAAGAACGGCATTGATCTTCGACAGTTTCTCAAGCCGTTCTTGTAATCCTTCCTGATCGGCACCATCCGAGGGGGGATTCGGCGCGTCACCTTGCATCAGGCACCTCCCTGCCGTCCGATCGCAACGCCTGTGAAGGTCTGGTTGAGATGCATTGCATTGTACTGCTCGCCGTAGGTGTGAAATCCGACAACATGGTAACGACGGTAGAGTTCGCTGACTTTCCGCTTCATTTGGCGGTTCTCCGCGTCCAGGCGCCGGAGCACGCACTCAAAACCCAAGACAAAGTCGACGCCCCCAACCGCCTCGTCAAGACGTTCCATTTCGGCTTCCATCGACTTCACCATATCTCTGGGCTCGGCCACGGTGAGCACGACCCCATCATCGATTGCGCAAAAGAAAGACAACGAACCATCGTCGTTCACGCGTTGAATTGATCGGCAATAATAGTCTCCACCTATGCGAACGACGACGGGGTGTGCCGCAAAGCTCATCGGGGCCAATGAAGATGTTTCGAGGCCAACTGAGTTGGCATACTCGAGGGCTGCAGGTTCGGCGTTGAGTTCGTAGACCGTCCTTGTGGACGTATCCGACGACGTTACGACGAGCTTCGTTTCTGTCGGCTCAAAGTGGTCGCAGCAGAAGCTCCGTACCGGATGCTCAGTCTCGACCAGGAGCAACAACGCCGCCCCCCGATAGACCCGCCCGTTATGAAGGAGGCTCGTGCCCGAGAGCGTGAGACCATCGCCTGCAGAGCCGCCAACCAGGGGAATATCGCCCAGAGCCCACGCAATGGCGGACACGATGGCTTCCTCGCACCTTGAGAGTCCGTCGATCAGCGAAATGGCAAACAAATTATCGTAGTGCGCGCCATCTGGCTTATCGAGCCGCGCACGCAATGCCTGCACGGCCTCTGAGGCGAGGTCCACGCTGAGGGCTTTGACCTCGGGGATCACGCTGCTCACGAAGTGGAACCCCTGTTCGGGAAAGGCCACAACCAAGACGCTTTGTTCGCTGAAGCCGTCGGAGGTGATTTCTCCGGATGTACTGCAGCCCGCGACCGGTACGTCAGGAAACTTGGCTGAAAGAGCCGCACAGAGCGATTCCGCCTCATAGGGCTGAGAGAAAAAGACCAGTATCTGCCCGATATCCGACGGGTCCAAGACCTGCGCGATTTCAGTGATTGCCTTGTCCGGCGTATCGGCACACGTCCAGGCCGTTTGGATGCCGCAGGCACGGCGTTCTGCATGCGCTCGAGGCAAAGCGCGTTTCCTCCATCTCCGTGGCACGCCCAGTTTCGTATATTCTGATTTACATCAGCGACTTCCGGGTCTATTGCCGTATTCGGCTGCACTATT
>JARFRF010000014.1 GCA_029287395.1 Methyloceanibacter sp. | reverse complement strand
GGAGGACGTTTCGATGATCGTGGGGCATGCGCGACCGCCAAACAGAAGCGAAGTGGTGTCGCTCTTCGGATCGCAGCCAATCAGGAGGACCCGCTTCCCCTGTTGCGCCATCATGTACGAGAGGTTCGCAAGCGTGAAGCTCTTGCCGATGCCGCCCTTGCCATAGATCGCAATGATCTGCGTCTCTTTCGTCGCCTCGCCGACGATTACTGGATCAGGCTCGACCGCAGCTTCGTCGCGCAAGAAATCGTAAGCCTTCGAACAAGGAGGCGCTTCGTTTGGCGAAAGGGCGAAGGACGTGCTCATGCTTGGGCTCTCCAATCCAAAATCATCTTGAGACAGCTCGGATCCTCGAAAGCGGTCCGATAGGCGTCGTTTGCCTTCGCGACCGGCTGTCGATGTGTGATCAGTCCGTCCAGGGAAAGCTTGCCGGTCTCAATCAGTTGTTTGACTGCTTCGAGGTCCGCAGGCTGCCATTCCGCGGCAACCCGAATGCGCGCCTCTTTCATGAAGGCCGGTGGAAAAACAAAATGCAGGGGGGCAGAGTAGAACCCGGCAAGAACGATCTCGCCGCGTGGGGCAAGGCGTTCGATCAACGAGTCCAATAGATCGGAGTCTCCGCTCACGTCGCATATCGAAATGTAGTCACGCCGAGAGTCTTCTTCTGGTGCCGTTACGGCATAACCTTCTGCACCATCTGCGCGACGCGGATTGCGCTCCCAGACTGTTGGTGTCTGACCAAGAGCGACTGCCAAGCGAGCCAGAAGCCGACCGAGGACGCCATGGCCAACAATAAGTTCGGGAAGCGCTTCACCGCACTCGATCGCATGGTGTGCCGTCGCAGCGAGCGCCAGGAGAACGCCACGCTCGCCAAGCTTCTTGTCAAACGAGACGACGCGTGCGCCGGGGACGACGAGACGCGCGGCAGACGCGCCAAATAGCCCGCGCACTGGCCCGAAGCATCGGGCGCCAGGCACGAACACATGGTCACCAACATTGGCTCCGGAACGCGGGCCCGCGGCCTTCACCTGCCCCACAGACTCGTAACCAGGCACAAGCGGATAACCCATGCCTGGGAATGGCGGCATGCATCCCGACCACAGCAGCCGCTCGGTCCCGGTGCTGATGCCGCTCCACGCAACGTCGACAACGACGTCTTCATCTCCTGGAGCAGTCAAGTCGACGCGGGTCAAAGAGAGCCGCTTCGGCTCTTGCAGCACGATGGCGACGGTATTCATCCCCAAATCCGCAGTTGGAGCCTTGCCAAAAAACGCCCCAGCTTCTGAGCGTTTCGATCAACTGTCAGTCTATGATGACTACCTTGAATGTCAAGTTAGCTTAACACTTAGCGCTGTGGAGTTGCGGTGACAACTCCGGTCCGCAAAACGTGTCTGCCAACCTTCAGGCGGATTTGGTCAAATCCAGCTTTCGTCAGGAGCGCGCTAATCTGGTCGAAGTTTCTCGGCCGCCCTCTTCCCATCGCTCTGAGATACATATTGAAATAGGTACCCACCGGCTCCGCTCCCGGCGTCTCCGCGAGCGGTTCTGCAAGCAGAAGTACCCCGTCTTGCGGCAGCGCAGCATGGATACCCTTGAGGATGCGCAGCGCGTTGGCATCGTCGTGATCGAGAATCACCCGCACCAACGAGATGACATCCGCCCCCGTTGGCAGGGGATCTGCGAGAAAATCGCCCCCGATCGTATCGATGCGCTTGTCGAGGTCACGTCCGGTCAAGCGGGCCTTGGCCCGATCGGCGACGGCGGGTAAGTCAAAGACCATGACTTTCAGATCGGGATTTCGCGCCGCTGCGCTCTCGCCGAAAACACCCTCCCCGCCACCGACATCGAGCAAACAGCGGTGGCGATCCAGCCGATAGGAATCGAGAACCTCGTCGGCAACCAGCGGCAATGAGAGAGACATCAGGTGGCTATAATCGGCCACTTGGTGCGCCTGTAGTGCATCGGGGCGATTACCGTCAGCGTATGGCCAATAGTCCGCTAATGCCGTTCGGGAGACGTCTCCGCGTAACAAAGCCACCGGATCTGCGAGATCGGTATAGAGGTGCGCATGGTGCTCGATCATCGCGCTGATGCCAGGGTTGGCCTTTACCGCGGCGCCGAGCGGCCCCAGGCCGAACTTGCCTCGCCCCCTCTTCTCCACGAGTTTTAGCGGTTCAGCCGCATGCAGGAGCCTCAGCGCGCCATCGATCGGTAGACGCGTTCGCTGGGCGAAGTCTTCGGCAGATAGAGGCCCAGGCCGAAGTATTTCAAAGGCGTCGACTTTGACGCAAGCCAGCAGCACCTGCGAATAAACAAAGCCGGCGCAAAGGTCGAACAAATCCGCCGCACGCTTACGCGCAACGAGTCGCGTCAAGGGAAATGCTCCCGCCCAGGACACAAAGCGCGGATTCGTGAGTAAACGGTCGCGAAGCGCGGTGAGACGAAGGCTTCCAAAGCTCGGCATCGGCAAGGCCTCGTTTCGGTTCGCCATGTCGCGCTGCTCCCGACTTCGCTCTACGCTGCGTGCCGTGTGAATCCTTTGGGCATAAACGGTTTTGACTGAATCGCGATGACCGTCCGCAGTTGCTGAGCCCCCTCGCAATCCGGAATCGACTCTATGGCTTCATCCAACAGTGCCTGGAGACTCTGCCCTGCCCCTTCAAGACCTAATCGCTGAACGGCATTGGGCCGGTCGTTGGCGATGTCCTGGTTTCTCGGCTTACCAAGAACGTCCGGATCAGCCACGTGATCGCAAATATCGTCGGCCACTTGGAACGCCTCACCCAAACATTCACCGAGACGTCGCCATCCGGAGGGCTCAGCCCCGGCCGCAAGTGCACCGGCAACCGTGGCCGCCGCAAACAAAGACCCCGTTTTGGCGCGATGATACTCGTCGAGCGGGACGCTCGGCTCACACTCCCAAGCCTGGCCAGCGCAGATCCCCGAAGGTCCGCCAACCGCCTGACTCACAACGCCGATGAGAGGCGCCAAGCGATCCGGCGCATGGACGGCGTGACGCCCAAGCGTTTCAAATGCCAGAACAATCAACGCATCCCCAGTCAGCACTGCGAGAGGCTCTCCAAAGGCCTTGTGCAATGAGGGCTTTCCTCTGCGCACATCCGCATCGTCAAAGCAGGGCAAGTCGTCATGGACAAGCGAAGCACAATGCAGCAGCTCTATCGAGGCTGCAGCCGCATCTGCCAACTTCGGCGTACCATCGCCACAAGCCTGCGCCACCGCGAGAGAAAGCCGGGGTCGCACACGAGCGCCGCCCGGAAACACAGCATATTTGAGGCATTCTGCTAGTTTCGGCGGACAAGAAGTGCCACCGGCCTTGGAAACTGCACTCTCAAGCGTTTTCTCGATCCGTTGGCTTACATCCATTGGAGCTTCTCCGCGAGTAATGTAAAGTCTACTTTACATTTTGGTACGACAAATAATATAGACACATCAAATCCGAAAGCAACGCCAATCCCATGTCGAGCCGTAAGACACATCGCGCCGTCGTTATTGGCGCTGGAATTGGTGGGCTCACAGCGGCGGTTGAACTCGCCGCGCGAGGTATTGAGGTCGAGGTCCTTGAGCGGGCGCCCTCCCCTGGCGGGAAGATGCGCCAGCTTGTGCTGGACGATCGTCCTATCGATTCGGGCCCCACGGTGCTGACCATGCGGTGGGTTTTCGAACAGCTCTTCGACTCAGTCGGGGAAACTTTCGATAGCCAGCTCTCACTAGAACAAGCGGAAGTCTTGGCGCGGCATTCCTGGAGAGGCGGCGCAAGGCTGGACCTATTCGCCGAGGTGGCGCGTTCGGCCGACGCGATCGGTGATTTTGCGGGCGCGAAGGAGGCGGCACGCTTTCGGGCCTTTTGCGATCGCGCCCGCGCGACGTACGAGACCCTGGAGGGCCCGTTTATCAAGGCGCGCGAGCCCACGCCGTTGTCGCTTACGCGCAAAGCTGGGATCAAGGGTTTGGGCGATCTGTGGCGAATTTCACCCTTCACAACTCTGTGGAGTGCCCTCGGTGGCTACTTCAAAGATCCAAGACTCCGCCAACTCTTCGGACGCTACGCGACGTATTGTGGCTCGTCGCCGTTTGAGGCTCCCGCCACGCTTATGCTTGTTGCGCACGTGGAGCAGGAGGGCGTTTGGTTGGTCGAGGGCGGCATGCACGCGCTTGCGCGCACGCTAGAAGCCTGTGCAAAGCGGAAGGGTGCTGCGTTCAGGTATGGTAGCGACGTCCGCGAGATACTCGTCGAACACAGCGCCTCAAGGGGTGTAGTCCTCGCGAACGGCGAACGTATCGAGGCGGACATCGTGCTTGCAAATGCCGATGTCTCGGCTATCGCAGCCGGCAAGTTCGGAGCGAGTGTCGCGGTCGCCACGCCCCCCGTCGCACCGAAGTCTCGATCACTGTCGGCCGTAACGTTCTCAATGCTGGCGAAAACCGATGGCTTTCCGTTGACGCGCCACAATGTGTTCTTCTCGACAAACTACCGCAGAGAATTCGATGAGATCTTTGGCGCGAAGCGTATTCCAACGGACCCAACGATCTATGTCTGCGCGCAAGATCGAGGGGCGGATTGGCGCCAATCCAACGACAACGCCGTCTCGCCGGAGCGACTGTTCTTCCTAATAAACGCACCGGCGGTTGGCGATATGCGCACTTTTGGAACTGAGGAAATCGAGCGATGCCGAGACCATATTCTGGACCTCTCGCAGCGGGCGGGGCTCATCTTGGAGCCAACGGCCACGGCCATCACGACACCACAGGATTTCAATGGGCTCTTTCCGGGAACGGGCGGCGCCCTATACGGCCAAGCTTCCCATGGATGGAACGCCTCTTTCACGCGTCCGACCGCGCGCACGAAGATCCCGGGCCTTTACCTCGCGGGGGGATCAGCCCATCCGGGGCCGGGCGTTCCGATGGCAGCGATGTCGGGACGCCTCGCAGCCGCGAGCATCCTGGAGGACCTGACTTCAGCCACGCCGTCCCCAAGGGTGGCTACATCTGGTGGTATGTCGATGGCATAAGCGACGACGACTCAAACGCGATCACGTTGATCGCATTCGTTGGCAGCGTCTTCTCGCCCTACTACGCGGTGGCTCGGGGCCTAGGCAACGACGATCCTGAGAATCATTGTGCACTTAACGTGGCGCTTTATGGCCGTTCCTCTAAACACTGGACGCTGACCGAAAGGACTCGTACGGACTTAGACCGGAGTGCGCGTGCAATTCGCATTGGTCCCAGTCGTCTCGAATGGGATGGCGAGGCTCTGACAATCTTCATTGAGGAAATCACGGTGCCACTTCCGGCGCGTGTTGTTGGCACCGTGCGTGTCTACCCGCAATCGCTTGTCCAGCGCGCATTTGCGCTGGATGCCGACAGCCACCACCACTGGCACCCAGTCGCACCCCGGGCCCGTATCGAGGTGAAGATGAAGCAGCCCGACTTGGAGTGGTCCGGCCACGCATATGTCGACAGCAATTTTGGCAATGAACCACTCGAAGCCGGCTTTGTGGAGTGGGACTGGATGCGTGCGAAAATCGGCCCGAACACAGCGGTTCTTTATGACGTTATCCCGCGGCGATCACAGCCCGCATCGCTTGGGTTGTTGTTTGATCCGCAAGGCGGCGTTGAGGAGATTCCAGCTCCGGTACGTGGGCGGTTGCCGAGCACTCTATGGCGCGTTGCCCGTCATGCCCGCTCCGAAAACGGGCCGCCAACGCTCATCAAGACGCTAGAGGATACACCATTCTACAATCGCTCGCTGGTCTCCGCCGCTATTGGCGG
>JARFRF010000164.1 GCA_029287395.1 Methyloceanibacter sp. | reverse complement strand
GGCAAGGCTAAGCAGTACCCATTCCAAGGGCCCCGGAACTGGAGCGACCGGCAATGCGGGCCCCCATACTGTCTGTGCCACGAGCTGGAATGTGAAATACGCGAACGCGGCTGCGATTGAGGCAAGCGCCGTGCGCGTCGTGAGTTCCGCCGGCGCTTTGTCAGCCATCCCCTGCGCCAGCAGATAGGCCACACCAAAAATCAGGATTGCTCCGAGGGCCAACGCTTGGGGTGACTTCGGCCCCAGGATCGCTGTGAACAGCACTGCGATGAGGGTGTAGAGCACGATGGCGATTCCAAAAGACTTGAGCACAGCGGCGACGTCAGGGACCGCGATCGGGCCCGGGCGCCGGAGGCTTGCAACTGTCTCCACCGCCCCACCCGAGGACAGGAAGGCGTGAGCTTTGTAGAGCGAGTGGGCCACGATGTGGAGAACCGCCAGAGCCCAAAGGCCCAGTCCACATTGCAAGAGCATGAAGCCCATTTGCGACACGGTCGACCAAGCCAATGAAGTTTTGACGGCGCTTTGCGTCAGCATCACCGCCGCGCCGAACAGTGCGGTAAATCCTCCGAGGATCACAAGCGCGGCCATGGCGCCAGGACTTAGCTGAACCACGCCAGCGACGGTGATCAGCAGTATGCCGCCCGAGTTAATAATGCCGGCATGGAGGAGCGCCGAGACTGGCGTTGGCGCTTCCATCACCTCAGTGAGCCATCCGTGCACCGGGAACGCCGCCGTCTTGAGCACTGCGGCGATAACGACAAGCGCCACGGCTATACTCATCCAAAGCGTCAAGCCAGAGGCCTCTGCTGCCGGAACGATCTCGGCTAAATCTGCTGTCCCGAGGGATACAAACAGGATAGCGGCCGCGGCAATCAGCGCGGCGTCGCCTGCGTGCCAGACGAGCGTGAATTTAGTCGCCGCGCGCCGAGCCTCTTGTCTCGCCGGGTAGAAGAGGAGGAGCTGCCTCAAACCCAGCCCCACAGCAACAGCCGAGAGGACGAGCACAGCCAGGCTCCCCGATTGGACGAAAACGAGGACGGCGGCGAGCGTCGCGAGCATCAGACCGTGGAATGCGCCCTCCCGCTCCTCGCCGTCGAGATACGTTCGGCTGTAGCGCAGAACGACCCAGCCGATGAACGAAACCAGGAGCACCATTGTCACGCTGATAATGTCGGCGCGCAGAGCCAGAAGCATCGGTCCTTCGAGAACGAGGAACTTGGACGGCCCGAATACGAGGAGTTGCAGAAGTCCGCCGGCAGCCAGGGCAAGCCCCGCGAGCGCCGCATA
Source organism: Methyloceanibacter sp. (assembly GCA_029287395.1). GTDB lineage: Bacteria > Pseudomonadota > Alphaproteobacteria > Rhizobiales > Methyloligellaceae > Methyloceanibacter. Next base: position 1,490 of record JARFRF010000164.1, on the reverse strand, counting down.
TTCGGACCATCGCGGCAAGCCGGTTGGGCGCCTGCCCGGCTGCCAGAGTGCGAGAGCCGCAACAATGAGCAGTACCAGCGGCGCGATGAATGACGTCGAGACAGCGGACAGCATGATTGTTCTCCGTTTGACTGTTTCGTTGTCACTTAGGGGCTGCCTGCTATAAATAAAAATTCATATTTTAGCGGAAAATGTTCTATAAAATAGAATAATGTCCGCGCTGAACCTCCACCATTTGCGTCTTTTCCGTGCTGTGGCGCGAGAAGGCACGCTCACGGGCGCAGCGCGCGCGTTGAACATCTCGCAGTCGGCCGTCTCCACACAGATAAAGGCACTCGAGACGTCGCTGGGCCACGATCTATTCGAGCGAAGCGGCAGAAACCTGGTTCTGTCTGAGGCAGGGCGAATAGCCCTCGATCATGCGGACGAGATCTTCCAAGCCGCGGACGATCTAACAGCCACCCTCCGGTCTGTTGGTGGGAAACGAAAGGTCTTAAGGATCGGTGCGCTTGCGACCCTCTCTCGCAACTTTCAGATCGGTTTTCTAAGACCAATCGTTGGCAGAGACGACGTCGAGATTGTGCTTCGATCAGGAACGCAGGAAAGCCTTCTGCATGGTCTTGACGCGCTTTCGCTGGATGTCGTGCTGACGAATCTTGTTCCTGCCCGCGATGCGTCGAGCCCCTATCTCATCCAGCGTCTTGCCGAACAACCGGTTAGCCTCGTGGGGACGCCTGCGCGTGCCGCCACCGAGAACGCTCAGATCCAAGATCTCCTGTCGACACAGCAACTGATCCTACCGACGCCCGAGTCGTCTATACGCGCGGGATTTGACGCGATGGTCGAACGCCTCGGGATCGTGCCGCGTATCGCGGCGGAAGCTGATGACATGGCCATGATGCGGCTGCTAGCCCGTGCCGATGCTGGGATTGCGATCATTCCGCCCATTGTCGTGCAGGACGAGTTGGCATCCGGTAGTCTCGTAGAGCTTGCGCGGCTGAATGAACTTACCGAAGTCTTTTGTGCCGTGACCGTACAGCGGCGATTCCCGAATAATCTGCTCGCCGAAGTGCTTGTATCCCGAGAGGATTACGCTTGGCCGTTTCCGCCGATATCAGCGGATGGCGCGTCAAACGCCCCTCAGGCTCAGGGCCAGGCGCAGGACGACTAGGGCGTTTCGATTTTCATCCGGATGAGTGATCCAAAGCTCTCCGGTTTGCGTCTGACCGCAGCTTGTTAAGGATCCCCTCGGCCCCCCACGTAGTGACCTTAGCGAGTTAAGCGACTAAGCCCCGCTGCCCCGCGCCGGGGCTTTTCTCTTACCAAAAGCGCCTGCCCTCTTACGGAACAGTTCGATGACGTCGCCCGGGTCCTCAGCGAATGTTGGGCGGACGATACTCTGGGATGCCGGGTTCGTTGGCGCGATACTCTTCGATTTGCTTCTTGGCCTCTTCGAGCTCTTCGACGGACATCTGAGCTGCGATGTTTTC
>JARFRF010000159.1 GCA_029287395.1 Methyloceanibacter sp. | reverse complement strand
CGTGCACATCGGCTGCGGGGGGAGGGTGGTCATGGTCCGACTCAGGTTTGTTCGGGGTTCCACACTCGAACGAACGGAGAGCCGAGTCCCATGACCCTCGACAGAATTGCCTTGAAAGAACTCGCCGACAAGGGCTCTGATGCTGATCTGCTCAGAGAAATGCTTGCCTTCATTACCGCCCAGCTGATGGAGATGGAGGTCGAAGGCCTGACCAGTGCCGCTCACGGTGCGCGGACAGGTGAGCGCACCAACCAGCGCAACGGCTATCGTGACCGCAAGTGGGAGACGCGCGCCGGCACGGTCGATGTCCGCATCCCGAAGCTCAGGAAGGGCAGCTACTTCCCGTCGTTCCTTGAGCCACGCCGGGCGGCCGAAAAGGCACTCACCGCCGTCATCCAGGAAGCCTATGTGCACGGCGTGTCAACACGTTCGGTCGATGATCTCGTCAAGGCAATGGGGATGACCGGCATCTCGAAAAGCCAGGTCTCACGACTTTGCGCCGACATCGACGAACGCGTGCACGCTTTCCTCGAACGACCCATCGAAGGTGAGTGGCCGTATCTGTGGATCGACGCCACCTACGTCAAAGTGCGCGAGGCCGGCCGGATCGTGTCGGTCGCCGTAATAATAGCTGTGGCAGTCAATACTGAGGGGCGTCGTGAGGTGCTCGGCATGGCCGTCGGCCCGTCGGAAGCCGAGCCCTTCTGGACGAAGTTCCTGCGCACGCTTACGCGACGCGGCCTCAGAGGCGTTAAGCTGGTGATCTCTGATGCCCACGAAGGTTTGAAGGCTGCCGCCGCGAAGGTATTGAGCGCGACCTGGCAGAGATGCCGCGTGGGGTCGTTGAAGAACCTGTTTCCAGCTGAGTGCTATTCGGCGATCGAGCGTCGTTTCCGCATGGGTAACATTTTCGGGCAGGAAGTCGCCCTGTGGGGCCAAGCACAGGGTCTGAATGCGATGCTGACTGAGATGAGCGCGTAAAGAGCCGCTGCCAGCCGCTTGAGGTTGACGACAGCGGCGGTCAGGTAGGCTTGGATCTTCATATTTGAGAGGCCGCGCCTGATGGCACGCGCCAACCCGTGCCAGGATTTGGCTTCGCCATGGAAGCCTTCGGATCGCCAGCGATGGCGCTGATAGAGACGCCGGTCTTCCGCGCTCCAGCGCTCGCGGCGGCGCCGCGCGCGAAGCAGAGCCGGGTAATCGTCCCCGACAACAACAGCCTTGTTGGCGCGCCCTTTCGAGAGGCAATCCGACCTGAGCGGGCAGCGCGCGCAGTCCTTTGCTCTGGAGTAGAAGAAACGCCCGTACTTTAGCGGCCGTTTGGGACGTAGGATGCGTCCCTTTGGACATTTCAGGATGTCGTGCTTGGCATCGTATCGGAACCGTCGCATAGGCACGCGCGAGCGGATCGGCTCAGCCTTTGCTGGGATGATGGCATCGATATCGCGCTTCTCCAAAGCGGCATAGACCTTGGCGTAAGCATAGCCAGCATCAGCGGTCACTGCTGTCGGGCGAATGCCGGTGGTCCTGCCCACCTCGTCGACCTGTAGCTCGATGATATCTCCCTCGTTTGTCTGCCCAGTCGTTACCTCAACATCGAGGATGACACCTACTTTGTCGTCTACCGCCGTATGCTGTTTGTAGGCCGGTTCCAGTCGTCGGTTGCGGGCGTTCGTCGCCATCGTTGCATCCGGATCGGTCACGCAGACCTTCTTGAACTTGCCGCTTTGGCGCCCCTTCTTCTCGTTCGTGGCTGCAGCATTCTCGTCGAGCACCTCGCCAACATGGCGTTCGACGAGGCTGTCCCAGCTGACGTTGGCTCGGATCAGCGACGCGTCGATGTGCACGACCTCGGCCGTGGCGATCTTCGCCTTGAGGCAAGCCTCGACGGTCCGCTTAAAGATCTTCTCAAAGCGCTCGGCGCCCCACCGCTGGCGGATCCGCGTCAAGCTGGAGTGGTCGGGAAGTGCTTCATGCAGGCCGTAGCCGACGAACCATCGGATGGCGATGTTGACGTGAGCCTCGCGCATCAGCTTGCGATCGTGGACAATGCCGAGCAGCAGCCCGGCGAGCATCAGTCGTACGGCAACTTCAGGATCGATCCCTGGACGGCCATCACCCAGGCAATAGCAATCGGCGACTTCCTGCCTCAGCCAAGAAAGATCGAGCACGCGGTCGACACGAACCAGAACATGATCGTCAGGTATGAGTTGGCGAAGCGAGCCCGTGATGAATAACTCCAGCTGATTCCGTTCCTTCCGCCCCAGCATGTCGCGCTCCCCGATGGCGAATCGCTACAAAAACGGAATCAGACCGGACGAGCTTTTTCAACGACCCCCGCGTGCACTTCATGCGCAACGCCCTTGCGCACGTCGGCGTCAAGCAGCGCCCGATGGTCGCCGCCGCCATCCGCACCGCGTTCGAGCAGGAAAGTGCGAAGGATGCGCACGCCGAATGGCGTATCGTTGCCGATCGCCTGCGTCCGCGCTTCCGAGGGCTTGGCGAACTCATGGACGAGGCCGAGCACGACGTGCTCGCCTATCGTCAATTCCCTCCCGCGCACCGTCGCCAGCTTCATTCGACCAATCCGCTCGAACGCCTCAACGGCGAGATCAAGAAACGCACCCGCGTCGTCGGCATTTTTCCCAACGAAGCGGCAATCGTCCGCCTCGTCGGTGCAATCCTCTTGGAGCAAAATGACGAGTGGGCGGTCACGCGACGCTACATGAGCCTG
>JARFRF010000150.1 GCA_029287395.1 Methyloceanibacter sp. | reverse complement strand
TGAACTTCGGATCGTCATTGCGCAGATCATCGACCTTGAAGGTCGTCTCGGCGGTGATCTTGCCGGTTAGCAGCCCGCGGCAGAGCGAGCCGTAGCAGAGTGCCACTAGCTCGTGCGTTTTCGTGTAGGGGAGAATGTCAGTCTCCGCCTCGCGTTCAAACAGATTGTAGGGTGGCTGTAAGGCCGCGATCTTTGCGCCTTTCGCGAAGCGCTCGATCTGCGGGACAGTGCAATTGCTTAGCCCGATCGCGCGGATTTTTCCCTCGTTGCGGAATGTCTCCAAAGTGGCCGCTGTCTCCTCGAAATCCACCGACTCGTCCGGCCAATGAATTTGGTAGAGGTCGATCACATCTGTGCGCAGCCGGCGCAAAGATGCTTCCAGTTGTTGCTGCAGACTTACGGGCGATGAGTCGCGCCGGAGCTTGGTGTCATTCGTGCTGTCCCAAACCATGCCGACCTTTGTGGCGATCAAGACAAGATCCCGCCGTCCCTCAAGCGCCTTGCCGACGCGCTCCTCGGAATGCCCGAAGCCGTAGGCAGGCGCCGTGTCGAGAATATTGATGCCAAGATCCAGCGCGTGGTGGATCGTACCGATGGCATCGGCCTCACTGGTGCCGCCCCACTTCCAACCGCCGATCGCCCACGTGCCGAGCGCGATGCGCGACGCGGCAAACGGCAAACCGTCGATAGGTGTGTGTTCCATTCGGCGACGCTAACACAACCGCTAGGCGTGGTGCGTGGGGAATCGTTCTACGAGAGAAGGTCGCGGAAGTACTGGTCCAGGAAGCGCTCTTTTGGGTCGCGCTCCGCCCGTGCCGCAGCGAATTTCTGCAGCCGCGCACCGAAGGCCCGACGCACCATCTCGCGGGTCAGAAACGGTGTTTGGTTGAACAGGGGCGTCCCGCCATGTTCGCTGCAGAAGTCGTTGTAAGCGTGAAGAAATTCTTCCCACTCCGGCCCTCCCGTCGAGGCCGGATCGATACTCATGCCGGGGCCCTCCCACGTATAGGAGAACAAGGCCTCACAATCCCGGCCGATGACATAACCGACCGAGGGTAGGTTGCAGCGAAACCCTGTGCCCTTGTCGTAAGCGTCACAGAAGTCGCAGTACCGCTCCAGGATGTCGAAGAAGTCCGTCTCGCGGAACGACCACATGCTGAAAAGATAGAGAACCTTCGGATTCCGCGGGTAGCTGATGATCTGGGCGTGGGGCCAGCTGTGTTTGTAGCGCATCAGCTGGACCATCAGCTGTCGCTGGAGATAAAAGAACGCGTCGTGGGCCTTAACACGCCATTTCTTGTTCTTGATGTTCGTGTCGATCCAGGCAGCAACGGCAGGCCCGTATTGCTTCCAGAACTTGTTGCGATATTGCCAGCGCAGTCGCGACGTTGGTTTGCGGTCAGGATGCTGTTTGCGTAGCTCGACGACGACCCGTCTGGCATACGGGTAAATGTAATACATGATTGCGTAGCCGCGGGCTTTGTACACCGGCAGGAACTTGCGAAACTCCTCGATGCTGAGCCCGAAGTGACGCACCTCAAGGGCCTGAGTGGGGCGCACTTTGATGGTGACTTCGAAGATCAGGCCAAACAGGCCGTAGCTCGTTCGGAATAGCTGCATTTCCTGAGGATCATTTGCCTCAGTAATCTCTTTGATCTCTCCGTCCGCCGTGACGTAGCGAAGTCCCACCACGTACGAGCTCACCTGCCCATGTTCTCCAGGAAAGGCACTGTCCTTCGTAGCGGCACAGGCGAAGGCGGCTAGCGTCGTGTTGCCAATTTCGGTGGTGATGTAGGGCTGCAGGCCTCTGGCCTTCAGGGCCTTAGCCAGGTCGCCATGGGTCACGCCAGCCTCGACCGTGACGGTATCGCCGGTGAAGTGCAGGATGCGATTCATGGCCGTCATATCGACCATGGTGCCCCCTTCGTCGTCACCGTTCATACGCGCGGTCGAATGCATCGACCCCGCCGGACGAACCGGAGAAGGAAAGCGTACCGGATCGGTGACAATCTCGACGAGATCCTCAACGCTCTCCGGTCTGGCCTTCACGCGGGGGCGGTAGGTCCAGGTACCATCCCAGTTTTTGATGGTGACGTCCTGCTGACTTTCCATGAAAAAACCTCAACTCGCGGCGCGGAGTATTGCAGCCGGTGGCCATACCGGTAACTTCCATCGAATTCGGGCACAAGCGAAATGCCATCTTGTCGCTACAGATCGTTCTGGGAGAGACGGCGACTTGAGCCAAATCAAGGATGTGAGACCAAATTACTATGGGTTGATGCCCAGGGTCTGGAGTGCTTTGGTCTGCCGCAATTTGGAGCTAGTCTTAGACGCAAGCTGATCTTGGGTGTTTGTGTCGCACCTGGGCTGTTGGAGGTGTCGTGAAGCGATACTGCATAATTGGCGCTGGCGCTTGCGGGTTGCCCGTGGTGAAGCGGTTCGCAGAGAGCGGGATCGACTTTGACTGCTTTGAGGCGGAGAGCGACGTCGGGGGCATTTGGAACCTCGACAGCCCGCACGCCGTCTATGGCTCGACTCATCTGAACTCCTCGAAGAAGCTGACCCGTTATTTGGATTTCGACTTCGCCGAGGATTGGCCAGTCTATGCCAGCGCTGAGCAAGTGCAGGACTATTTGCGGGCCTATGCGGAAGAGTTTGGGCTCTACGATCGCATCACATTCAACACGCGCGTCGAGAACGTCGAGCGGAGAGACGAGTGCTGGCTGGTCACGGTCCAGGGAGAGAGCAAACCCAGGCGCTATGACGGCGTGATCATGGCTACGGGCCACCACTGGCATCCGTCCATACCGGAGTATCCCGGAACCTTCGAGGGCGAGATCCTA
>JARFRF010000078.1 GCA_029287395.1 Methyloceanibacter sp. | reverse complement strand
TCGCCTTTTTGGTATGTGCCGACCAGTTCTGTCATCGCGAGCACATGGCCATCCATGGCTTGCTCGACTTCTGGCTTGGTTGCCGTTCTGAGGTCTAGCGCGGTGTCCAATGCATACAGCTTGTGAAAGTAGCGGTGTCGGCCAATCGGTGGACAAGGGCCACTATAGCTCTTCTTCTTGAAGTCATTTACCCCGGGCACGACGTCAGGCGGCAGTCCGATCCTGTTTACGTCCTCAGGGAGGCTCTTCACCTCAGGAGGTATATTGAAGAGGATCCAGTGGACCCAAACCAGTTTCGGCGCGTCTGGATCCGGTGCATCCGGGTCGTCCACAATCAGCGCGATGCTTACGGTGCCTCCGGGCACTTCGTCCCACTTGAGCGGTGGTGAGATGTCCTCACCTTCGCACGTATACTTCGATGGAATTTGACCGCCGTGCTTGAAGGCGGGCGATATCAAGTTCATGGTTTCCTGCGAGGTTCAGCCCAGCGAGGGCAGGTATGAGAATACCAAAAACAGCAAGAGTCTTCCCAATCCATTAGCCGGCGAGCGATTTGTTTAGCAGCCAAATCGATCGGATCGGTGTCCACTAAAAGGTCTCCTCAACCTCAAGCGACAATTTCGATGTCGTTGATAACATCATCGACTCCAAACACATACCACGCATCCGATTCGGCGGCTTCGCGAGCATCGCGGGAGAGGGCACCAGTAAGGTGAACGGTCCGATTGCGCACGCCGACACGAACCTGCTCAGCGTTGACGAACGGATCCTTCTCGAGCGCAATGCGCACGGCCTCCTCCACTCGGATGGGCGCGTCTTCTTCTTGCGGTTCGACAGCAATCCCATTCACGACGTCGCGGCTGCCCGGCACCCACCAGGCCAGCACGCCCGCGAGTCGCTTGCTGGCCAGACTAGGCACTTGGCCGTTCAAGATGATCACACCATGATGGACTTCAAGCTCTATCTCGCCGCCAACAGGCTCGACAGCGTCACGCACAAGCCTGATCGTGCCGTTCTCATGCTCCTTCAGGGCGAGCGAGCGGAATGACGGTTCGTCGTAGAACGCCTTTCGCAAATCGTCCAAGATGCCGTCGTCGCTTCTTGCTTGGGCCGGAGTGACGCGCAAGCGGTCGACAATGGCCGTGATACCAGGCGTGCTGGCGAGACGCTCCAACGCTAGGCGCTTTGCGGCAACGTTTTTCACCTCGGCGTCGATAGTGGCGGTGCCGTCGTCAGCAATCTCAAGGCTCCTTGGCTTGAAATGCGCACCGATTCTCGACTCGCTGCGAATCGCGGCAAGTGCGTTGTCATGAAGGTCTCGGGTCTTTGCTTTCATGCGCCTCTCGGTGTCCACAAAAGTTAGCATACGCATTTTATCTGATCAGGACTGTTGGCCCAAGTTGATAGACTTTTGCGTGTACCGAAAACCTTATTCGGATTTGTTCAGCCGATAGAATTGCATAGCGTCTGAGCAGAATGTTGACGCTGCTCCGGTTCTTGGCAAAAGTTGCGGCGGTCTGTCGACCCATTCGGCGGGCGGGAAGCATCAGGTCACAGGCCAACCTGGGTGGACTTCATAACCACTAAGTCCGGGTCGAGATTTTCGATAGCTACAGGACCCAGAAGTAACCAATGGTATGGTGTTCTTCTCGTGCGCGTCTTGATCAAAGCAATGCTCTAGCCTTCTTTTCAGCCGCTATCTCGCAATTCAGCCTTTGACGCAGACTAGGGGCCGCAGACGTGCCACTCGCCGGGCGAGCCCCGCTTCCTCGGCCGCCATGACCACTGCACCGACATCTTTGTAGGCGCCTGGCGCTTCTTCTGCGACGCCCCGCACCGACGGGCTGCGGATTAGGATGCCTTTTTCTTCCAGGTCGTCGATGATCTGGCGACCTCTCCACGCTCTCTGAGCAGCATGGCGTGACATAGCACGTCCCGCGCCATGGCAGGCAGACGCGAAGGACAATTCTTCGCTGCTGGCAGCGCCGGCCAGCACATATGAGCTGGTTCCCATACTGCCGCCGATGATGACGGGCTGGCCGATCTTGCGTAGATCCGTTGGCAGGTCAGGATGATCCGGCCCGAAGGCTCGAGTCGCCCCCTTGCGGTGCACGTACATTGGTTTGCTGGCACCGTCGGTCTGGTGTGTTTCGACCTTGCAGGTATTGTGAGACACATCGAACAGCAGAGTGAGCTCGGCCTTTGGGAACAGGTGTCCGAACACCTGCCTCGCGTAATGACCGATGATCTCACGGTTGGCGAGCGCACAGTTGACGGCGGCGCGCATGGCGCCGAGGTAACGCTGGCCGATTTCGGACTTGATCGGGGCGCAGGCAAGCTCCCGATCGGGTAGCGTAATCCCTGCTGCGGCCGCCGCAGGAAGCATCTCACGCAGGAATTCTGTGCCGATCTGATGGCCAAGGCCACGCGAACCGCAGTGAATGGTCACGACCACGTCGTTCGGCTTGAGGGCATACGCATCCGCAGCCTCCTGATCGAAGATTTCGCTGACGGCTTGAACTTCGAGATAATGATTGCCGGAGCCGAGGGTGCCCATCTCGCGGCGTTGACGCTCTTTTGCCCTGTCGGAAACGCAGGAGGGGTCGGCGCCCGCCATCTTGCCCTGTTCCTCGATGCGATCCAGATCGCGTGTCTCACCCCAGCCCCGCTCAATCGCCCAGCGGGCTCCGCCTGTCAGCATTGAATCCATTTCTAACGGATCGAGGATGATCGACCCCCTACTACCGAGGCCAGCTGGAATCTGCTGATAAAGAGAATCAGCGAGATCCTTTTGCAAGGGCTTGATGTCTGACACACTAAGGCTAGTCAGCATGGTACGCACGCCGCAGGAGACATCAAAACCGACTCCGCCTGCGGAAATCACACCGCCTTCGTCGGCATCGAAGGCCGCTACGCCACCGATGGGAAAACCGTAGCCCCAGTGAGCGTCGGGCATGACATAAACTGCTTTGATGATGCCTGGCAGCGTGGCTACGTTGACCGTCTGCTCGTACACTTTTTCATCCATATCGCGGATGAGACCTTCATCAGCATAGATCACGCCCGGCACACGCATGGCGCCCGTGGGCTCGATCTGCCAGGCCATGGGATCAATGCGGGTGAAACGGGAGGGATCCATGGTGTCACTCAACCTCTACACATCGATGACGCACTCCGCCAAAAAAGTCCCGTCCTCCCCTTGAGCGACTCGGAGCGCGGTGTAGGTCGCGCCCTTCGGCTCGCAGGCAGGAGCGTGCTTTTTCTGATCGACGGGCTCGCCCCAAATCGTGCCGCGCAAGTGTAAGTCTTCGATCGTGACCTTGAACGCGCCGAAGATCATGTTGCGGACCGCCATCTCATAGATAATGGCGTTCAGCCACTCGACGAACAACACCTCCACGTTAGGTGCATCACACTCAACCTCAACGGAGTTTCGGGTCTCGACATCTGCATCGGTCAGGACACCGGTTAGTGCGAGAGCCGCCTGTTCGAAGGCTTGCTCCAAGGTCGGCCCCCAGCCGCGGATGCCTACGTCAGCGCCATGGGGAAAACCCTCCCAACCGGGGGCATGCATGTTGCTCTGAACGATCATCAGTGGCCTTCCTCGGACCCGTATCGGAGATGTGCGTGTGCGTGCGACGGTGTGGCTTGCGACTTTGCACTCTGAAAGATGATCAGGTCCCAACCCTCTTCACTCTCATCGAAACGCAAGATGTATACGTTGTCGTCCTCGTCCTTCACTTTAAAGTAGCGATAGTCTGCACCGTGCCATTGATCGAGGTTATCGCTGACCTCGATCTCGCGTCCGTCCAGATGGAACCGCCGGATCATTTCGACGCTGCCGGGGCCCGCACAGATCTCTACGCAAACCTCCATGTTCTCGACTGATATCCGCTAATGACCGAAAGGGACATCTCCGCTTCAGCTCTGAGCTACCGGGATTGGAACCATGCCATTGACGGGTCCGATCCGCAGGATTACTGAGGCCAAGCCCATTTAGCCAAAGCAGACCCTGCTCCGACTTTGATGTCGCTCAACGCCTGGGCAGCAGCCGAACTTCAGCATCAGCTTTGGCCTAGAAAGGGCCTGCTCCACCAATTCTGTGTTCGCTATTCCGCCGAAGACGCGTCCCGCGATGGTTTCAAGGTAATCGTGGTAGAGGACGCCTGCCGCAGTCTGGATGTAGATGGATCGGTGGCGGCAACACGCGAGAGCTTAAGGGCATGCGGGGTTGTCCGAACGACCACCGAGGCTGTGGTCTAAGCCGACCCATGCGGCCGCTTCTACACGCCAGCCTGGTCAATGATCGATATGGCGACCCGGCCGTCTATGTCGAAACTCTGTTCGAGAAGCATGCCCTTCTATTCGACCTCGGAGACATCTCGGCGTTGCCGTCACGGAAGATTCAACGCATCGAGCAGGCCTTCATCTCCCATGCCCATATCGATCATTTCTTTGGCTTCGACCTGCTTCTACGGATGCTCGTTGGTCGCGACAAGATTGTTCATGTCTTCGGGCCGGAAGGATTGATTGATCGGGTCGGTCACAAGCTTAAAGCCTACCAATGGAACCTCGTTGACCGCTTTCTCTGCGACCTCATCTTCGACGTAAGCGAAATCGACGCATCTGGGTTGGCTCGTGCCGCGCGCTTTCGGCTGAAAAACGCATTCGCTAAGGAGAAGCGAGAGACCGAGGCGCTCCCAGACGGCCTCGTGTGCGATGAGCCTTCATTTCAGGTGGCGGCGACGGTGCTTGAGCACCGCATTCCCTGCATCGCCTTTACGCTACAAGAACGCTTGCATGTGAATATCTGGAAGAACCGGCTCAAAGAGTTGCATCTCCCTGTTGGCCCCTGGTTGCATGAGCTCAAGCGCGCCGTGACCAAAGACCTACCGGACGACCACCTAATCGAAGTTCCGGCCTTTCAACTCCTACCGGGGCGTCAGATGACTCTCGGTGACCTCCGGGCCGTTCTGACCGTCACGCCTGGTCAGAAGATCGGCTATGTGACAGATGCGGCCGACACACCCGCTAATCGCGAGGCGATTGTTGACCTGGTGCATGGTGCCGACCTGCTGTTTATCGAAGCAGCTTTCGCTGCGGCCGACACGAAGCTCGCGAAAGAGCGCGCCCATCTGACAACAAAAGCCGCCGGGGAAATTGCTCGGGCCGCGGGGGTCCGACGGGTCGAGCCGTTCCATTTCTCGCC
>JARFRF010000059.1 GCA_029287395.1 Methyloceanibacter sp. | reverse complement strand
GAATGTACGCACGATAGTTGCAAAGACGACGAAGACACAAATCGGCGAAGAGCTGTTGGGCGCCGTTATCGCTGACCCGGCGTCCGAAGGTCGGGTTCAAGCGCCAATGGATGGCGAAATTGAACTCGTAGGCAAGGGCGTTGCCTTTGTTGGAGAGCGTGTGCAGGCCGGCGCAGTCCTGGCATATCTCGTGCCCTCAATGCCCGTTTACGAGCGCGGTTACCTTGAACAGTTGACGGCTGAGGTCGAGGGTGACCTTCGCATAACGCGGCAACGCCTCGAGCGTCTTCAAGGGGTGCGCGGCAACTACGTCGCCCAAAAAGACCTCGAAGACACGCTGGCAGAACTTGAAGCATTGCGCGAACGGAAGCGGGTGCTGGAGCCGAAGTCAGCGCAGCGGATCGCGCTGGAAGCACCTGTGGACGGGATCATCTCGGTTGCGAATGTCCGCGCGGGTCAGGTAGTCGACGCGCGGGATACCCTGTTTGAAATTGTCGATCCGGAGGACCTTTGGATCGAGGCGGTCGGTGTCTCGGGCCGAGATTATAGCGATGTCGCCGCCGCCCACGCAGTACTCGGAGAAGGCGCATCATTTCCGATCAAACATGTGGGTAGTGCGCCGACGCTCCGGCATCAGGCTCGGCCATTGTACTTCGAGGTCAAGGATCCCGATGCTGCTTTGGCCATTGGCACGAAGGTTCGCGTTGTGGTGCAAACCGGACCGCCAATAGACGCGTTCGTGCTGCCAGAGACGGCAGTCGTCCGGGGCGCGAACGGTCTGGAGCAGATCTGGCTCAAGGTCAGCGCGGAGCAGTTTCGGGCCCAGCCCGTGAGGACCCAACCCCTAGGACGCGCTGAAGTCTTAGTAACGGGGGGACTTGAGGCGGGCAGCAGGGTTGTCGTTAGCGGCTCCGAATTCGTGAACCAGGTTCGTTAGAGGTCGCCCATGTTCGCTGCCATCGTCCGTGGAAGTCTCGCCAACCGACTGTTCATTATGGCTGCTGCGCTAGCGGTCATGGTGTATGGGCTGTTCACGCTGAACAAGTTGCCGATTGATGTCTTCCCTGACCTGAACCGGCCAACTGTGACCTTGATTGCTGAGGCGCACGGTTTGGCGCCAGAGGAAGTCGAGTCGCTTGTCACGTTTCCAATTGAGACGGCCATGAATGGCATGGCCGGAGTGCTACGGGTGCGATCGGTTTCGGGCGTTGGGTTGTCGATAGTTTACATCGAGTTTGGCTGGTCCACGGACATCTATCGGGCTCGACAGCAAGTTGCAGAGCGGCTCCAGCTCGTTCGGGAACAGCTTCCTACCGATGTCGCGGCACAGATGGGCCCGATTTCATCTGTGATGGGCGAGATCATGCTGATCGCAATGTCGAGCGAGACAGCTGATGCAATGACTTTGCGTGAACTCGCCGACTTTACCGTCCGACCTCAACTTCTCACCGTCTCGGGAGTCTCGCAGGTCATCCCAATAGGCGGAGAAGTGCGACAATATCGCGTTATTCCCGACCCAGATCTAATGGTCACGCTTGATGTGAGTCTCAAGGACATCGAGTCGACGATCAGCCACTTTGGGACCAGCACAGGGGGCGGCTTTGTCAATCTCCAAGAGCGCGAGTACCTGATCCGCAATATTGGGCGGACGACTCAGATTGAGAATCTGCAGAACCTGGTCGTAGCCCATCGGGATAGTCAGGTTGTGACGCTAGAACAGGTGGCAGATGTTGGGTTCGCTCCCAGACCGAAGCGCGGCGAAGCAGGGTTCAACGGCAGGCCAGCTGTAATCCTATCGATTCAAAAGCAGCCTAATGCGGACACCGTGGAGATTACCGAAGAGATTGAGGACATGTTGCCTCGACTCCAAGAGGTAATGCCAGAAGGTGTGAACGTCACTGACGTACAATTCCGGCAAGCCACTTTCATCGAAACATCGATCTCGAATGTGAAGAAGGTCCTCGTTGAGGCCCTAATTGTGGTCGCCATCGTACTGTTCGTCTTCCTTCTCAACTGGCAAACGACTGCAATCTCGATTCTCGCCATCCCGGTGTCTGTGCTCACCACCATCATCGTGTTTCAGTTGATGGGGCTATCGATCAACACCATGACGCTTGGAGGGCTCGCGATTGCTATCGGCGTGATCGTCGACGATGCTGTTGTCGACGTCGAGAACATCTATCGACGGCTGGGCTTGCACCGGGCTGCCGGCGGGAGCGACCAGCGCAGCACGGAGGATGTCGTAGCGGACGCCTCAATCGAAGTCCGGAGCGGGATTCTCTACGCAACGGCAATCATCGTGCTCGTCTTTATTCCCTTGTTTGCGTTGTCGGGAATCGAAGGCCGTTTGTTCGCGCCACTCGGCATCGCCTTCATCATTTCAATACTCGCCAGCCTTCTCGTCTCTATGACTGTCACGCCAGTGCTCTCTTATTGGCTGATCCCGCGCATGAAGAATCTGGCCGAACAAGACAGTCCGTTGGTGCGGTTCCTTAAACGCCTGCAGCGCCGCGGTCTCGAATGGTGCTTCGACCGACCAATTTTCGTCGTCGGACTTCCTGCCGTCGCCATTATTGTCGCGATTTGGGCCGGCTTATTACTGCCGCGCGCGTTCCTACCGCCGTTCAATGAGGGCACCGTTCTGGTCAGCGTAATCTTGCAGCCCGGCGTCAGCTTGGAGGAATCGAATCGTATTGGACGGATTGCTGAGGAATTGGTGGCTAAAGTACCCGAGGTCGCGTCGGTAGGTCGTCGAACTGGGCGTGCCGAACTCGATGAGCACGCCGAAGGTGTGCACTATAGCGAACTAGACATCGACCTGTTGGGATCTCAACGCAGTCGCGAGGAAGTTCTCGCGGATGTACGGTCGAAGCTCTCCGTGCTTCCGGCGAGCATTCTGGTGGGTCAGCCAATCTCTCACAGGTTGGACCATATGCTTTCGGGCGTCCGCGCTCAGATCGCGTTGAAGATC
>JARFRF010000026.1 GCA_029287395.1 Methyloceanibacter sp. | reverse complement strand
TCGCGCGAAGTCGCGAAGCACGTGAAGGTCGTTCAAAGCGGCCAAGGGGCGGATGAAGTCTTCGCCGGCTATCATTGGTATCCAAAACTGGCCAACTCCAATCACGTTCTGACGGACTACAAGGCGCTGTTCTTCGACCGGGGCCGTGAGAAGCTCGCATCGCATATCAATGCAGCGTGGATGGCAGAGGAGGATGAGCCCGCCCGCTTGGTCGAGGCGCATCTTTCGAAGGATGGCGCCGAAACGCCGCTTGATCGCGCTCTGCGGATCGACACGACCGTTATGCTCGTCGACGACCCGGTGAAGCGCGTCGACAATATGACGATGGCTTGGGGACTCGAGGCGCGGGTGCCATTCCTGGATCACGAGCTCGTGGAGCTCGCCGCTCGCGTACCGCCCGAGATGAAGCTCAAAGACGAGGGCAAAGGTGTGCTGAAAGATGTAGCACGAGATGTTATCCCTTCGTCTGTGATCGACCGGCCGAAAGGCTATTTCCCCGTGCCTGCGCTGAAATACATCGACGGTCCCGTGCTGGAAATGACGCGCGACGCTCTGTCATCGCAGGCTGCAAACGATCGAGGCCTATTCCAGCCTACCTATCTCGATAACCTGTTCTCCGATCCGAAATCGCATATTACGCCTTTGCGTGGATCGGAGCTTTGGCAGTGTGCGCTATTGGAGCTCTGGCTTCAGTCTCACAACCTCTAGGCACAGCATGAGCACGGAAAAAAGCAGCGCCCAAGACGCTATGGAAAGTGGCGGACCACATAGCACTACGCCACGCGCCGACTTGGCGCCCAGGGGTGCCGTCGAGAGCAACGTCGCCTTTGATTGCGGCTGGGGACGGCTTCTGTTTGGACAGACTTTTGCCGACGCGTCGGACCTTGCCGATTGCCTGAGAGCAGAGGGGCCGGGACGCCGTGACATCGCGTTCTACATTCTGGATCCACATGTCGTTCTGGCTGCGGCGCCTCAGGAGCTATTCCTCGATCCCTCCCATACCTATCGGCTTAACCTCAAGACCTACGAGCCCGCGTCGACCGCGCCTAGGGGCTTCCACATAAGGCGTTTGGAGTCACTGCAGGACGCCGAGGAAATCAATCGCATCTATGCAGCTCGGCGCATGGTGACCGTGGCGCCGAATTTCTTTTGGGAACATCGCGACAGCGACGCGATCACGTATCTGGTCGCTGTTGACGACAAGACAAATACAATCGTCGGCACCGTCACGGGCGTGGATCACAATGCCGCCTTTGGGGATCCGGAAAAGGGGTCATCACTGTGGTGTCTTGCCGTCGATACGCAGTCGACTTTGCCCGGTATCGGCGAAGCGCTTGTGCGCAGTCTTTCGGAGCATTTCAAAGAGCGTGACTGCACTTATATGGACCTCTCTGTCCTGCACGATAACGAGATGGCGATCGCGCTGTACGAGAAGCTCGGGTTCATCCGGTGGGCCACATTTACCGTCAAACGCAAGAACGTCATCAACGAGCAGCTCTTCACCGAGACATCGGACGAGTACGATGCACTCAACCCTTATGCTCGTATTATCGTCGATGAAGCCCATCGGCGCGGCATCACCGCCGAGATCATCGACGCGGAAGGAGGGTTTTTCCGGCTATCCTATGGTGGTCGTTCTGTGGCCTGCCGTGAAAGTCTCACCGCACTCACCACCGCGATTGCCATGAGCATCTGCGACGACAAGCGCGTAACGCGACGCATTGTCAAAACAGCCGGAGTTAAGGTGCCTGAACAAATCACGGTGGACGAGGAGGACACGGCACGCGCCTTCTTGGGGCGCTACGGGTCGGTCGTCGTCAAGCCCGCGCGTGGCGAGCAAGGCAGGGGAATCGCGGTCGGACTGACAAATTGGGACGATACAAGAGTGGCGATTGACTACGCGAGAACGCTCAGCAACGAGGTGATCCTCGAAGAGTTCGTCGAAGGCGTCGATCTCCGAATTATTGTTATCAATTATCGAGTGGTGGCAGCGGCAATCCGAAAACCGGCCACGATCATCGGCAATGGGAAATCGACCGTCCGTGAACTGATCGAGCGCCAGACCAAACGCCGTCTAGCAGCCACAGGCGGTGAGTCCGCCATCCCAATGGACGCGGAGACAGAGCGCTGCCTGGCTGTGGCTGGCTACGGCTACGACGACATCCCCGAGACCGACGCGTCGATTGCCGTGCGGAAAACTGCGAACCTGCACACGGGCGGAACGATCCACGATGTGACGGGCATCCTGCATCGAGCACTAATCGATGCGGCCGTAAGCGCTGCTAAGGCAATCGAAATCCCCGTGACAGGCATCGACTTCATCGTGAAGACGCCTACCGAACCAACTTACTGGTTCATCGAGGCCAATGAGCGCCCAGGGTTGGCCAATCACGAACCGCAGCCAACCGCGGCCCGCTTTATTGATCTTCTTTTCCCCCAAACCGTCCCTGCGACTGTCCGCAAGGCGCTTCAAATGTAGGCGTCCTCGTACTACCCATAACCGATCCATAAGGGGTAGGCGCCAGACGCATGCCCCAAATAACGGGGCTGCGTCATGACCATTCTTCACATCGATCTGGATTACCTCGCCGACACGCTTGAGACTTTTCTGAACATCCCAAGCCCAACAAGCTACACGGACAATGCAGTCCAGTGGTGCGGCCAGGAACTCGATCGGCTTGGCATTCCGTTCGAAGTTACACGCCGCGGCGCCATTCGGGCCGTTCTTCGTGGCAAAGAGCGGCGGCCGGCTCGCGCGATCGCAGCGCATCTGGATACGCTTGGCGCCCAGGTGAAAGGCATCAAAGAGAACGGCCGACTCGCCATCGTACCCATCGGATATTGGAGTGCGCGCTTTGCCGAGGGTGCGCGTTGCACGATATTCACCGAGCGTGGCAGCTACAGAGGGACAGTTTTGCCACTCATGGCGTCCGGCCACACCTATGGCGATGACGTGGACGAACAGCCGACCGGCTGGCGTCATGTCGAAGTGCGCGTCGACGCACGCTGCTCTAGCGCCGCCGAGGCAAACCGGCTTGGGATCGACGTCGGCGACATCATCTCGATCGACCCGCAGCCAGAGTTTCTTGAGAATGGGTACATTTGCTCTCGGCACCTGGACGACAAGGCAGGTGTCGCGGTGATGTTCGCGGCGTTGAAAGCTCTGATTCCCGTTAAGGAACAGCTCCCGGTCGATGCGTATTTTCTGTTCACGATCGAGGAAGAGGTCGGCATCGGCGCCGCAAACATCCTGACAGACGAGGTCGCTTCGCTTATCGCGGTAGACAACGGCACGACGGCGCCCGGACAGAACAGCGCAGAGTTCGGCGTCACGCTTGCGATGGCCGATCAAAATGGTCCGTTCGACTATCATCTGACGCGCAAACTGGCTCGCCTGTGCCGCGAAGACGATATCTACTACCAGAAGGATGTTTTCCGGCATTACCGGTCCGATGTCGCCTCAGCGGTCGAAGCTGGCCACGATGTTCGCACCGCGTTGATCTGCTTCGGCGTCGATGCCTCGCATGGCTGGGAGCGGATACACATCCATGCCTTGCGGTCGCTTGCCGAACTCGTCACGGCTTACCTTCTCAGCCCGATCGCTTTCTGGCGCGACGCAGAACTGGTGGGGACACTTGAGGACTTCACCAGCCAACCGACCGAGAAGGCTCAACAAAAACTTTCCTCCGACGTGCGCATGGACGAGATCGAAGACGAGACCGTCGAGGAGTAACCGCCGAAGAAGCGATCGACCCCGGTGCGGCTGCGTAACACAACCGAACTCTCTCTTATTGTCAGCCTACGTCCTATACTGCCGACGCTGGCCAGCTCACCGTCTGCTGTGCAAGAGTGCGAGCCGCCATAATCAGGAAGGCACATCGCGTGGGCAAAGACGGCGACAAACTTAACAAGTCGACCATACTCGGCATGATCGCTATGGCTGTCGCGGTGTTCGTCATTGCCAACGATTTTACGGCACTGTCCGTTGCGATCCCAGCGATCGAAAAAGACTTCGGTACGAACGTGAACACGACCCAATGGGTGATCAATGGCTACGCCATGGTGTTCGGCGTACTTATCGTCACGGGCGGGCGACTTGCGGACATGTTTGGGCGGCGTCACGCCTTTTTCATTGGCTCTGCAATTTTTGCGACGTTCTCGGTTCTCGGCGGACTGGCGCCGAATGTCTGGATTCTTTTGGCCTGCCGCTTCGTGATGGGCATGGGCGGTGCACTCATGTGGCCGGCGGTTCTCGGCATGACCTTTAGCCTTCTGCCACACAGCAAAGCAGGACTTGCGGGGGGTCTTGTCATGGGCTCGGCAGGTTTTGGCAACGCATTCGGACCGCTGCTCGGCGGCGCGCTCACAGATACGGTCGGGTGGCGCTGGGTTTTCTTTCTGAATCTGCCGATCGCGCTCGCGGCGATCCTCATCACCTATCTCGTCGTCGCACCCGACGCGTCGGCGAAGGGGGCCGAGAAGATCGACTATCGCGGCATGGGATCGTTGACGGTTGCCGTGTTTGCGTTGTTGCTCGGGCTGGATCTCGGCACGCGGATCGGTTGGAGCACGGGCTGGATCTACGGCCTCTTTGTTTTGTCGGCTCTCGCTTACGTCGTATTTTTCTTAGTCGAACGCCGCGCCGGCGACGCTGCGCTGGTGCCAGACGACGTCATGCGCAACACAGGCTTTGCGGCCGCCTGCCTGACGGTCCTCGCTATGTCGGCAATCTTCTTCGCTGCATTGCTCTACCTCCCCCAATACATGGCGCATAAATTGAATTTTAGCGCGGTGCAGTGCGGCGCAGGACTCCTGCCGATGATGGGAACGTTCGCGATTACCTCGTTCATCTCTGGGCGCCTTTATGCACGGCTAGGGGCAAAAGTGAGCGTTGTTAGCGGCGCGCTATTCTTGGCAGCAGGAATGTTCTTGCTGTCGCGCCTCCACAGCGGCACCCCCTATCAGGACCTGGTGTTTGGCATGGTGGTTCTGGGAATTGGCGTAGGCTTGTTCTACTCATCGATTACCACGGCAGGCATTACGGCGCTGGATCCGTCTCGCGCCAGCCTGGCCGGTGCCATCGTGTACATGTTTCAAATCGCCGGCGGATCGATTGGGCTGGGCGCAAACACGGCGATTGTCCTCAGCAATTCGAATTTCGCCGACGGAATCAGCATCGCCTTCTTTGTCGATGCATTAATCGCCGTATGCGGAGCGGCGATCGCGCTCTTCTTCGTAGGAGGCACGCTAGACCCGGCGAAGTTGGCGTCTGCCTGGCGTTACAAGCACCGGGCGCATGCTTAGGGCGACATTGTTGCATTTCTGCATCCCATGAAAGGAGATTCCCCCGCCCATTGATCTCGTTTACCCGCGTCTTCGTTTCCGTGCTAAAAAATCACTGCGATTCAATGAGGTTTCACGAATGCGGCTTGGGTTTGAGTTATCAGAGCACCACGGTTGGGGATACGGTGCTTTGACGCTTGGCGTGGTGTGCGCCATGCATTTGGGCGGTTTTTCCGCCTCGCAAGCTCATGCGCAAGCGGCGATGGTCGACGGCCCCACAGGCGGCGAGACCGTCGTGCGGAAGAGCGTCGTTGTCGGCGCTGCCCCAATCATCAGGCCGAAATACGAAGGCTCTCAAGAGCACGAAGTGATCCCGATCCCCATGGTCATCCCGAGCCTCGTCGAAGAAGAAGACACGCCGGATGGCGTCTTCAAGCAAGTCCGTCAACGCGTTAAATTTCGCGGGCTTGACGATGTCCGTATCAGGGTCTTTGGCGGAGACAGGTTCCGAGTTGGCGCGGTAACCGGCTGGATCACAACGCGGGACGAGGACGACGCCGATTTCTTGGAAGGGACCGGCGACATTGATGGGGGGCTGGTCGCCGGCGCTTACACAGCATACTCGCTTGGGGCCTTTACATTCGACGCGGCTTATATCGAGAAGATAACCGGCACATCCGCCGGGCCGCAGTATCGTTTTGGCGTCGAAACGACCCGGGAGATATCGGACCGCGCGGATTTCACCGTACGGGTCGGCACGACGTTTGCCAGCGCAGAGTTCATGCGGACTTATTTCGGCGTGTCGCCCACACAGAGCCGTAACTCGCGGGCCGGCATACCGACTTATACTCCTGATGGCGGCATCAAGGACGTGTTTATCGCAATCGGCGGGAGCTACGACATCAACGAACGATGGGTCTTCAAAGGCGGAGCGCGCTATGGTCGACTTCTTGGCGACGCCGAAGACAGTCCCCTTGTCGAGACACCTGACCAAGTCTCCGGAACCGTCGGCCTAGGATACCGTTTTTACTTGAAGCGTTAGAGTCCTCAGGCAGACAAACCTCGTCAAAGCTTGTCTTGGCAGGCTGCAGCGTGAGAGACGGAGATGCGCGCGCTGAGATGTCGAGCAAGCTTGCGGGTCACGACTACTCAGCAGCCGAAGCAGCTTTAGTCCCGCACACTCTTTCCGTCGGGGACGACCACGGCGAACATATCGCCCAGCGCCGAGAGGCTTGCCTGTTGGAGCTGTTCGGCGGGCACAACCTCCCCCGTTGCGGGATTGGGCAGTGCGCGTGTTGCGGTCGCGCCGGCAACGACCGTGTTCGCATAGCCTTTGTTGAACGAGGTCCGCGCGGTCGAGTTCACACACATATGAGTCATGAAGCCCACATAGATCACGTTCTCGACACCGTGCTTCTTCAGCTCCCAATCGAGCTCGGTTTGTTCGAACGCGGACGGGAACTTTTTAATGATGACTGTTTCGCCCTCGATCGGCGCCACGGACTCGGCGATCTGTCCGATTGGCGCGCCGACATCGTATGGGGTGCCAGCACCCGCATCGTGCATGATGTGCACAACAGGACGGCCCGCCTCCCGGAACCGACGCAAAAGTTCGGCCGCCTCCTCAAGCGCCGGCTCGACGCCCTCAAGCTGCATGACGCCTTCCCGATAGGTCTGCTGGCAATCGATAAGCACTAGGGCGCTCTCGGAAATCGGTGCTGGGTCGGGGTTCATACCCGTGAGGTCGCGAAGCGTCGGGTTGGACATTCAAGTTACTCCTGAGGGTGACGACTGGGGGTCGCTCTGTTGCCTTTATCCTAGCGCACAGCGGGCGGAAAGTTTAGGCGCTGAGGCGGCGCGGTTAGATCCGCCAGTTAAGGGACTTGCGCGCCAAGGAGACATGCATGGCGAGGAGCCGAGAGATGGTGCCGCAACCCAGACTCGAACTGGGGACCTACGCATTACGAATGCGCCGCTCTACCGACTGAGCTATTGCGGCCCTCTTGGCGTGGGCCCTGTCCATAATGCCAATGGCCGCTAGGCGCAAGCGGACTGCGCTCGTGTCGTTAGCGGATATGAGCAGACCGAAAGCGCTGCAAGGAGACTTCGCTTTCGTCTTCGCTATCCGGCGCGACGCCTGGATCGTCCGGCGCCCGGCGGGGCACGAGGATGGCAGAGGGCCGATCACCGTCCGCCGCAGCCTGTGTTGCAGCACCGCCTCCATCCCTTGAGAGAGCAGAACCGTCTCGCGCGCTGCTGCGCGAACCCGCGCTGCCTACGCTCTCGTTTTTCTCGTTCGTATCTAGGTCTGCGGCTGTGGACTCTCCGGTGCTGGTTCGCGCGCCCTCGGCGTCCCGTTTGTCGTCGGGTCCCTTCTCCGGCTCCGTCACGGCCACCTCTGTGGCCGTTCCTTCGATAACGGTCTCATCCTTTGGTGGCGCAGTGGCCTCCGCCTTCTGGCCGGACGGCGAAGCTTGATCACGCTCTGTAGATGCTGACGCCTCTTGGTTGTCGCGGACCATCGCGCTGGCGTCCCGGGGCGGCTCCGTCCATTCGTCAATTTGGAGCGTCTCGTCGGGCCGGCCGATGGCATCCGCGGGCGCCCGCCACTCAAACGCATCGACAAGGCCCGTGACAGGAGACACCGGAAGCCAGCGGTCGGAGATATAGCCGTCGGCGATCCAAGCTCGGTCGCGCGGCGCGCGCAGCGCGCGCGCTAGCCACTCGCGCTCCCGACCCTTGTCACCACTACCCCCCTCTATCCGTGCCATAAGCGTACAGATCCTGGCCGATGGGGCGCCTTCCAAATAGGGGTTCAGCGCTTCTCTTGCCCGATCCCAGTCTCGTGCGTCCACTGCGGCCTGGGCGATGGCAACAGCCCCTTCTACGTCGCCCGGCGTCTGTTTGGCGAGATACTCGACGCGCTTGAGACGGTCCTTCGGCGAAAGCCCAGGCTTTGCGAACGCATACGCCACCGCGAGGTCGGGATGAGGCGAGAGAGACCACGTCCGCAGAATTTGCCGGGACGCTGACCGCACCTCGCCTTTCGAGGCAAGCAAGCGGCCCGCGATTTCTGCGGCCGGTACAAGCGACGGGGCCAGCCGAAGAGCTTCGTTTGCAAGGATGAGGGCCTTGTTGGGATCCGAGTGTTCAGTCTCGCGCGCTTCGGCGGTCAACAGTACCGCACGGCGCCGATTGGCAGTTGGCGAATCCACATGACCGTTCTGCCTGGCGATTGCCAGTGTATTCAAGGCTTGGTCCCAGTCGCCCTCTCGGGCTTGGAGATCGAACAACGCATTGACGCCCCAGGCAAGCTTCGGGTTTCGATCGACGGCCTTTTGCGCAAGGACCAGCGCGGCGGCTTCATCGCCGGCGCGTTTGGCCTCGAGAAATAGGCCACGCACGCCGAGTAGCTCCGTGTCTTGATTGTCGAGCATCCCCTCGAAGCTTCGGCGCGCCGCGGCGTCGTCCCCTTTGAGCTGCGCGGTCTGCGCCTTCAGCAATGCGGTCAACGGCTCTCGTGGCAGCGCGCGCTGAGCCACGCCCGCATAGCGCTGAGCCTGAGCGCGATCGCCGACGCCGATTGCCACGAGACCGCGCGACAGCGCATCAAAGCCCTGCTTCTGCTTGCGTTGGCGCATATGCGCCGCAACGGCTGCTGGTCGTGTCCAAATATATCGCAGCACCGAATAGATCAGGATCAAGGTGGCGACGAAGAGGGCAACGGCAACGACGCCGACAAACGCGCTGGTCTCAATCTGATAGCCGAGCCACTCAATCGAAATTGTGCCTGGCCTGTCGGCAAGCCATGCAAGCCCCAGAGCCGCAGCGATGACGAAGAGCGTGAAAAAGAGAATTCGCGTCATCGGCTATTCTATCTCTTCGTCTTGCGTCGCAGAGTCCGCCTTCTCGGCAACACCATCGCTGCCAGCCAAGGAGACAAGTAGGTCTTCTTGCAGCTGCTGCAAGGCAGTGTTCGCGTCGAGACGCACGAGCGCAGTGTCAATCCAGGGTCCGAAGAGCTGCGCGAGCGGCCCTTCAAGCTTCTCAACTTCCAACACTGCGGCACGGAGATTCCCAGCCTCCAACTCTGCTTGGGCCCGCGACAGGACTGCATCTGGTCCAGTACCGTCGGTCTGTTCGTCGATGCGTCGCACCTTCACGAGCGACTGCGCACTCCCCAAAAGCCGACTAACAAGGTCTGGCTCATCGCCTGTCTCCGAACGGGCTTTCTCAAGCAAACTAGCGAACGACAACGCCAGCATCGGCACCGTCGGAATGCCTCTGTTCTCGTGCTCGGCAAGTGCCTTGAGCTGCTCCGTGCCGCCCGATAACGCGCTCATCGTCGTCAACTCGGTTGCATAAGGGCGCCCAGAGTTCACCGAATCGCGCAAAGCCGAAAACGCAATAACCGAATTTGCCTTACGCGTTTGAGCCTTCTCCTCATCGACTGCGTCCAACACGGACGGAAGCGTCGCTTCGATCTCATTTAGTCGGCGCTGAAGCGCGGAGACGTCCGGCTTGAGAGAAGTGCTCTCGTTCCCGTCCATTGTCGCCGCCGTTAAGGCTTTGAGTTTTGCGTTGAGATCGGCAACCTCAGTCTTCAGCGCATCAACGGATCCGCTGTCGACGGATCCGGCCCCGCCCTGCGCGATCGCCGCTCGAAGCTCGGACTGGATCTTGCGCTGCATTTGACTGTCGAGACGCTTCTCAACCTCAGCAACCTGCCGGCTGATCGCTGCGGCGTCGGCGACGGAGCGCCCCCTGCCTGCGGTCTCGGCCAT
The DNA here is from genome assembly GCA_029287395.1 of Methyloceanibacter sp. Lineage (GTDB taxonomy): Bacteria > Pseudomonadota > Alphaproteobacteria > Rhizobiales > Methyloligellaceae > Methyloceanibacter. Next base: position 16,696 of record JARFRF010000026.1, on the reverse strand, counting down.
CGACTTAAGGCGCGTTTCCAACTGCGCCACTTGTGTCGAAAGGGTCCTTACTTCATTGGAGTCGACGGCTAGCGTCTTCTCGTCTTTGGCTTCAGATTCCAGTGCTGCCAATTGCGCCTTCAATCCCTCGATCGCTGCGGCGTTTTCCGCCGTCTTCGGTGCGGCCTCGAGAGCGGCGATCCTGGTCTGCATGTCGTTCAACGCGTCCCGGTTTTGCAGACCATCGATTGGCAGGTAGCCCCAGGCGATGGCAGCTAGAACCGCAAGGCCGCCCGCTAGGCCCGCGAGCGCGTGGGTGAACAGCGCAGCAAACCAGGCCAGGACACGGCTAACAAACGACTGGTCACCAGACCGCCCCTCGTCGGCTGGCTTTGTCGCGACCTGGTCCTCGTCCGCATCTGGAGGCTCGTGATCGTCAACAGTCGGGTCGTCGTCATGGCTACTGACGTCGTTTGTCTCGGCGTCGTGCTCCGCCGTGACGTCCTGCTCGGTCTCAACGAGGCGACCTTCTGGGGAGTCGCTGTCGTCTTGGGGGGCTTGGGCACCAGGTTCGACAGACACCTCCGTCGCCGTTCCCTCGATCGTCGGAACCGGACGCTTACCGGTGGAGTCGGATCTTGCGCCTCCTTCGTCGAAGGTACCACTCATTGAATCATAACCTCAGCGTTGTCGCCAACGTGTCCAGTTTCACAAGGTCGAAGCATACCGAAACGGCGCGCTCACTCGGACCTACTTGTCACGCACCAGACTCCAAAAGCGTAATAAGGTCTTCCTCGCGCGCAAATTGGGGCACGCATGCTTCGACTCCCAACGGCACAACCGCCTCTGCTATCGCCTTCGATAAACAATAGCAAACAAGTCCTTTTACCTCTGTGACGAGGCCATAGCGTTGCACAAGCCTTGCAAAGGCTCGAGCGGTCCGAGGCGACAACAAAAGAGCGCCCTCAATGTCTCCGCTCTTGAGCCCATCTACGACGTCCTCACTTAGAGTCTCGACCGGGTGAGACCGGTAAAGCACCACCCGGCGAAGGTCGATACCATCACTTTCAAGGGCACCTCTCAGATCGAAAGCAACCTTCTCGGCACCGATATGCACGAGCGGCCCATGGCTGGGATGGACTTCCTGACAAATAATAGGGTGCAAGCCCGCGCCAGTCCCAGGGCCGATCGTGACCTCGGTGAAGCCCAGCTGCCTTGCAGCCCAGGCCGTCGCCTCCCCAACCGCAAAGATCGGAAGAGCCACAGCCTTGTCGCGCTCGGGGTGCGTCCCCAGCGCGCGCAGCGCATTCCGGCTTGTTATGACGATAGCCTGTGCGCCGTCCAGATTCAGCGGAACATCTTCGAGAAACTCGATCTCAAGGAGCGGGGCACGCACGGGGTCATGCCCCAACGCCATCAGCGTCTCTACTTCCCGGGTCGCATCCGGCTCCGGCCTAGTTACGAGCAAACGCATCGTTCACATCACACAAGCTTTTCGATAAACGCTGGGCCGGCGCGTGTGCGCACATCCTCGCCAGCTCGTCGCCCAAGCGCATCCGCCTCAGCGATAGATCCAGTTATCTCAACTTCATGCCACTCTGCGCCGTCCGGCGAGAGAATCAAGCCACGAAAATGGATGGCCTCACCATCAACCGTAGCGAGCCCGGCGATGGGGGTGCGGCACGAGCCATCGAGCTCGGCAAGAAATGCACGCTCGCAGGTGACGGCAGTCTCTGTAGCGGCATCGTTTAACGGCTGCAGCAGGTCGCGCATGTCGGCATCGCCTTCGCGCGTGACCACGCCAATCGCACCTTGCGCAACGGCGGGCAGCATATCTCCAATGGGCAAGACTGACGTGGCCGCATCGCTGAGTTCAAGGCGGTCAAGGCCCGCCTTGGCCAAGAGCGTTGCATCGGCGACGCCCTCTGAGAGTTTTCGGAGCCGCGTTTGAACATTACCTCGAAAGTCGATAACGCGCAGATCCGGCCGGGCGCGTTTAACCTGGGCGGCGCGGCGCAAAGACGACGTTCCGACCACGGAACCCTCGGGCAGCGCTTCGAGCGAAACCGCGACGGGACTCAGAAACGCATCCCGCACGTCGGCGCGCGGCAACACGGCTGAAAGGCTTAATCCTTCTGGAAGCTGTGTCGGCAGATCCTTCATGGAGTGGACCGCAAGCGCAATATCGCCTCGGAGCAAAGCCTCGTCGATCTCCTTGGTGAAGAGACCTTTCCCGCCAAAATTGGCCAGCGGCGCGTCCAAAATACGGTCACCGCTCGTCGAAATGACACTCAGGTCGGCGGCGCCACGCTCCGAACCGTGATGTTCTGCTAGCCGATCGCGCACGTGTTCCGCTTGCCACAGCGCGAGCGGGCTGCCTCGGGTGCCAATGAAGGGAGTTGCAGGCAAGTTGCGAAAAATCCTCGCATTTACGAAGTGCCGGGAGGGTGGCTCACGGCGGGAAGGAGCCTATTATTGGACCGTTTCGCGACTCCCTTCAATGTCCCTGACTCAACTGTTTTGGCTCTATTTCTATTCAACCTTTGCCCGGCGCCAAGCTTTGCACTCTGTGCACGCAGCATGGCGAACTCGAACATGCTGCTGATGACTGCCTGCGTGGGCTGTCGCGCAGCCGACATGTTGCGTATTACAATGTCGAATAGGATGAGGACGTCTGGGGGGTCAGACCAAAAGCCATGAGTGGCCTTCTCGCACTGCTAGATGATGTCGCCGCTATCGCCAAGATGGCGGCCGCGCAGGTCGACGACATAGCGGCTCACGCGACGAAAGCCGCCAGCAAGTCCGCCGGCGTCGTCGTGGACGATGCGGCCGTGACGCCCAAGTATGTCACGGGTATCGCAGCCGCTCGCGAACTCCCCATGATCGGCAAGATCGCGGCCGGGTCTTTCGTGAGCAAGCTCGTGATCCTGTTGCCGGCGCTGCTTCTACTTCAAGCCTTCGCGCCCTGGGTTATCCCGCCACTTCTTATTCTTGGTGGCTGTTACCTTTGTTTCGAAGGCGCCGAGAAAATCTGGCATTGGACCTTAGGTCATCACGACACGAAGCACGAGACGACACAGACCGTCGACGCGGCCCATCTTGAAGAGCAACGGGTCAAGGGCGCGATCAAAACTGATTTCATTCTTTCGGCGGAGATTATGACCATCGCGTTGTCAACGATTGAAGTCGACGACATTTGGAGCCGCGCAGCAGTCTTGGCCGTGGTGGCAATCCTCTTCACGGTCGTTGTGTATGGCGTGGTTGCGCTTCTGGTCAAAGTCGACGACATCGGACTGCATATGAGCCAGGCAGCGCCCGTTAAGTTTTTGCGCTCGTTTGGGCGTGGGTTGGTCGTGGCCATGCCGACGGTGCTGAACGTCATCTCAGCGATCGGCACAATCGCCATGCTCTGGGTGGGTGGGAGCATCGTGGAACATAGCCTCCACACGCTTCACATCTCTTGGCTGCACGAAGCGACGGCGCAGATTGTGACGGCGCTCATCGGCAGCGACGCAGGCGGTGCGATCACGTGGACGATGACTGCTACCGTCCATGCTCTTTTTGGCTTCATACTCGGTTCGATACTTATTCCTATTGTGACAGTACTGCTGAAGCCGATCGGTGTGCTATTCCCGGAGAAATGAGCCGGAATCCGCTTACGCTCCTCGGGATCGAAACGAGCTGTGATGAGACCGCTGCCGCTGTCGTGCGCCTGCGTGCGGATGGAAGCGGCGAGATTCTCTCCAACATCGTTCGGGCCCAACTGGACCTCCACGCCGCCTATGGCGGCGTGGTGCCGGAGATTGCCGCGCGTGCGCATGTGGACTTGCTGGACCCAGCGATCAGGCAAGCCATGGCGGAGGCGCAGATCGCGTTTTCCGACTTGGACGGGGTAGCCGCCACGGCAGGGCCGGGCCTGATTGGTGGCGTGATTGTCGGTCTCACTGAAGCAAAGGCGATCGCGCTTGGGTGCAAGAAGCCATTCATTGCCGTCAATCACCTTGAAGCGCATGCGCTCAGCCCCGGCCTCACCGATGACGTTCGCCCCCCTTATCTGTTGCTGCTCGTGTCGGGCGGCCATACGCAGCTCATCGTCGTGAACGACTTCGGATCCTACACCCGACTTGGAACCACGCTCGACGATGCCCTGGGCGAAGCTTTCGATAAGGCCGCCAAACTTTTGGGCCTCGGCTATCCGGGTGGCCCAGAGGTCGAGCGCTGGGCCGCAAGAGGCAAACCCGTTATCTCGCTCCCGCGCCCCATGCTGGGACGCAAAGAACTGCATTTCTCGCTCGCGGGACTCAAGACCGCGCTCCGCCAGGAAGCGACGAGCCGCGCTCCGCTCGGCGAGCAAGACATTGCCGACCTCTGTGCTAGTTTCCAAGACGCCGTGGCCGATGTGGTCCGAGACCGTGTGAAGCGAGCCATGGATCTATTCGGAGAAATGTGCCTCTCCGTGGATCCGGCGTCGGACCGCGCGCCTCTCACGCTTGTGGCGGCAGGCGGGGTCGCCGCCAACGCACGGCTTCGGAAAGCACTAAGCGAAGTGGCCACAGAGCGTGGCTTTCGCCTCGTGGTGCCGCCCCCAACACTTTGCACCGACAACGCTGCCATGATCGCGTGGGCCGGAGCCCAGCGACTCGCGCGCGGCCTCACTGACGGTATGGGCACGCCGGCGCGTGCCCGCTGGCCGCTCGATCCACACGCGCCACCTGCGCTTGGCGCGGGCGTGAAGGCCTGACATCGCCGTGAGCGCAGTCGCCGGTTCCTGCGGCCCAGACTTGCGCTCCAGGCTCAAATATGAGCTACAACATTTCTCGTGGTGGACAGGCAACTTCAGACGATTGGGATTGTCGGTGGCGGCGCATGGGGGACGGCCCTTGCGACTATCGCCCGGCGCGCGGGGCGGGATGTCCTTCTCTGGGCCCATGAACCCGAAACCGTCGCTGCGATCAATGATTCCCACCAAAATCCAACCTATCTTCCGGGCGTTCGGCTCGACCCGGCTATCGAAGCAACCTCGCAATTGAGCAAGGTCGCGGCCTGCGATGCGCTTCTGATCGTGAGCCCGGCACAGCACCTGCGCAATGTTCTGGGCAAATTGCGGCCGGATGTGCGAGACGGCCAACCCCTTGTGCTCTGCTGTAAAGGCATTGAGCAGGGGAGCGGTCGGTTGATGTCTCAAGTTGTCGCCGATGTGCTGCCAGGCGTGACGATCGCAGTCCTGTCTGGTCCGAGCTTTGCGGCGGAGGTCGCGCGCGAATTGCCCGTTGCCGTGACGCTTGCCACCGGCGAGGAACCTCTCGGACGGGACCTATCTTATGCGCTCCGCTGCCCAACATTCCGCTGCTACTGGAGCCGAGATGTGCTTGGCGCGGAGATTGGCGGGGCCACCAAGAACGTCTACGCGATTGCCGCCGGCATCGTAGTCGGCAAGAAGCTGGGGAACAGCGCGCAGGCGGGTCTGGTCACACGAAGCTTTGCTGAAATGGCCCGGTTCGGTGTGGCTCTCGGTGGTGCGCTCGAAACGCTTATTGGCCTTTCTGGCCTTGGCGACCTGGTGCTGACCTGCGGCAGCGAACAGTCTCGCAACATGTCCCTCGGAATCGCTTTGGGCCAGGGCTCGACCGCCGCGGAGATTCTCGCGGAACGCCTGTCCGTCACCGAGGGGGTAGCGACCGCCGACGCCATGGTCGAAATCGCCAAGGCACGCGGAATCGATCTGCCCATCGCAGAATCTGTTCATGCGGTTGTGACAGGGGAGACGAGCGTCGACGCCGCGATCGACGACCTGCTCTCGCGACCGTTGCGCTCAGAAACGGAATGATCACGTTTGGGCCAGTAGCCCCGACATCCAGAAACAAACCAGAGAGGCCCAAATGTATTTCGCCTTCATCTGCACCGACAAATCAGACGGACTGCCCATCCGAAAAGCGAACCGGCCCGAACACCTCGCCTATCTCCAGGGGCTGGGCGACACGTTGATATTCGCCGGCCCTTTCACTGCCGAGGACGGAGAGACAATGACCGGCAGTCTGGTGGTCGTTGACGCGCCTACCCGCACTGCTGCGCAAGCGATTGCTGAGGCAGACCCGTTCGCGAAGGCCGGCCTTTTCGAGTCTGTCGACATCCGTCAGTGGAAGTGGACGCTGGGCAAGCCTGGCGAGTAGGCGGGGGTGGATCGATGGCATACTGGCTGATGAAGTCCGAGCCCGGCGAGTGGTCGTGGGAGGATCAGAAGAACGAAGGCGCGAAAGGCGCCGAGTGGGATGGGGTGCGCAATTACCAAGCCCGCAACAATATGCGGGCGATGAAGAAGGGCGACCTCGCCTTCTTTTATCACTCGGTCGGCGAGAAAGCCTGTGTGGGGATCGTCAAAGTTGTCGTCGAGGCGCACCCGGACTCCACCGACACGACCGGGAAATGGGAATGTGTCGATGTCGCCGCGGTAGAGGACCTGCCGAAGCCGGTGACGCTCGATCAGATCAAGGCCGCGCCGAAGCTCGCCGACATGGTCTTGGTCAACAACTCACGCCTCTCGGTGCAGCCTGTCACAGCGGCCGAATGGAACGCCGTCTGCGCGCTGGCCGGACTCAAGAACCCGCCTACGACGTGATGCTGTTGCCAGCCGTTTTTTGCTAAGGTCCAGCGAGATTAAAAGCGCTCAGCCCGAGGTGCACCCAGCATGGCATTTGCAGGCATGAATTATCTGTCAATTGTGGTCGCCGCGCTGGCAGGTTTCGGTGTCGGTGCCATTTGGTACATGGTTCTTGGCACGGCCTGGCTCGATGCACTCGGCAAGACCGAAGACGACATCAAGGGCAGCGGCGCTGCGCAGGCCATGCCTTTCATCATCGCGCTTGTCGCCGATCTTGTGATGGCAATTATGCTCGCCGGCCTGATGGGGCATCTCGGCGACGTCTCTGTTCGTGGGGGGCTCATCAGTGGGTTCTTCATTTGGGTCGGGTTCGTCATCACCACCATGGGCGTCAACCACGCCTTTAGCGGCGCCAGCCCCAAACTAACGGCGATCGACGGCGGTCACTGGCTCGCCGTGCTACTCGTGATGGGCGCCATAATTGGCGCCTTTGGCGTCTAGACCAAAGAACTAACTAGAGGCACTTCTCGACCGCACTTTGTCGCGGCATAATGCCTCACGAAATATATCGATAATACAAAAGTTCTGTATGGAGGAAGCGTACCGATGTCCGCGCATGATTGGCAACAGAATGAGACCATCCCCGTGCAAGAGGCGTGGAAGGAACACGCCCACATCAAGAACAAACAGTACTTGGAGCTCTACCAGAAGAGCATTGAGGATCCGGACGCATTCTGGGCAGAGGCCGCCCAGCGTATCGACTGGATCAAGCCCTTCACCAAAGTGAAGAACACGTCGTTTGAATACCCGGAGGTGTCGATCAAATGGTTTGAGGACGGAACGCTCAACGTTTCGGCCAACTGCATCGATCGGCATTTGGAAAAGCGTGGGGACCAAACCGCCATTATCTGGGAGGCGGACGGACCTGACACGCCGGCGCAGCACATCACCTACCGAGAGCTACACGACAAGGTTTGCCGGCTCGCCAATGTGCTGAAGGAGCAGGGCGTGAAGCGCGGGGACCGCGTGACGATCTACCTGCCCATGATCCCTGAGGCTGCCTACGCGATGCTGGCTTGTACGCGTATTGGCGCCGTCCATTCGATCGTCTTCGGCGGTTTTTCTCCGGATTCGCTCGCAGGACGTGTTGAAGGTTGCCAGTCCGCTGTTGTCATCACGGCCGATGAGGGGCTGCGTGGCGGCCGAAAAGTGCCACTGAAGGCTAACGCCGACGAGGCCGCCGCAAAGAGCGAGCATGTGAAAAAGATCCTTGTTGTTCGCCGCACCGGCGGTGATGTTCCGTGGACCGAAGGGCGCGATGTGTGGCTCAACGACGCGATGGATGCGGCTAGCCCGGATTGCCCGCCCGAAGAAATGAATGCGGAGGACCCGCTCTTCATTCTCTACACATCGGGTTCGACGGGCAGCCCAAAGGGTGTCGTTCATACAACGGGCGGCTATCTCGTCTACACCTCGATGACACACGAGTACATTTTCGACTATCACGATGGCGAGATCTATTGGTGTACCGCAGATGTGGGATGGGTCACGGGTCACAGTTACATTGTGTACGGACCATTGGCCAATGGCGCGACGACGCTGATGTTTGAAGGCATACCCAATTATCCTGACGCGTCCCGCATGTGGCAGGTTGTCGACAAGCACAAGGTAAACATTTTTTACACCGCACCAACTTTGATCCGTGCACTGATGGGTGCAGGTGACGATTACGTAAAATCCTCCAGCCGCGCATCTCTGCGCGTTCTTGGCTCGGTGGGCGAGCCGATCAATCCTGAGGCTTGGGAATGGTACTTCCATGTTGTAGGCGAAGGCCGGTGCTCGATCGCCGACACGTGGTGGCAAACAGAGACTGGCGGAATTCTTATCGCGCCATTACCAGGGGCAACGGCGCTCAAGCCCGGGTCCGCAACACGGCCGTTCTTCGGTGTACAACCCGCCTTGGTCGATGCGGAAGGAAAGCGTATCGAGGGAGCCGGCGAGGGCAATCTCGTTATTCTCGATGCGTGGCCGGGCATAATGCGAACGGTGTTTGGAGACCATCAGCGTTTCGTCGACACTTATTTCTCGGCTTACAAGGGCATGTACTTCACGGGTGACGGCGCCCGACGCGATGACGATGACTATTACTGGATCACCGGACGGGTCGACGACGTGATCAATGTCTCCGGGCATCGCATGGGCACCGCGGAGGTGGAATCGGCACTTGTCGCGCATCCCAAAGTGGCCGAAGCGGCCGCGGTGGGCTTCCCTCACGATCTCAAGGGACAGGGCATCTACTGCTATGTGACGCTAATGGTCGGCGAAAGCGAAGAAGACGGCCTGAAGAAGGAGCTGCGTGACTGGGTTCGCCAAGAGATTGGTCCGATTGCTGCTCCGGACCATATCCAATTCGCACCTGGACTGCCTAAGACCCGCTCCGGCAAGATCATGCGGCTCATTCTTCGGAAGATCGCCGAAGACGAGTTTGGCAATCTGGGCGACACTTCAACACTCGCCGATCCGTCCGTTGTTTCTCATCTCATCGAGAATCGGCAGAATCGCCGGGCAGACTAGTAGGCTCTGCGCGTCTTTCACGCAAAAGCACGGCCGGGCTCCCATGCCCGGCCGAACCGCGCTAAGAACCTCTTTAGGGCCTCCGAAGATGTGAGGCCGTTTCGCGAGGGTAGCGAATGGTGTGGATCATGCGTGGGCTGGTGGCGATTGCTCTAGCCCTAGGGCTCGTGATCGTGATCGTCGTACTAATCGGCAATATCGGTTCCGGAGACGACGGCACGCAAGTCACGGCACTGACAGTCGGCGAGCGGACGGTCACGGTGACCGGTCACTACGCGACCTTGAGCCAAGAGTCTCTTGCAGACGGGGTCAAGGTGATCGTGGAGGGGCACGAAATCATGGTCACGGCCGATCAGCTCTCCGTCGACGGACGGGCGCAGGTCCTGGAGCCGGAGGACAACGTTACTGTCACCATAACCAAGGACAGCGAATTGCGCGTGACGCTCGAGCCTTCCAACTAGAACCTGCGCATACGAAAATGGGGCCGCAGGGCGACCCCATTCCAAATTGATGTTCGGCTTACTTCAGCCGCAGCCCTATCTAGACATGACCTTCGTGAACTGGGACAGCATGGTATTCCAGGCCTCTCGCGTGTCGCGATCGAAGGATTTTTCCAGGGACCGCTCGAGCGTCCAGATCAGTGCACGGGACATCGTGCGATAGTGGCGCGTGCGAATTCCCATCTGCCGGTGCCGGCTTCCAAGCAGTTTCAGCGTCGGAGCAAGCCCGTCCTCGTGGCCAAGCGAGATCATCGCTAGCTTCGCGCCAGCCGAGAACTTCCGCGCCTGCATTTCAACGGGCCCATCGAATTTCTTGCGAAGGCCGGGGTCTAGTCGGAAGAGCTTCAGGAAGAAGAGCTGTGCGACGAGATCCAGCGCCGGCTCGAGGCGGAAGAAACTGTTTAGAATCAGTTTTTTCTGCGCAGTAGTGAGGTCCAATTGTTTCGCCGAGGTGCGTCTTGCTCGGCGAGCGGACTTTTTGGGCGAACCTTCGGAAACGTGCAGTGCGGCAGGCATGACGGGCAACTCCTTCGAATGTGTTGCCGACAGAATGCCCAAAACCAGATTGATGAAGCGTTAAGGTAAGCACACTCTTAAGCGCGGGGCTGTCCCCAGGTGCCGATTGCGAATTCCAGCGGCTGCTCAAGCCCTTGCGCCGGGCGAGTCCACTCCCAACATATGAGAAGCGGCGGTTTTCCGCGGTTTTTGGACAGGTTACGGAGGCCACATCGTCCATGAGTTACTTGCGTACGGCGATTCTGCTGGCAGCGCTCACTGCCCTGTTTATGGGTTTCGGGTTTCTGCTGGGCGGTCAAACCGGCATGCTCATCGCGCTCGTTATGGCGGGCGGGATGAATCTCTTCGCCTACTGGAATTCGGACAAGGCTGTGTTGCGCATGTATGGCGCGCACTTGGTAGAGCCAAACAGCAGCCGCGACGCGCGCGACCTATACGAAATGGTCGCCAAGCTCGCGCGCAATGCGAACCTGCCCATGCCCAAGGTGTACGTGATGGACAACCCGCAGCCAAACGCGTTTGCGACGGGACGGAACGCCGAGAACGCCGCGGTTGCGGTGACGACCGGCCTGATGCGCACGGTGAATCGAGAAGAACTTGCCGGTGTGATCGCGCACGAACTTGCGCATATCCGCCATCACGATACTCTGCTGATGACTATTACCGCGACGATCGCAGGCGCTATTTCCATGCTCGCGAACTTTGCATTGTTCTTCGGTGGCAATCGCGACAACAACCACATGGGCTTTATCGGCACGATTGCCCTGATGATCCTCGGGCCCTTGGCCGCGGGCCTTGTCCAGATGGCGATCAGCCGAACGCGCGAATACGAGGCCGATAAGGGCGGCGCCGAGATCTGCGGCCATCCTCTGTGGCTCGCTTCCGCCCTGAAAAAAATCGCGAGTGGCGCAGAACGCATCCCCAACGACGAGGCAGAGCAGAACCCAGCCTCCGCGCACTTGTTTATCGTCAACCCGCTCCACGGCATGCGTCTCGACAACCTGTTCGCAACCCATCCGCCGATGGACGAGCGCGTGGCGCGGCTGGTCGCGATGTCGCAAGGCGCGAATACGGGCAGCATGGCGACCGGAAGCCGCGGGTCAGGAACTCATGACGCTGGCGCTCGGAGTCTGGGCGGCAGCGGCGGCCCCTGGGCCGGAAGCGTGCCAGAAAGCCCGCGGCGCAAAGCCCGCGGGCCATGGGGTTGATCGAGGCACCGTCAAAGGCACCCAGATCGCTTCCCGCTCGCACGCTGCACGATAAAAGCCGAGCGGCCCACTAGTTCTTGAGGCTGGGGCAACAAAAACACGTTGCTCTGCCCAGCGGACCCAATGTCAGCGCCCGGCTATTGTTCTCCCCCGTGCGCGTATCAGAAACCGTAGCACCTTGGAGACAGCACGATGAGTAAGACCAGCCCACGCAATAAGACACTCTCGCGGACGCGGGACCATCAAGTCGGCCTGCCCGCCCGCCGCACCGCCGCAGCCATCCTCGATGCGGTGCTTCAAAAGAAGCAGCCTCTGGACGACGTACTCGGCCGCGTCCGCGACGGTGCGATGTACGATCTTCCAACGCGAGACCGGGCCTTGGCGCGCGCAATCGTTGGGACCTCCCTGCGGCGCAAAGGCCAAATTGATAAGGTGCTTGAGACCTTCCTGGATCGGGGCCTTCCGGCGCGGGCCGGGACGCTCTACCCGATTCTGTTGTCCGGCGCAGCGCAGATGCTCTTTATGGAGGTCCCGCCTCACGCGGCGATCGACCTCGCTGTGAGGCTTGCGCAATGGGACCCGCGCGCCAGACGCTACGACAAGCTTGTCAATGCCGTGCTCCGCCGCGTGTCTGAGAAAGGCGAAGGTATCGCCAGCGCGCTCGATGCCGCTCGCATCAACACACCCGACTGGCTGTGGCAGCGTTGGGAACGGACGTGGGGCGAGGACCGAACAAGCGCCATAGCCGAATCCCAATTGCTCGAGCCGCCTTTGGACCTCACCGTGAAGGGCGATCCAGATGTGTGGGCCAAGAAGCTAGGCGGCCGGATGCTAGAAACGGGGAGCGTACGACTCATTCCGAGAGGACGAATCGAGGAGCTTACGGGGTTCGCGGAGGGCGCTTGGTGGGTGCAGAACGCGGCGGCGTCGATCCCGGCGCAGCTTCTGCACGATCTTGCAGGCAAGCGCGTCGCGGACTTGTGCGCTGCGCCCGGTGGCAAGACCGCTCAGCTCGCACTGCGCGGCGCAGCCGTGACCGCAGTCGATATCTCCAAGACCCGCATGGAGCGACTCGAAGAGAACCTCGCGCGGCTCGACTTGAGTGCCGAGGTAATTGTTGCTGACGCTACCCAATGGGGCGGCGATGAATCGTTCGACGCGATTTTGCTGGATGCGCCATGTTCATCAACAGGGACAATTCGCCGACATCCCGACATTCCCTACCTTAAGTCAAACGCAGACATCACCGACTTGTCTGCCCTTCAGAGTCGGCTTCTCGACAATGCCGTGCGCCTTTTGAAGCCGGGTGGCACCCTGGTGTACTCCACCTGTTCCCTCGAACCGGAGGAGGGCGAGGCGCAGGTCGCAGCGCTTCTAACGCGGAACAGCGAGCTCCGCATCGATCCTTTGCGAACCGACGAACCGTTCGGAGATGCCGAGTGGGCGCAGGCTTCTGGCGTGCTACGGACTTTCCCAAACCAGCTGCGGCTCGATAGCCCTGAATGGAGTGGTATGGACGGGTTCTTCGCGGCAAGGGTCGTGACTTCTGAATAGGGAAGAAAACGTTGAGCCACTTGCCCTTGGAGTCCTGCTGCACGACAATGCACCCCGCTTGGTCATCAAGCTGCGGGGGAGAGCGTGGCGCCAGCAATGCGTGCCGCAGCTCCAATGGAGAACAACTGTAATGGCAGGCGATCCGGCCTTCGAGCGCGAAGCCAACGCGCAAGAGGTGAAGCTTGGCGGGCCTAGCGCGCTGAGACGGCTGATGCTGTCCGGGCTGGCCGCGGTGAGCTATCCGGGCTCGCAAGCCGAGCAGTTGCTGCTAGCCCCTCAGGAGCTGCGAACTGCGGATCCAAGCTTTGCGACAGAAATCTACAACGGGCATTTTGGGTTGGCGGGCAAGCTCGCTGATCTTGGAGCAAAGTCGCCATTCGAGATCGAGCCGCCCTCATTGAATTGGGCACGAGAACTTTACGGGTTCAGCTGGCTGCGGCACCTGCGGGCTGCCGATTCCGAATTGTCTCGCGAACAAGCAAAGACACTTGTGCACGATTTCATCCGTATGCGGCGACAGCTGCCTCCGTTGGCGTGGCAGCCCGAGATCGTGGCGCGGCGCGTGATTTCCTGGCTCTCAAACTCGGTTCTCGTGCTGGCTGTGGACGAACCTGCAGCCTACGAATCGTTTCTAAAGGAACTTACGGGAGAGTTGCGCTACCTGTCGGCCGGGTATCGTGACGCGCCAGACGGCGTGCCGAGACTGCTTGCACTCATGGCGCTGCTGTACGGTGGGCTGTGCATTGCGGATCAGAATGCGGTTGTAGACCGCTACACCAAACCGTTCTGCCGCGAGCTCGACCGGCAGATTCTTCCCGATGGCGGGCATATCTCGCGAAATCCAGAGGCACTTATCGAACTGCTGTTGGACCTACTTCCGTTGCGCCAGTGCTTTGTCGCCCGCGACCGCACACCGCCGAAGGAGCTGACGGACGCTGTAGATCGCATCATGCCCATGCTGCGATTCTTCCGCTTGGGCGATGGATCGATGGCACGCTTCAACGGCGCCGGTCCCACCCCAACCGATGCGTTAGCGACGGTGCGCGCCTATGACGATATCGAGGGGGCGCCGGTCCGCTCCGCAGCCAACTCTGGCTATGTGCGGGTTGAGGCCGGCTCGACACTTATTCTCTGTGATCTTGGCCCGCCGCCCGCGACCTCGCTGACCCGGGAGGCTCACGCTGGCTTCCTCTCTTTCGAGATGAGCTCTGGCGATGCGCCAATAATTATCAATTGCGGCGCGCCCACTCCCGAGTTCGAGGAGTGGCGGCTCTACTCACGAACCACGCCCGCCCATTCAACACTAAGCCTTGAGGACGACTCACTGGCAGAATTCGATACGAAGGGCGAAGAGGCCGAACCTGAGGCCGACGCAACCTTAAGCGGTCCTCTCAACCCTCAAGGGGCTTTCTCCGACCAGGGCGAAGGTGGAAACCTGCGCATAAAGGGATCACACGATGGTTATGTGGAGCGCTATGGCGTGAGCCATGCCCGGCAGATCCTGATCTCGCCCGACGGCAACCTTATCTCCAGCGAAGACAAGCTCTCGACACGCGGGTTGAGAAGTCCGGAAGGCCTGATAGCGGGCGCCTACGCCGTTCGCTTTCATCTCCACCCTTCTGTGAAGGCCCAGGCGATGGGGGACGGCATGTCGGCTGTTTTGGTCCTGCGCAATGGTGAGACCTGGCGATTAACCGCGAATGCGGAGGAGTTGAGCATCGCGGAGAGCGTGCTTCTCGCCGACCCCCGCGGACCGCAGGTGACCTCGCAGATTGTTCTTAGTGGAATGATGGGAGAGGCGCGCGAAGTCCGTATCGTATGGAACCTCGAAAAGACCGGCGACGAGGCCGCGCCTCACGGACTTATCGATCCCAACGATACGCCGGATATCCGTTCGAGCGACAGCTAGGCCATGCCAACACGCAAGATCAGGCGAGCGCTGCTTTCGGTCAGCGACAAGACGGGGCTTGTGGACTTCGCTAAGGCTCTCGGCAAACACAACATTGACCTTGTATCAACAGGCGGGACCGCAAAAGCCCTTCGAGAGGCCGGGCTCGAAGTCATCGATGTCGCCGAGGTCACCGGCAGTCCCGAAATGATGGATGGACGCGTTAAAACGCTGCATCCAAAAATCCATGGCGGCTTGCTGGCCATGCGAGACAACCCGGAACACACCGCAGCGATGGACACGTTCGAGATACCACCCATCGATTTGTTGGTCGTCAATCTCTACCCGTTTGAAGCGACCGTAGCAGCCGGTGCGGATTTCGAGACCGCGATCGAGAATATCGACATTGGCGGCCCAGCAATGATCCGCGCGGGCGCAAAGAATCATGGCGGTGTCGCCGTTGTGGTCGATCCGGACGACTACGCCCAGGTGCTCGAAGAGATCGCGACCCACCAAGGCTGTTCGACGGGCCGTACACGGCGGCACCTCGCGGCGAAAGCGTTCGCCCACACGGCGGCCTATGATGCAGCAATTGCAACTTGGTTCGCCGAGCAGCTCGGTGTATCGGCGCCGCACAAGCGCGTGTTTGCAGGCACGCGAGAGGCGGTCCTGCGGTACGGGGAGAATCCCCACCAGTCGGCCGCATTCTATAAGACTGCCGAACAACGCCCAGGTATTGCCACTGCCCAACAACTGCAGGGGAAGGAACTCTCCTTCAACAATCTCAACGATACGGATGCCGCTTTCGAGCTCGTGGCCGAATTCGATCCCAAGACATCTGCTGCAGTCGCGATCATCAAGCATGCAAATCCCTGCGGCGTGGCCGTCGCAGCGACTCTCGCTGAGGCTTACAAGAAGGCGTTTGCCTGCGACAGCGTCAGCGCCTTCGGGGGCGTCGTTGCTCTAAACACCACGCTCGATGCCGAAGCAGCCACGGAAATCGTCAAGATCTTTACCGAGGTCATCATCGCACCCAACGCAACCGATGAGGCTAAGGCGATCGTCGCCACAAAAAAGAATTTGCGCCTCCTTCTAGCGGGCGGACTGCCCGATCCCGGCGCTGAAGGCATGAATGTTCGTTCGCTCGCCGGCGGCCTTCTCGTCCAGTCCCGCGATAAACGCCTCGTTGATCAGGCCGGCCTTAAAGTCGTGTCCGAGCGCAAGCCCTCCGAAAAGGAGTTCGCGGATCTGTTCTTCGCTTTCACTGTCGCCAAGCATGTGAAGTCCAACACGATCGTTTACGCGAAAGACGGCGCGACGGTTGGAATCGGTGCAGGTCAGATGAGCCGGGTCGACGCGGCGCGCATCGCCGCCCGCAAAGCAAAGGACGCCGCGGACGCGCTGGGACTGGCCGAACCGATGACGATCGGGTCCGTGGCTGCCTCAGACGCCTTTTTCCCCTTTGCGGATGGTCTTCAAGTTGTAGCGGAGGCGGGCGCGACCGCCGTCATCCAGCCCGGCGGATCCATGCGCGACGATGAGGTCATCGCCGCCGCCGATGAGGCGGGCCTTGCGATGATTTTCACCGGCATGCGGCACTTCCGGCATTAGTCCTCGGCTAAAGAAAAAGCTCGCCGATCGGGAGGCCTTTTGGCGTTTCCTATATGCGCAGATCGCGGAACCACACACCTAGATCCCGTCTGGATAAACCGGCTGAGGCTGGTTCGGTGACGGCGGTTCTCCCTTATGGGGAGCTTTCGGCGCGTCTTCCGAGACAGTCGGCGGCACCACGATGGTCGCAGCCTCTTCATCCACGATGACCGTGTTGCCCTCCGGTGTCGTCATCACCGCCTCGGCTTCCTCAACCACGACAGCCGGC
>JARFRF010000192.1 GCA_029287395.1 Methyloceanibacter sp. | reverse complement strand
TAGGCTGGCTCTCCTGCCCGGCAATGGCAGCAAAATCCCAAAAGCGGCCATCTCGGGCGGTCCGTCGTTGACCCGCTCGCCAGGGCAGCCGACGATGTCCGCTGCCAGGGGTGGTTCGACCGTCACCAACGCCGGCGGTTGGGGAGCTTGCAGTCCGTTGCGTTCGCTCAAGCTCGACGGATGACCGCTGCTCCCTGGTAGCCGACAATCAGCGCACGACGCGAATGACCGGTTGCAGATTAGTCGACGTCGAAACCAGGGGCTGCGCGTCCAGCCCCGCACAACGATGATCCGTCCAATTCGGCGCCACTCAGCTCATTCAGTTCTCTGGCGAAGCATGCTGTCCCACGGCGCGCGAGGAGAAGATCGTGGGTCGGTGCGACGGGAGCGTCGTAACACGCGCCCCTTCCTTGCGCACGCGCTGCGCGCGCGGCCGCTTCGTCAGCGTCACTTGGCCTGGCCATCGATCATTGTCCGCATGAAGTGCAGTCGCTCCATGATCGGTGCGTCTGAAAACCTGAATAGATCGAATTGAGTTTCTGCCTCGAGAGACCACGGAACCCAGGACGGGATGACGAACATGTCGCCGATCTCGAGCTTATGGGCCTGGCCTGCCAACTCGACAGCACCTTCGCCTTCAAAAACCTGGAAGACTGTCGATCCGACTTCGCGCCGGTTGGGTGTTTTGGTGCCGCTCCGCAGGCGGTGGAATTCGCATCGGATCGTTGGCATGACGTCGCCGCCTGTGGTCGGGTTTACATAGCGGATCGCCGCGTGACCCTGCTCGACGGTAGCCGGCTGTCCTTCGTCTTCAAGTAGAAGCTGCTCAGTCAGTGCACGATCGGTATACTCCCAACGATAGGCACCAATCGGAGACGCGACGGTATCCTGTAATCCGGACAGCGGGCGCAGTCCTGGATGACACCACAATCGCTCGCCCCGCGAGACGTTGGGCGTGGCATAGTCGGTCACTTGATCCGATCCGAACTCGAAAAAGCCAACGTCGTTTTGTTGGCTGAAGGGGATGTCGAGCCCATCGATCCAGGCCATCGGCTGGTCTGTGTCATTGTGGTGGCCATGGAAGTTCCAACCGGGCGTCAGCAGCAGATCACCGCGGCTCATCCGCACCGGATCACCGTTGACGACAGTCCAGACGCCTTCGCCTTCGACCACGAAACGGAAGGCATTCTGGGAGTGGCGATGCTCCGGCGCTGTTTCCCTCGGGCAGAGGTACTGGATGGCTGCCCAAAGGGTCGGCGAAACATAGGCGGCACCACCAAGCCCGGGATTGGCGAGGCCGATTGCGCGGCGCTCTCCGCCACGGCCAACAGGTACCAGTTCACCCGATTTCTTGGCGAGCGGCAGCAGTTCGCGCCACTTCCATACGTGTGCCACGGCCTTGGGTTTGGGATGCTCCGGCATTAGATCGCCGGTTTGCGTCCAAAGAGGGTTCAGGTGGTTATCCTGAAACGCTTTATAGAGCGCCCTCAGTTCAGGTGTGTCCTCCGGCTGCATCGCATGTCCGGCGCTGTCCTGGGCAATTTCCACAGTCATTGGTAGCCTCCTATCGAAGCACAGTGGCTCGGGTAAAGTCAGGCGGCATCGGGTTGCCTGGGTGGAGCGGCTTTGGCGAACGCTTCGAGCTTGTCGAGTTCGGCAAAAAATTCGCGCGATGGTCGGATAGATATCAAGCGTGATGTCAAAGCGACGATTGGCAAGAGCAGCAATGTTGAACCCGCTCAGGACCGCTTCGCGGAAAGCGTGTGGCTGGTGCGATGCAAAACCAACAATCCGGAGACTTTGGCAGTGGGTCATTTTCTGCCGTTTCGCGCATCTCGATTTCGGCAGAACATTCTTCAGCTGTGGACATGATCAGCCAATACCCTGTGTCCCGTCAACGCGCGTGTGCCGACTTCCGCAACTGGGATGTTCCGTCGATCGGGCAGCGAACAGCCCGATCGCTGGCGATGTCGCTTGCTGGCCCATCGCGTCGACGCACCGATCGATGGTGGTCGGTCTACCCAGAAAGCCGACGAGGTTGCGGACTTGCGCCCCGTCCATCGCCTCATCCGATCGATGTCCGGTCTCTGAGGTGCTGCGGTCGTTGCCAAGCAGTTCTCTAGACGCTGGGTTCATCATGGCCGCGAGGTCCGGATCTCTGCTTTGCGGACGATCTGCGCGTCGACGCTTTATCCCAATAGCAGCCGTCGACAGATCCGGCGTCGCCCGGCTTGCTTGGGCGATCTCCTCTGTGCGCTTTCGGAGGCCAACCGGTCGAATTTTTCATCCGACAAACAGCCGAGTTTGATGTAGTGGACGACGCCCTCGCGCGGCATCGAGGTGCCAGAGGGTGATCGTTGACAACGAACCACATCAGAGGGGTCGTCCACACGCAAGTTAGCACAATCGGTTTGGATATCGCCAAGAACGTCTTCCAGGTGCATTGCGTTGATGCAGCGGGAAAGACGGGCGTCGTCCACACATGACCCAAAAGAGACCTCGGGACCTCGCCCAATCTCGATCAATCTGAGGTGGTTCCCAATAAAGATCATTGTCGGGGAGATTGTTATTCCGGCAAGCCAGCCCGCAAGAAAAGGGCCGTGTACCAGGCATCTCGCTTGGGATCATTGAGGGAATAAGATTTCATGTAGCGGCTCGCGGTGAATTTTGGGTTCAGCCGCTTCGCCTCTTTGGCGGCCGCCTTGGCCTCATTCATCCGGCCGAGATCGGCATAAACCGCGGCGAGACGAGCTTGAGCGGTTGCATTTCTGGGCTTTTGGTCGATCGCCCTCTTCAAGGCGGCCACAGCCTCCTCCTTTCGCCCCACCAGGTGCAGGACGAAACCGTAGCCGGCCGGAACCCACCATGGATTCTTCGGACTCAATCTGATGGCGCGTTCGAATAATTCGACAGCCTCTTGTTCGCCGCCCCAATATCCTAGTCGCGCTGCCAATCCAGCGATCACCGTGAAATCGTTTGGAGCGAGCTTGATAGCCTTCCGCCTCGCTTCGACCGCCCGCTTGGGTTGACCAACCAAAAACAACAAATTGCCGAGCGCCATATAACCGCTCGGGTCGTTTGGATCCATTTGGATGGCGCGCTCGGCTAACGCCATACCCGATCGGATTGAGTCTTCTCGCGAGGCGCTCCATCCCCGTCTTGCCTCATACCAATCCGGCTGTGCGAGGGCGGCAACTGGTAGGGCCCAATTGGGATCCGCGCGACGTGCGGCCTCATATAGCTCGCGTGCTTTTATCATCCCGTCCCGGGTCCACTTAAAAAGCTCGGCCTTGCCCTGCACAACTAGGAGCCAGGCTTCGAGGTTGTTGGTCCCTCGGCTTGCTCTACGCGCGTGACCGCCGTCCGTGAGTTTCACTTGGAGTTCAACAGACACACGCTTAACGATCTCGTCCTGCACAGCAAAGACATCACCATCCGGCCGATCGAAACTACCCGTCCAAACGTTGCGGCCGATCAGGGCATCGACCAATCTCGCGGTAATCCGGAGTTTGTCGTCGGCCTTCTGTACACTGCCCTTGAGGAGGTATTGAACGCCTTGCTCCTCCGCGACCTGCTTGATGTTGACCGGTTTGCCTTTATAGGTGTCCGTCGACCGGTCTGAGATGACAAACAGACCCGGGACCCTCGCGAGCGCGGTCGTCAGGCCCTCGGTCAGACCGCTGGTGAAATAGCCCGACTTCTTATCGTCCGAAAGAGACTCAAACGGCAGAACCGCGATCGAGGGTTTGTCGGGCAATGGAAATGCCATATTTGCAGCTAGAGCCGGCGCAAAATCGAGACTGTTGGAGCG
>JARFRF010000186.1 GCA_029287395.1 Methyloceanibacter sp. | reverse complement strand
TTCCCGGGTGCCCAACCCTACCGCTGCTATATCGCCTAGTCCGGACCATTCAGCAACGGATCTTTCTGAGGAAGTCTTAGGACGTGTCGATATCCTAGCCCCCCTAATTGACTTCAGGAAACACCTCCTTCCAGTCATTCTTCATGTCGATAACCGTCCAGCCACGATCAGCGGCTTGATCCAGCGCCTTGTCGAGCCGCCCGACGTGCGACTCGCGATCATAGGCGTATTCCCGATCCACGTCTGTGTGATGAAGAATAAGACCGAAGCGCGCGCCATCGCCCGACGTGACCCATTCCAGCATCTCAAAATCGCCGTCTGAGTTGCCCGAGGCGAAGATCGGCCGTTTTCCGATGTGCTGATTGATTCCGATAGGCTTGCCAGCTTTGTCGTTGATGAAGTTTGTCTTCGGTAGGCGAAAAAGTATCGGCGTCCCATCGACGACGTCATACTCAGTCTGGATACTAGATCCGATGACCTGCGCTGGCGGAATTCCGTAGACCCGCTCAGACCAAGTTCGCAGGAATTCGATACCGCCCCCGGATACGATATAGGTCGTAAAGCCGTTGGAACGCAGGTAATCCAACAACTGCAACATAGGCTGGTACACAAGCTCCGTGTACTTCTTATCGAAGCGAGGGTGTCTAGCTGTCTCCACCCAGTCGGCAACGGTTTCTCGAAACTCCGATGCCGACATACCGGCGTGGCTCGCCGCAATCAGCTTTAGCAAACCCTCCTTACCCGACGCCAAGAGCGTCTTCACGTCCCCTTCGATCGCAGCCTTGAACGGTTGCTCATTTTGCCATTCCGGATGCTTTGGGGCCAAAGCCCTTACCCTATCGATGGCAAACAACAACTGAAAATAGACGAGCTTCTCGGCCCACAGATTCCCATCGTTATCAAACACAGCAATGCGATCTGCAGGCGGGACGTAGTCCGGACTGCCCTTATCCGTCACCTTCTCCACAAATGTTATGATCGCTTTTTTGGTGGGACCGTCGTTCCAGGACGGCAGCGCATCCGCCGCATGGGCCATATTGATGGGAGCAAGAATTGCCGTAAGCAGAATCAACAATCGAATAAAGGCCAAGGGCAATCCTCTAGTGTGTTTGGATGGCGAGGGATACCGTCCCTCGCCATCCATTGGCCAACACAGCATTGGTCTGACAGCCGTCGCTACTGAGCGCCGCCTGGAGCGGACAATTTTTCCATGACCTGGTCGAGACTGAAGCTCGCCGGCTTCTGCCTCGGCGGGTACTCTTGGAACGTCTCAAGGAAATTGCCCACATAGGCTTGCGCCGGCACCAGTAGGAACGCGCGATCGATCAACCAATCGTAGTAGGTATTGGACGTGATTGATGCCCGCTCGTATGGATCGCGGCGAAGGTTAAATATCAGAGGCACACGAAGAGGGACGAAGGGCTCCATCCAGACCCGGAACGTGCCAGGCGACTTCTGCTCCATGAAGATCATTTTCCAATCCTCATACCGCAGAGCGGTC
Source organism: Methyloceanibacter sp. (assembly GCA_029287395.1). Classification (GTDB taxonomy): domain Bacteria; phylum Pseudomonadota; class Alphaproteobacteria; order Rhizobiales; family Methyloligellaceae; genus Methyloceanibacter. Next base: position 11,366 of record JARFRF010000186.1, on the reverse strand, counting down.
ATGTCTCCGTCGTCGGAGAAGTAAAAGATCTCCTTGCGGGGACTGACGTCGGACTCACCCGTCAGCATGGGCAGCATATTGTAACCGTCCAGATGAACCTGATAGGTTCGTCCAAGCGATTCGACGTCACCCTTCAGAAGCTTCTCCTTAATGTCCGGTTCGCCCGCCGCCGCGAGGAATGTCGGTAGCCAATCCATGTGATGGGCAATGCCGTTCGTCACGGTGCCCGGCTCAATCTTGCCGGGCCAGCGAACAAACGCAGGCACGCGCCAGCCGCCCTCCCAGTTTGTGTTCTTCTCGCCGCGGAACGGTGTCGCGGCAGCATCGGGCCAAGTGTTGTAGTGCGGCCCGTTGTCTGTTGAGTAGAAGACGATGGTGTTGTCAGCAATGCCTAGCTCATCGAGCAGTTTGAGGAACTTGCCGACATGCATGTCATGCTCGACCATGCCGTCGGAGTATTCGTCCTGACCGGAAATGCCACGCAAATCCGATTTAACATGCGTGCGGAAGTGCATGCGGGTTCCGTTCCACCACACGAACCAAGGATTGCCAGCTTCCGTCTGCTCCTTGATGAATTCGATCGCGCGATCCGATGTTTCATCGTCCACCGTCTCCATGCGCTTCTTGGTAAGCGGGCCCGTGTCTTCAATCTTCTGCGTGCCGTCGGGCTGGGCGAATGAATGGATCACCCCGCGTGGTCCGAATTTCTCGCGGAAGCTTGGGTTCTTCGGGTAGTCCTCGTTTTCCGGCTCTTCTTCTGCATTCAGATGATAGAGGTTGCCCAGGAACTCATCGAAACCATGGTTGGTGGGAAGGTGTTCGTCACGGTCGCCCAAATGGATCTTGCCAAACTGCCCGGTTGCATAGCCTTGAGCCTTCAGCAGGCTGGCAATTGTTGGGTCCTCCACCTGCATGCCGAGTTCCGCGCCTGGGAGGCCGACCTTCGATAAGCCCGTGCGGAAGACGCTTTGGCCGGTGATGAACGAGGAGCGGCCCGCCGTGCAGCTTTGCTCTCCGTAGTAATCCGTGAACAGCATCCCCTCATTGGCGATCCGGTCGATGTTCGGTGTCCGATAGCCCATCAGGCCGTTTGTGAAGGCACTAATGTTGGATTGCCCGATATCGTCGCCCCAAATCACGAGGATGTTTGGCTTGCCGGCGCCGGTTTCTTGCGCAAGGGCAGGCGCTGCGGTGACTGTGAAGGATAAGAGCACTGCCGCAGCTATCAGTAGTCTGGCTTGGGGGAGCCTTCTAAGTACATGAATCATTCGACGCTTCTCCGACTTTCGGCCTCAAATTCTTTTGGCGTGCCTATATGCTTGTCAGTGCTGACCATAGGACGGGGCTATCAACATAGCGCCTTGGTCGCCCTATCTCTAATCGACTTTAGGGGACTGGGGCTACAGGATTCCGACAGGAAATACCTTTGACCGGGCTCGCATCGGTGTGGAACACTCGCCATCCGGCAACGCGTTAGACGGCCAGCTACATTAGTCCTCTCGTAGCGGTGCCTACGCCTAAAGGCGCGCTTGATTTCCAGCCCATTGTCTGCGCAGATGCATTACGCAACTGTCGGTTTTGACCCTCATCGCGTCAGAAGGATTGCGTGCGCCATGGGCGACATCGCCGTAGAGGTACTCGAGAACGCTCTTCGTGTGACCCGGACCGGAACGTCATATGTTGTGACGTACCAACGAAATCCTCAGTGGCGAATGCTTGAGTCCAGTGAACTCTTGACTGCCCCAGACATCAGCGTCTCGGAGGCCACATTTGCAGCGAAAGCCTGGAAAGCCGCTTATAGCGAAGCCAAGGCACTCGGCTGGATCTGACCACGCCTCATCGCGAGCGTTTAGCCTAAGTTTTCCGAGATCTAAGAACACTTTTGGATGCGAAAAACCCCTGCTGTCGGGGGATTTGCAGATTCTGGGGTACGGCTAACGCCCCGCCTCCCTCTCCAAGGTTTCGCGTCCAGTCTAGAGTTGGCCCGCGATGTGGGCAGACGTGCCCCAAAGCAAACAACCCCGGCCAGGAATTCCTGGCCGGGCTTGGCATTGCCGTAGAGATAACCTGTTTTGCTATCTCGTCGTTAGCTGCTTAGCCGAGCTTCAGCGGCTCAACAACAACGGTCTCCTGGTGGTGGCCGAAGCAACCGCCCAGACCGATCGAGGCAGAAACGACAATCGCGAGAGCGACGAACATGCGCATGGTTGGATCCCCCAAAAAAATTCCCTGCAGAATCGACATCTGATGAGACTCTTATAGACCAACCCGTCGCTCGATGCTGTGTTCTCTATGCCACAGTCGCTGTTTTTCGACCATTGCAGGCACCGCCGTGAGCACTCTTGTTAGAGCGAAGCCTCAGTTTTTGCTGCGTGAATCGTCTGACCCTCCGCGAGCCATTGGCCAGAGCGAACACGCCATTTTGCGGTTGATTTGGCGACCGGAGCGGCAACTATGGGCTCGTCAGCAGGCATTGGGCCAATGAGTTTGAGGGGACCGAAATGCTGTTGATGTGCCATGTCACGATGCAGCCGGAAGACCGTGACGAGAGCCTCGGCCGTTTCATGGAAAATGGGGTGCCGGAGGTTCCCGGAATCAAACTGAAGGGCGTTTGGATTTCGCTCATGCAACAGGAGTCGTTCATTCTGGTGGAGTCGGATAAGCCGGAGGCAATCGCGGCGCTTTTTGAGCCTTGGACGAACCTGAACGTGCATGACCTGGTTCCGGTCATGGACTTCGATCAGCCGAAGAAGTTCCTAGGATCCAAGGGCTAGTACCGCCTTGGTTGGGCGCTCAGAGGCCGCTCGCGACTTAGGCTTTCATTTTGGAAGGCCCTTTAGTCAGTGCGCCTTGCGAAGGCGGTCCACTACGATCTGCACCGTTCATCTTTGCAGACCCATTCTGCAGCGCGCCTGAATTGGGCGCCGCCGCCTCCCACTGCATCTGGGTCTCGATGACGGTGTGGACCTCCTGAGCGGAATCCCGCAGCGCGGCGTCGAAGCGTTCTAGGTCGCCAACGACACTCTTGGCCATCTCAACATAGGTCTGGTGGACCAGCAGCAAACGATGCCGGAGCTCGTTATTGAGCGCTCTATAGGCTGCTGTCTCTTGCTCCTGGGCCCCAAGGCGCGTCCGCAATTCGTTACGCTCCGTCACCAATTTCTGAATAGCGGCGGCACCTGCGAGCGCCGCGCTCTCGACCGCCTGGTCGGTAGTCAGCTCCAGGGTCTGATTGTGGCCCTGGGGCACGCCCGCAGGGTTTGCTCTTGAGACTTCATTCATCGCCTGGCCCTTCGTTACGCTCGTTACAGGTTTCTAAAGACACAAAAAAAACGGCTTGGCGCCCAAGCTGTTCCAGTTGCGGAAAAAGATTCTGTTCTCCGACCGGCCGTTAGACGCCGCCTGCGGCTTGGACGGGGAACTCCGTCTTGACCCTGTCGAACAACTGGTCCCGGACTTGGCGATAGGCGTCGAGGATCATATCCCGAGAACCGCTGGCTAAAGTCGGATCTGGCGTTGGCCAGTAGTCCACATCGATTGCATACCCATGCGCTAGTTCTAGCGCCTTGTGCTGCGCCTCCGGAGCCAGAGTAACAATGCGGTCGAAGCCAAGATCGTGGAGATCGTCGATCGACTGGGCTACGTGATCGGAAATGTCGACACCGATCTCGTCCATCACAGCAATTGCGAACGGGTCGCGCTCGCCGGGTCGAACGCCGGCCGATTCGACATAAACCCGCCTGCCTGCGAGATGACGCAGTATCGCGGCTGCCATGGGCGAACGAATGGCGTTGCTGGCGCATATAAAAAGAACAGCGCCAGGCAGATCGCCGCTAGCGCTCAACGGATCAGCCCTTCCAGTGAAGAGCGCAAAGGAGCGTGAACAATCGCCGTGCCGTGGCGATGTTGACCGTTACCTTGCCCCGAAGGCGCTCCATCAATAGGTGACTGCCCTCATCGTGCAAACCGCGCCGCGCCATGTCGATGGCTTCGATCTTGGAGGCAGGCTGCGTCTTGATGGCGGCATAGTAGCTGTCGCAGATCAAGAAGTAGTCCTTCACGATGCGACGAAATGGGGACAGCGACAGCATGATCTGCTGTAGCAAAAGTCCTTCTTCGCTTGAGATCGCGAATACCAGCCTATTGTCGGCCAACGAAAGATGCAGCGTGTACGGCCCTTCTTGCCCCTCGGCTTCAAGGAGAAAATTGTTCTTCTCAATGAGGTCGAAAATCGCGACCTCGCGCTCATGCTCGACCTCAACGCTATCGCGCCCGAGCGAGGCCTCGTCCAACGTGACGGAGAGTAGGCGTGCTGTTTCCGGAAATGAGCTGTCGTCGTCCGTCTCTGTCATGACCAATCCGGGAAGTTAAGCCTTACGCCGACGGAACGGCGATGCGCGTCGAGTCCTTCGGATCGCGCGAGCGTCATGGCGGCGGGACCTAACGCCTTTAGAGCCTCGGCATTGAGCTTGAGCAGCGACGTCCGCTTCATGAAGTCCAGAACGCCGAGGCCCGACGCAAACCGGGCGCTGCGCGCGGTCGGCAAGACGTGATTGGTGCCCGCCACGTAGTCGCCGATGACTTCCGGTGTAAACCGGCCCACGAAGATCGCCCCGGCGTGACGAATTTTCTCGGCTAGGGCGTCCGCGTTCTCCGTTGCAATCTCGAGATGCTCCGGCGCGAGCCGGTCCGAGAGTGCGGGAGCATCGGCTAGGCTCTCGACGAGAATTACTGCGCCGAAATTTTCCCAACTCGCCCGCGCAGTTTCCGCGCGAGGCAGCGTCTCCAACTGCGCGTCCACAGCGGCGACCACATCCTCGGCGAAATCAGCGTCGTCCGTAATTAGAATGGATTGAGCAGCGGTGTCATGCTCCGCCTGGGCCAACAGATCGCTCGCAATCCAGGCCGGGTCATTTTCCTTATCAGCGATCACAACGACCTCCGAGGGCCCCGCGACCATGTCGATGCCAACCTGGCCGAAAACCTGTCTTTTGGCGGCGGCGACATAGGCATTGCCAGGCCCGACGATCGTGGACACGGGACGAATTGTCTCCGTGCCGAATGCCAGCGCAGCAATGGCCTGGGCGCCGCCAACTCGGTAAACTTCGTCCACACCAGCAACGGCCGCCGCAACAAGAACAAGCGGATTGAGCTCACCGCGCGGCGATGGAACGACCATGACCAGACGCTCGACGCCTGCAACCTTCGCCGGCACCGCATTCATCAAAACGGAACTCGGATAGCTGGCAGTACCGCCAGGCACATACAAGCCAGCCGAGGAGACCGGCGTCCAGCGCTGCCCGAGTTCTACGCCAATCGCATCAACGTAGCTCTCGCTCGCTGGGAGCTGTCGGTTGTGGTGATCGAGGATGCGCTGGTGTGCGAGTTTTAGCGCCTCCACCGTCTCGTCATCGACGGCGCTATGCGCGGCGGCCACATCCGTTTCCGTTACGGCCAAGCCTGCTTCGCGCAGATCGAGCTGATCGAATTTTTCTGTGAGCTCCACGAGGGCTGCGTCGCCGCGCGCGCGGACGTCGGCGATGATTGCGGCGACGGCGTCATTCACGTCGGCAGAAGATTCCCGCTTCATGCCGAGCAACGTCTCGAAGCGCGCCGTGAAGTCATCCTCACGTGTATCCAGCGTCTGAGCCATGCAACCTCAGACGCCCGTGGCCTCAGAACCATCCGGACGTGTTGCGCCGGGGTCGGATCCATCGCCTTCGCCCGGGTGTTCGGGCTTGTGGCGAGTTCGCCAAGCCGGACCAAGATCGCGCATTTCCGCCTCGATACACTCGACGTCAAGCTGCACCGTCACATCGCCGGAAAAATACAGCACGATCTTGCCGCTCGGAATCTCGCCCGCCTCAAAACCAATGGCGAGCAGAGACAGGACGCGGTCCTTGTCGTCAGGCGAGAGGTCCTTGTGCCGAGCGCCGAGCACACGATCGAATCGCAACGCCGTCTGCAGCCGGCGATAGGGTTTGCCATTGCCGCCCGCGCGCTGCCAATCGAACCGATTGAGCACCGCTGCGAAGCGCTTTTGAGACGGCAAGTATGTCATATCCCCAACCCGCACCACGGCGTCTTGGAGCTGGGAGGACACGACTTGAAGGTCCTCCTCGTCGAGCGCGAGCAGCTTAAGCGTCGTCATAGATAGGAATTACCGGTAAGAGCATCGTCAATATCGACCTACCACGCTTTTGGTCTGCTTCGGAAGACATTCCAACTGTAGATGCCTAGCCGGCGATGCGGTCGATCTGCGCACCGCACCGGCGGAGCTTCTCCTCGAGACGATCAAAGCCACGATCCAGATGATAGACACGCCCGATCGTCGTCTCGCCCTGCGCAGCGAGCCCCGCAATAATGAGTGAGACCGACGCGCGCAGATCCGTCGCCATAACGGGAGCGCCGCGAAGCCCGCTTACCCCATGGACAAGCGCTGTGTCGCCCCGGAGATCGATACGCGCCCCCAGCCTTGCCAGCTCCTGAACGTGCATGAACCGGTTCTCGAAGATCGTCTCGCGCACTTCTGAAACGCCGTTCGCCGTGCACATCAGCGCCATGAGCTGGGCCTGGAGGTCCGTCGGGAAGCCTGGGAAGGGCTGAGTCTCGACGGAAACTGCATCAAGCCCGCGCCCGTTGCGCGAGACGCGAATACCGCCGGGCTCTTCGGAGACGTCAACGCCGATGGAGCGTAGAGCCACGAGCGCCTCATGAAGAAGCTCGGGGCGTGCGCCCTCCAGAAAAATGTCGCCACCCGTGATCGCGGCAGCCATCGCGTAGGTGCCGGTCTCGATGCGATCCGGCAGAACGCGGTGCTCGGCGCCGTGCAGGGATGGTACGCCTTGAACACGAAGCGTAGAGGTTCCGATTCCCTCGATTTTGGCGCCCATCTCAACAAGGCACGTTGCGAGATCCCCGACCTCGGGTTCCCGTGCGGCGTTGACGATCTCGGACTCGCCTTCCGCCAGAACGGCCGCCATCAGAGCGTTATGCGTCGCGCCCACCGAGACCTTGGCCAATTCAACCCTGTTGCCTTTCAATCCCTTTGGGGCCTTCGCGATGACGTAGCCGGCATCGAGCTCGATGTCCGCACCAAGTGCTTCGAGCGCTACCAGATGAAGGTCAACAGGGCGGGTTCCGATCGCGCAGCCCCCAGGCAACGAGACTTTGGCCTCGCGGCACCGCGCAAGAAGCGGCGCCAGCACCCAAAAGCTTGCCCGCATGCGTGCGACCATCTCGTAGGGCGCGGTCGTGTCGACAATCTCGGCCGCGGTCAGCTTGTAGGTCTGACCGTCGTTGACATCCTGGCCGGCCCGCTTGCCCGCGATGGTCACGTCGACACCATGGTTGCCGAGAATGCGGGAAAGAAGGGACACATCCGCAAGGCGCGGCATGCCATGGAGTGTCAGTGTCTCTTCCGTGAGAAGGCTGGCAATCATCAGCGGCAGTGCAGCGTTCTTCGCACCGCTGATCCGAATGGTGCCCTCGAGCCTTTCGCCGCCAACAATGCGGATGCGATCCATAACGCGTAACTCCCTCTGCCGCGTCTCGAACCGACGCGCCCCGTGTCCCCTGTTCAGCCGCATCACGCGATGCGACAAGCGACCAGCTTACCCTTTTCGGCTCACCCCTGTCCCCCCTCTTTCGAGCCTTTTGGTGCGGCCCTTCGCGCGCGCGCGTTCTCTCTGCGTTTCAATAGGTTAGCTCGCAGGGCGTTTGCCAGGCGCTCCTGCTTTGCATCCTGCGTTGGCGCCCGGGCCGCATTCGGTCTGCGCTTGTCTTCGTCAGCCATCCCGCCTCTCAGTTGGCGCCTGTGGGCAGACGCCTTTTAACCTTTTGCTTCAGTGCCTGTAAGAGCACGTGGACTCCTTGCGTGGCTAGGCCCTCTATGGCAGTTTGCGCGCCGCATTGGGAGGGGTTCGCCGGCGATAAATGCCGGGCCAGCTTGCTGGGATCCGCCCACCCGTCGCAACCCCATCGGCCCAACCGGGAACCGCGTGCTCATATCGATGCGTGCGCCGAGCCGAGAGGGACTTGGAACGCCGCCGTAGCTCAGTGGTAGAGCGCGTCATTGGTAATGACGAGGTCGACAGTTCAATCCTGTCCGGCGGCACCAGGCCTTCACCCATATTTCGTACCATCGCCAAATAGTAGTCGACAAAGCGTCCAACGGCTGCAGCGCTGCGCACACGGCCAGCCGTGGCGCCCAACTCAATGCTGCTATTCGGCGTCTGCGCGGGGAAGCACATAAGGGCGCACGCTCTGCGGCTTCTATTGGTTTTGAATTCGGTCAATACTAGCTGTTGCCGTCGCAGGGTATGATGGCTCAGTCCAAATTGGTCATGGCTCTGCTGTTGGCGCACCTTTGAGGAGCAAAGCGATGTCGAATAAATTACTACTTTCCGCGATTGGCTTGGCCTTCGTATTGACCTTCTCCCTGCAGCCCTCGCCTGCGCAAGCTGCCGATATGCAAGACACGTGCAGGGAAGTCGCAAAAACAAAATATCCCGACGACCCTCAGAAGCGTCGTGCTTGGAGGAGGTTCTGCAAAGACAATTTGGACGAGAGGGACACACGTCTAATGCCGAGGATGCGGCGTCGATAGGTAATAGGCCTTTCGGGGCACTGCCGCATCGACCACCTACAATCAATCACTCTGAAGCCCGGCCCAAAATCCGGGCTTTCTTTTTTGCACCTGCTCGGCGCCTGTCCGTGCTTTTGCTAAACGCGCTCTGCGCAGGGAAAGCGTGGACAGGTTATTCCATCGCCACAGGAACCCACCCGGTGAGTTCCTTTATGTCGAGGTTGTAGGTTCCCCTGGCGACGACGTCTCCGTCATCGCCCATCACCTCGAAGAACAGACCCTTCAGATCGCGATGCACCACATGAATTTCCGGCTCAAGCCATAGCCCCATTTTCTCTTTCGTAGCTTTGCAGAGCAGTGCTCGGCTGTACAGGGGTTCGTGGCGCTCGTACTGCACATCTTTGAGGTGGCTGTCGCACTTCATGATCTTGCTGGGCACGATAGAACAGGCTGCATAAGCAGCCGTCGCCATGATCATTGTCGCTATAAAGATCAGGATGCGCATCGCTCTACCGGCTAAGACTTGTCTGGCCTAGCGGGCCCGGGTTTAGGGATGCACTTCTCTTCGGTTTCACTGTAGACGTGGCCCTCCTTGCATTTCTTCTCATCGGCCATCGCACCCAAAGAGACGCTTACGGCCATCATTAGCGTGAGGGCGAACGCTGTGCACGATTTCATAGTTTCCTCCTGTTGCCTGCCAGTTGAGCCGCGCACTGACGTTACTCCAAACCATTGACGTGAGTCAGGGCCTAAGTTTGCACTCCTTGCTAAGTGTTATTTGACCCATAAGGTAGAAACGCGATGAAGTCGTCGTTAGTCCTCATTGCTGGCGCTGTCGGTCTTTTCTTGCTGACGCTTGCTTCGACGGCAGCCTTGGCTGGCGGCATGCGCACTTATGTCGGGCCCGGTCCCGGCTATGGTTACAGCGACCTGAGAGGCAGGCGAGGTTACGTCCCGCGGGCTCGTGACGACCGTCCACGCGGTTATCACGTCTACCGCGCGCCGCGTCGAGACCTAAGGCACCGGGGTCGTCGCTACAGGTACTAGTATCCTGCCTACATCCGCGCGCGAGAGACGCAGTCCGATGCGGACATATTTCATCTTCGGGCTACGGATGAACAACGCAGGATTGCCGTGAAGATCGCGAAGCTGCCCGTGCTTATTGAAAGTTTGGCACTGTGGCCTCTCCGATTTACGTGCCGCTCAGTGTCGCGACCGTGACCCTGAGCGTGGACGCAAAGATCTGTCCTTCGGGCTTATGCCAGTGTTCGCTGACGAGTAAACAGCCGGTCCAAAGCGCCAGGGCGACCGGTCCTGTCCAACGAAGTACGTGATCCTTCAAAACGAGCGTCTCCAAATTCATTCGCCTTCACTCGTCACCTGAACGGCACGAGGACTTCGGTTGGATTGCCTTGAGGCAAATTTTCATGTCAGGAGTGGCAGCAATCGGCCCAATGAGCCCCGGCCACCCCAAACGTACGCGTCCAGGCCGGGGCTCTTGGCCGTCCTGGGTAGCTCGAGCACCAGGCTCTACGTTACAGAGCGCTCGAAGCAGGACAGCTACCAGTGGAACGAAACCGTGTCGCCGCTGGATTATCCGCATGCAAACTTTCATTGCGCCGAGAAAATGGATCGACCGGCGGTACGTTTTCCCTCGAAGTCGCCGCAAATCGGCTACACTCGTTTTTTTCATGCGCGCTGTCTTCGGAGCCCGCCGATGGCCAATGAACCGCTGACAACCGGCATCGCCTACCGCTTGGGCTGGGCGATCTATTGGATCTGCATTGTCGTCGGACTTGTTTGGGTCGGCGGCATTTACCTCTACCTGTCGAACGCTGTCGGCGAGCGGAGCGCCTTCCCTTGGACGTTCTTCGCCGTGATGGCCGGTTCCGGCGCTGCGATCTCTTACGCAGCCGGCCGTTTCCTCCGCTACGTGTTATCCGACGAGTAGATCGGCTGCGGCACGCCGAGTAAGAACCGCCGCCCACGGCGAAGCAACCAGGCGTTAATGGCAGTGAACGCGGCAGGTGCTGTTGTCCATGTGGCAGCACTGTCCTTCCGGCGCGGAAGCCAGACAGCCGCCACCACGTGCAAGGGCAACGGCGGGCAACGAAATGGCGGAAAGCGCCAGCAATATCCAGCAATATAAAGAGTGACCGCATCAAAACGGTCCCTTTGGTTGCAACAACAACAATTGTACTATTATAGAGAGTATATCTGGCAAAGGTGTCGTACTGGTAGCTGTTTGGGTTAGTGCGTCGGCATGGGCAGAATCTCTCTGGCATGCCTCTGCAGGAGATCGCCTACAGAAACAGCGCCGACAAGCGACGCGATGTATTCCGCTGGGTTGGGAAAGTTCTAAGCGTTAGTGACGTGAGAACGGCTCTCTTGATCGGCAAACAACACACGACGCCTCACGGTGATGACACAGTGCTCACACATCGCCGTGAGGCAGCGAGAGGTTTCAAGCACGTCGTTCTGACACAGCGTTATTGGTAAAGCGCGCGGCCAGTTTCTACCTCCTGATCAAGTCGAACCCGATAGCACTCTCGCAGACGGGGCACTGATTAGGAGACATACGATGAAGGCCACCCTTCTTGCTCTCGCACTTCTGGCAGCCTCTGGCGCACCTGTTCTCGCCGACGGTTTCCCGAACCCTTACCAGACGAACTTTGATCGCTAAGCGACCATGCTAGCGAAAAGCCCCCGGTCCTCCCTCCCTGGCCGGGGGCTTCTCTTTAATGCAGTGATCCACTCGCGTCGCCGGAGCGTTGGCTAC
>JARFRF010000151.1 GCA_029287395.1 Methyloceanibacter sp. | reverse complement strand
GCCATGCAGCGCCGGGACAATCTAGCGGTGTCGGTCGCGGGCCTCGAGGCTAAGTTTGCCGCCGCCAAGAGCGAGCTCGCCGAATCCGAAGAAGAGCTTCGGAAGATCGAGTTCATGCAAGGACGCGACTCCGATCTCGCGCAGGACGAAGTGCCCGCGCCCGAGTTCGGCATGCTGGGCGTCCAGCGCGTCGCGGGTTAAAGTCGGTTCGCGGCGTTCTCAAGGGTTCGGTGGCGGCGGGCGGCGATGGTCCGCCCGATCCCGCCTGAAAGACTCCGGGCGCCCGATCCTAAAAATGCGCAAAACCACGGAGGCACGGCCATGCCGTCTTTTGATATCGTCTCCAAGACGGACCTTCCGGAGGTCGATAACGCGCTCGCGAACATGACACGCGAGATGAGCCAGCGTTACGACTTCAAAGGTTCAGAATCCAAGATCGAGCGGAACGGGGGCGTCATGGTCATCCACGCGGACGACGATCTGAAGCTCAAGCAGATGCATGAACTGTTGCAAGGCCATCTCGCCAAGCGTGGGATCGAGCCGGGTGTGGTCGATTATCAAGCCGTCGAGAAGGCCGCCGGCCAGTCGGTTCGTCAGAACGTTCTCCTTCGTCAGGGCATCGATAAGGAACTGGCCAAGCGGATCGTAAAGGAAGTGAAGGGCAGTAAAATCAAGGTTCAGGTTGCCATTCAGGGCGACGAGCTGCGGGTAACCGGCAAGAAGCGCGACGATCTCCAGGCGGTTATCCAACTCGTGAAGGGTCTAAAAATCGAGCAACCGCTTCAGTTCGAGAACTTTAGAGACTGATCCGCCGCGGGTTCCGCGAGTAGGGCGGATCAACCACTAGGTTGCATTGCGTCACCGTAGCCCGATCGCCGCATGATCGTTTATAGCTAACCCATGATTTCGGTTGTCGTTGTCATCGTACTCGTGGTCGCGCTGCTCGTCATCGCAAGGCGCAGCAGCAAGAACCGAGACACTATCCTCATCGAAGTCCTCTTGGGTATCGCAGGCTCCGTGGTGGCCGCGCTCGCCGTCGCGTCCTTCCCGAAGATGGATACAGACAACGTCCTCGGTTACCTGGACAAACAGATCTACGAGTGGGTGTTCGGCAAAGAGACAGAAGAGCCGCCGGCTCCCGAGAAGAAAGCGGTCGCGATCAAGAAGAATGTCAGCCGCGATGATCGGGAAATCGAAGGCGTCTATGCGGGGCTGATCCGCTCCATTCAGAACGGATCCGAGGTTCTTGATGAAAAGGCCTACGTCTTGAGGGTCGATCCTACCAAGAAAGAGAAGGTCCTCGAGATCTACGAGCACGGTGACATCGAATACAAAGTTCGTATCGACGGAAAGCTTGAGGAGGACGGTGTCACATGGGTTGGCGAAACAAAATCGGTGCTGAAGGGCGGAACGTTCGTTCAGGACGATTTGAAACTTCTTCTTTCGCCTGAGGTGGGTCGCATCGACTGGCACCAAAAAGACAAGGTAGCGCCCGTCGAGTCGATCGGTACGCTCTACAAGGTCGACGAGAACGCGGTGTCCGACCGGATCAGCGCTGTGAACCGGATCAAGAACGAGACGTTCATCTGTAAAGAGGAGAGCGCCAAAATGGGAGGCAGCATCTCGCTGTTTCTTTTCATTCCCATGGAGCTGCCGGCGGGCTCAAGCGCCTTCACGTTGGAGGGGCCGCCCCATTCGAACAGGGTTTACGCCGAGCTCATCTCGGGCGTTGCGAAGCCGTATGAGGGCCCGTACGACGTACACATCAAGAACCGATTCAGGAGCAACGACTTCCCCAATCTCACCGGGATTAAGAGGCTCCACCCAAACCTCTCATCCTTTGTCGGCTTTTTCGACAAGGAGTACAGCATTGGCATCAATCGGCCCGGGACGGAGCCCAGTTGGTTCAAGGGCAGTCTGGCCGACTCGGTACCGTGCCGGATCTTCTATGTGGGATTCCCGCCTGGGCCAGTCGTCCACTAGCCATCACCGAGCAGACAAACAGAAAATGGCCGGGGCGGGCCCGGCCATTTCGTAGGTTAGATCTGTCGTTGATACTTCCGGCTAGTGGCCGCGATATTGTTGGATTCGTGTCGCGCGCAGACCCGCGAGCCCATGCTTGTCGATGGATCGCTGCCAACTCAGGAACTCGTCCACAGTCAATGTATAGCGGTCGCAAGCCTCTTCGAGGCTAAGTAGACCCCCCCGAACGGCTGCCACGACCTCGGCTTTACGCCGAATGACCCAACGGCGGGTATTCGTCGGAGGAAGGTCGGCAACGGTTAGCGGGCTGCCGTCTGGTCCGATCACGTATCGGACGCGCGGCCTATAATGTTCAGTCATTGTACGCAACACTCACTAAAACTCGATTAGCCACAATCGACGGGGACCCTAACAGCGGCCGATTTAAGAATTACCTAAGCCGCCGCGTAAAAATAGTCGCAAGAGAACCCGCAAAACTCTCTGAATTGTCTCAAGTTTCTGACATTGTTCTTGCAGGCCTTCGCGCAGCCGCTTTCTGGTTTGGCTTGCGCGGCAGGGCCGCTGTGCCTATGTTCACGGACTTATCCGAACTGTCACAAGGAATTAGCGGACCGGTCAGCATCCGCGCGGCGACGGAATCGAGGTACCGAGAGCGATCATGGGGTAGCGCGATTGTTGTGCGATATTCGCACTTTTTATTCCCCGCGCTTCTGGCTCCAACCTCTGAGAGCCGTCTGCGCGCCGATGAAAGTCAGCGCCAAACAGATATCATGGTTAACAGTTTGCATCTTTCAGGGCATCCGTCCGAGACGCGGGTAGTCGTGGCCATGTCGGGCGGCGTCGACTCATCGGTCGTGGCGGGTTTGCTAAAGCGCGAGGGCTACGATGTCGTTGGCATCACCCTGCAGCTTTACGACCATGGTGAGGCTGTTGCCAAAAAGGGTGCCTGCTGCGCTGGGCAGGACATCAAGGATGCGCGCCGCGTGGCGGCCGCGCTCGATATCCCCCACTACGTTCTCGACTACGAGCGCCAGTTCGAGACCGCTGTTATGGACGCCTTCGCGGACAGCTATCTGTCCGGCGAGACCCCTGTGCCATGCGTTGCTTGCAACCAGACGGTCAAGTTTCGCGATCTATTGGACACCGCACAGGGATTGGGCGCGCAGGCTCTCGCTACCGGCCACTACATTAAGAGCAGCCCGGGTCCGCACGGCTGGGAACTCCATCGCGCAGCGGACAAGGAGCGGGACCAGAGCTACTTCTTGTTCAATACGACGCCGGAGCAACTTGCCTTCCTTCGCTTCCCGCTCGGCGGCATGCCGAAGGATGAGACGCGAGCCTTGGCTCGGGAGTTTGGCCTCGACATCGCCGACAAGTCGGACAGCCAAGACATCTGCTTCGTGCCATCGGGTCGCTACACGCAAGTTATCGAGCGCCTTCGCCCCGGCGCGGCCGAAGCTGGCGACATCGTTCATGTGGACGGGCGCGTGCTTGGTCGCCACACGGGCATTATCAATTACACGGTCGGACAACGCCGTGGCCTTGGGATTGCCGCATCCGAGCCGCTTTATGTCGTGAAGCTCGATCCGGCACGCCACGAAGTTGTGGTCGGGCCGCGGGAGGCGCTCTTGACGCGAACCTTGGAATTGCGTGACGTGAACTGGTTGGGCGCTGGGCCCTTCGAGATCGCTGTCGCGGGTGGCCTTGAGGTTCTGGCTCGGATTCGGTCCACAGGCCCGCTTCAGCCGGCGACGGTCGTGTCTGAGAACGGGGCTGTTCTCGTGCAACTGGCCGACGGTGAGGAGGGCGTTTCGCCCGGACAGGCTTGTGTGTTTTACGCTGCATCGGGCGGCGGAGAGCGACTCTTGGGCGGAGGATGGATCAAGTCCGCTGCGCCGCCCTTTGTGGCCAACGACGCTATGCAGGTTCAGGCGGCGTCGCTGCCCGCCGAGGCCTTTTTGGTAGGATCACGTTAAGCCGCGGCATCAGCACGCCGCAAATCTTGGGGAGGTTCAAGCGTTGACTTCCAATCATCCGACGATGGACACGGACTCCGTCCGGCACGCTTACCGGCGCTGGGCGCCGGTCTACGACTACACATTCGGTCGAATCGCCGACGCAGGCCGCAGACACGCCGTGCGTATCATCAACAAGCGCAAAGGGCGCGTACTCGAAGTCGGCGTGGGCACCGGCCTGTCGCTGCCGGCATATGGCAAGCACCTAACCGTGACGGGCATCGATCTGTCGCCGGAGATGCTTGATAAGGCGCTTCAGAAGGTCGCCAATAAGAAACTCGATAACGTGGACGGTCTTCACGAGATGGACGCGAGCGCCTTAGGCTTCGCGGACGAAAGCTTCGAGACCGTCGTTGCGATGTACGTGATGACCGTGGTGCCAGACCCGGTCAAAGTCATGCATGAGTTGGAGCGAGTCTGCGCGCCCGGCGGCGAGGTGATTCTGGTCAATCACTTCAGCCAGGAGCGCGGCGTGCGTGGCCTTCTTGAGCGCAAGCTGGCAGGTTTCGCCGATCTTATTGGCTGGCATGCGGTCTTCGAGCCGGAGCGGGTCCTTACATGCGAGGACTTGCGTCTCGTTGAACGGCGTCCGTTATGGCCGCTGGGTCTCTTCACCATGCTGCGCTTCGTCAAGGAGCCGGGCCTCGGCATTGGTCCGCAGGCGGCCAGGACGTTCTTGGCGACCGGCGGCGAAGCGGAGGTGGGCGCTTCCGCGGCCCCCGAGCAGCAGACGGCTTTGGCGCGCAGGATGCTTGACTTGAATTACTGGCGGTCCCTATATCGCCGGCTCCAGAGTCAATTGGCCGAACGATAGTCTCTCCTTTGCCCTACCGCGTAGCGGCTATTTGAGGGCAGGGGTTTTGTGCCCTACCGGCCTTCAGCCTACTTGAGCGCGGGACCAACTTGCGGTCTAAGAAGCCGGTGAACTGGAACGCGAGGCATTGCCCTCGCCGCATTGGGGCGGAGTAGCTCAGCTGGTTAGAGCAGCGGAATCATAATCCGCGTGTCGGGGGTTCAAGTCCCTCCTCCGCTACCAAACATGCTATTGGCCCGACAAGTTGACGTCACCGACTGAAATTTCCTCGGTCTTTGCACTGCCCGCGATTTAAAAGCCTACTCTTGGCGAACTAGCTCAGCGCAGCCCGCCGTGGCGTCCTCTCCTGATTCAACATAGCAGGCGCTAATCCGGTCAGCGTCGAG
>JARFRF010000036.1 GCA_029287395.1 Methyloceanibacter sp. | reverse complement strand
ATCTGTAATCGTCAGCGCGTAGGCCACCAGCGAGCCCGCGCCGGAGCCGCGGCCTGGCCCCACGGGGATGCCCTGCCCCTTCGTCCACTTGATGAAGTCGGAAACGATCAGGAAGTAGCCCTGGTAGTTCATGCGTGTGATAATTTCGAGCTCGGAGGCAAGTCGCTCCCGATAGGCCGCTTCGTCGAAACCTGCGGCGACGCCGTGCCGAGCGAGACGCGCGGCGAGACCTGCCTCCGCTTGCCGATTCAGCTCGTCGGCCTCCGTTTGCGCGAGTTCAGCGCTGGCCTCTCCGCCAGACAGAAAAGCCGGGAGGATCGGGCTTCGCGTCTTTGGGCGGTATGCACAACGCCGCGCGATCTCAACCGTGTTTTCAATTGCCTCAGGCAAGTCAGCGAAAAGTGCCCGCATTTCGTCTGCTGACTTGAAGTAGTGCTCCCGACTGAGGCGCCGACGCTCATCGATGGCGACATAGCTGCCTTGAGCAATACAGATCAGAGCGTCATGGGCCTCGAAATCATCCGGCACCGCGAAAAACGGCTCGTTCGTTGCCACGAGAGGTATCTGCATCGCATAGGCTAGCTGCAGAAGATGAGGCTCAACAGACTTTTCTTGAGCAATGCCATGCCGTTGGAGCTCTATGTAAAAGCGGTCTTCGAAGATTGAATGCAGGGCCTTGGTACGGCTTTGCGCAAGTTCTGTGTTCCCTTCGGCGAAGGCGGTGTCTACGAGGCCCTCAGGACCGCCGCTGAGAGCGATCAGACCCTTGGAGTGCGCTTCTAGTTCATCGACAGTGACAAAAGCCTGCCCCACCTCGGCCGCAACCACATAGGCGCGGCTCGTCAATTCCATCAAATTTCGATAGCCAGCTTCATCCTTAGCGAGAAGCGCAATAGACCCGTCGGGCGTTGGGCTCTGAGGGTCTGCCGTGCCGGGTTTGCCAGGCTTTTCGAAGGTTATATTCAGCGTGCAGCCGATGATGGGCTGTATTCCGGCGCCCGACATGGCCTCGGAGAACTCCAGTGCGCCGAACATATTGTTGGAGTCTGTCAGCGCCAGCGCTGGCGCCGCATCCGCCTTTGCCAACTCAACGAGCTTGGGGATCTTGAGCGCCCCCTCCAGCAAGGAGTAAGCGGAATGTACGCGCAGGTGCACGAAGGGCTGCTGTTCGCTCATAATCGTCCGTCTGAGAAGGTGGTCGACTCACCTGGCTGTTAGACGGAATAGTGGACCTTTGCCCGCTTTTGGCAAGGCGCTCAGGTCACCGCTTCCACCACGGCGACCTCTTCCTCCACAAGCAATCCTTCGGTGAGGCGCAGAACCCGGTCCATCCGGGCTGCGAGATCGAGATTGTGGGTCGCGATCACAGCGGCAACTCCTTCGTCCCGCACCAGCCGCATCATCTCGTCGAAGACCTTATCGGCGGTGTGCGGGTCGAGGTTCCCAGTCGGTTCGTCGGCAAGCAATATGCGAGGCTTGTTCGCCAGCGCGCGGGCAATCGCCACACGCTGCTGCTCGCCGCCCGACAGTTCTGCCGGCCGATGTTCGCATCTTTCTTCAAGGCCCAACGGGTTCAAGAGCGCTTGGGCTCTGGCCCGCGCGTACTCTTTCGGGCAACCCAAGACAAGCTGAGGGAGCATAACGTTTTCCAACGCCGAGAACTCTGGGAGCAGGTGGTGGAACTGATAGACGAATCCGACTTCCATTCGCCGGATCCGGGTACGCTCATTGTCGCCCAAGGCCACGCAGTCGGTTCCGCCGATCATCACACTACCTGCGTCGGGTTTCTCGAGTAGGCCCGCAATGTGCAAAAGCGTCGACTTGCCGGCGCCCGATGGGCCGAGCAACGCCACGGTCTCTCCCGAATGGAATCGCGCACTGGCTTTCTTAAGGACATCGATGCGGCGGTCGCCTTGCGTGAATCCCCGTTCGAGATCGACGAGTTCCAGCGCTGGCGTTCTTTCGATGGCGGCCACGGTCCCCCCTACTCGTAACGGAGCGCTTCGACTGGATCGAGACGGGAGGCCCGCCAGGCGGGATAGACGGAGGCAAGAACCGACAATGTCAGGGCCATGACCACCACGGAGACGGTTTCACCCATGTCCATTTTTGCTGGTAATTCAGATAGATAGTAGAGCTCCGCAGGGAAAAGCTCTGTGTCGGTGAGCCAGGACACGAACCAGCGGATGTGATCGATGTTCGCGCAAACGAGGACGCCAAGGATAAGCCCGGCCAAGGTTCCCGTGACGCCAATCGTGGCCCCGGCGATGAGGAAAATACGCATGACCGAGCCACGCGTTGCACCCATCGTGCGCAGAATGGCAATGTCCCTCGCCTTGTCCTTCACGAGCATCTTGAGGCCGGAGATAATGTTGAGCGCAGCCACTAAAACAATCAGTGTCAGGATCAAAAACATGACATTACGTTCGACTTGGAGCGCCGAGAAGAAAGTCGCGTTCCGTTGGCGCCAGTCGGTGACGTAAATGGTCTCGCCGCCGGCTTCAACAATCTTGGGTGCGAGCGTGGCAACCTCATCGGGAGACTCAAGGACGACCTCCAGGACCGACACGGAGTCCGGTTGATTGAAGTAGATCTGCGCCTCGTTCAGCGGCATGAACATAATACTTGCATCGTACTCGGACATGCCGATCTCGAAAATCGCAACGACCGGATATCGTTTTATGCGGGGCGCCGTACCCAAGGGGGTCGACGCGCCGCGTGGTGTCAGAATTGAGATGCTGTCGCCGACTTTGACACTGAGTGTATTAGCCATGCGGCTGCCTATGGCGACGCCTGGATCGCCGTCAAAGCCATCCAGCGTACCAAATCGAACCTTGCTTGAAATAGCTTTGAGGCTCTTCAGGTCATTCTCGCGGAGACCACGGACCAGTGCGCCGGTCGAGCCGAGGGGTGTCGAGGCAAGAACTTGTCCTTCAACGAGCGGGAGCGCGTATTTCACATTTTGTACATCGCGCACACGCTGGGCCACGTCGTCATAGTCCGTGAACTGCCCAACGCTGTGCACCACGACATGGCCGTTGAGCCCAAGCATCTTGTCGAATAGCTCCTGCCGAAAGCCGTTCATCACCGCCATGACGATAATGAGGGTTGCAACCCCGAGCATGATGCCGATGAAGGAGAAGCCGGCGATGACCGAAACAAAGCCTTCCTTTCGGCGTGAGCGCAAATAGCGAAGTGCAACAAGCCATTCAAAGGGCGCGAAGGCGCGGGTGGACGGCGCAGCAGTCTCCTCCGCAGCTTCAACGACGGTCTCGCTCGCGCTCATGCACCTACCCCAACTTCGCCAACCCCGGCATTGGTTAGCATATTCAACGCTGACTCGAAGGTGAGACTATGGCGGGCACCCGTCGCGCGCTCCTTCAACTCGACCTCCCCCGCCTTTAAGCTCTTGGGTCCGACGATCAGCTGCCATGGCAGACCAATCAAGTCCATGGCTGCGAATTTCGCGCCTGCGCGGTCTTCACGGTCGTCATACAACACATCAAAACCCGCGTTTTGGAGCTGCGTGTAGAAACCTTCGCAAGCCTCATCAGTCTCGGCATCGCCGGCTTTCAAGTTGATCAAACCCACATCAAATGGCGCCACCGATTGCGGCCAGATAATACCGGCCTCATCATGTGAGGCTTCGATGATTGCACCGACCAGCCGGGAAACGCCGATACCATACGACCCCATCTCCACAGGTGTCAGTCCGCCATCAGGGCCCTGCACTTTTGCGCCCATCGCCTCCGAGTACTTCGTGCCGAAGAAAAAGATATGGCCGACTTCGATTCCGCGCGCTGTGACCCGCTCTGCCTCCGCAACTTCGGACTCAAAACGCGCTGCGTCGTGCATCTCCGCCGTTGCTGCGTATTGGCTCGTCCAGGTTTTCACAAGCGGCGCGAGGTCGCTGTCGTAGTCCAGATCTTCGCCTGGTGACTGCATCGCAAGGTAATCGCTGTGGCAGTAAACCTCGCTTTCGCCGGTCTCAGCAAGGACGATGAACTCATGAGAGAGGTCGCCTCCGATCGGTCCCGTTTCAGCGGCCATGGGGATCGATTTCAGACCCATACGTGCGAAAGTGCGCAAATACGAAACAAACATCCGATTGTAGGATCGGCGCGCTTCTTCTTGGGTGAGATCGAAGGAATAGGAATCCTTCATCAGAAACTCGCGTCCACGCATGACGCCAAACCGCGGCCGGATCTCGTCCCGGAACTTCCACTGTATGTGATACAGGATGCGCGGCAGGTCCTTGTACGATTTCACGCCGTCTCGAAAGATCGCCGTGATCAGCTCCTCATTCGTGGGACCAAAAAGTAGATCGCGCTCGTGGCGGTCCTGGATCCTCAGCATCTCCTTGCCGTAGTCGTCATAGCGACCGCTCTCGCGCCAGAGATCTGCCGACTGTATCGTCGGCATCAATAGCTCCAGGGCCCCGGCGCGGTCTTGCTCCTCCCGCACGATCTGCTCGATCTTGCTCAACACGCGATATCCAAGGGGAAGCCAGCTATAGATGCCCGCACTGGACTGGCGGATCATGCCGGCGCGGAGCATGAGCCGGTGAGACACGATCTCCGCTTCCTTGGGATCGTCGCGTAGCATCGGCAGAAAGAAACGGCTGAGGCGCATCGTGAGGCTCTGTCGGCAATTGGTTTGGCCAATTCCAAGAATGGCCGACCGCGTTTGATCTCGGGCCCGTAGGCGGCGGCGATAGCACCAGGACGCACCCTGGGTTGGGCTAATAGCCAAGATCGCCCAGTGAGGCAAACGACCGGCTTAAGCTTTATCAAACTTGTATCGTGATTCTCCGGCAATCCCGGGATATGCGAGCCAGCGCGGTCATACCAATGAAAACGGGTGAAAAAACGCATGAAATTTGATCAGTGGGGCCCGCTGCCCTTCTGCAAGGCAGTTTTCTCCAGTTGAACGCGAGGATCGTCGGTTTGGTTGCGAAGTGCCAATGGGCCATTCAATAAAAGTGATCCAATCTGCGTCGACCCGTCACAATCATGGTGACAATTTGGCGCGGCCAAGCTAGTGTCCCGACACAACGCAAGAGCGCTCGAACCCCTTTGCGGTTTGTGACGTGAAGCGTTTAGAGATTGGACACTGTCAGCAACCAAAAACACGCTGTTGGCTATTCGGTCCAAGTCTTGGGAGGAAAGGCTTCAGGCGCGCGTTCTACCCGATGGACAAGCGCTTCCGCGTCCCCGCCGCTCTCTTTTCGAGCTGTCCCGGCGGGTATGACAAGGAGCAATAACTTTAAAAGCAAGGTCCCTTGGGGCCTTGCTTTTTTTGTTAGTTACTTCGTCGCGGGAGCCCGTGGGCCTTACGGCTTCTGCTGCACCTGCTCATAACGCGGGAAGAAGGGAATGTCGTCGAGCCCGAATATTTTGTGCTCCAGGATTGCATAGATGAATGCGAAGACGATGCCCGAGATGATGGTCGTGGCGATAATCTTCGGCAGCAGCCTAGGCCTATGCGGAGCACTCTCGGCGAAGCCAGGATTGCTGCTTTCGCCCGCTTCTTCTGAAGTGCGGACGCCGAACGGAAGAATGGCAAACAACAACACCCACCAGATCACAAAGTAGATGGCGATGCCGAAGGCGAGACTCATGGCCTACGCCTCTTCGAGCTCAACCAGGGTGCCGCAGAAGTCTTTCGGGTGCAGAAAGAGCACGGGCTTACCATGGGCGCCGATCTTGGGCTCTCCGTCTCCGAGAACGCGCGCGCCATCTTTCATCAGCTGATCGCGCGCGGCCAGGATGTCTGGCACCTCATAGCAGATGTGGTGAATGCCACCGCTGGGGTTGCGCTCAAGAAAGGCCTGGATTGGGGAGCCGTCGCCAAGGACGCCCAGGAGTTCAACTTTGGTGTTGGGCAGTTCAATGAAGACCGTCCGCACACCGTGTTCGGGTTGATCTTCTTCAGGAGAAACCTTAGCGCCTAGCGTATCGCGATAAACAGCAGTCGCCGCGGTTAGGTCCGGTACGACGATGGCAACATGGTTCAAACGGCCAATCATGAATTTCTGCTCCAGTTTCAAAACGCTTCGAGGACAATCTAAATGGCAAATGAGGCGTTAGAGGCTCTTTTTGAGGCGGTTAGAGTATGGTCGTCAATACGGTGCAGATAGGCTTCTTGCCCCAGGCTTGACGGAGAGCCGCCCGTACGCCGCGGCGTACCGCTTCCGACACGAGCTTTGGATCTTTGCGGCGCGGTCTCGGAATGCTCTCGACTGTCCCGATTGCTGCATCGCGCGCGATTTCCTCTAGAGGCACCCCGTCGTAGTCTTCCTCCGGCAGTCCCGTTAGCGATACCTCAGGATCTGCGACGAGCTCGCCTCTCGTGGTCAAGACAAGTGAAACGGACGCAATGCCGGCGAAGGCAAGTTTACGCCGATCGCGCACTTGGCCCTCATCTGCGGACGTGAGCAGATAGCCGTCGCGGTAAAGTCGGCCGACAGGTACATCGTCGATAATGGCGGCAGGCTTCGGTAGAAGCTGCACCATCGTGCCATTGCGCGCACGGACGACCTCCTCGACACCCAAGTCCTCGGCTAGTTCCGCATGCGCCTCCAGATGGCGGCCTTCACCATGCATGGGCACGGCGATGTCTGGCTTGACCCAAGCATAGAGTTGTTCAAGCTCTCCACGGCGGGGGTGGCCAGAGACATGCACCAACGCATCCTGAGCTGTGAGGATTTCGATGCGGTTGTCGGAAAGGTCGTTCTGAACGCGCCCTACCGATTTCTCGTTGCCCGGGATTGTCCGCGACGAGAAGATCACCCAGTCGCCCTTCTTGAGCGTGACATTAGGATGCTCACCACTTGCTATCCGAGACATCGCGGCGCGCGGTTCGCCCTGACTCCCCGTGCATAGCGCCACCACCTTGTTGCGCGGGAACTGGGAGAACGCTGTCTCTGGATGGAAACGCAGGTCGGGATCGATATAGCCCGTAATCTGGGCTGCCTCTATGACCCTGTACATGGCGCGCCCTACGACAACGAGTTCGCGCCCGGCAGCCCTTGCCGCATTCGCGACTGAAATCAACCGGGCCACATTCGATGCAAACGTGGTGACCGCAACGCAATTGGGTGCTTGTCTGATGAGCTTGAGTAGGTTTTTAGCCACGTCGGCCTCGGACGGTGACACGCCTTCCCGGATCGCGTTTGTTGAGTCGCAGATCACGGCATCGACACCGAGATCGCCAAGTTCCCGCAAGCGATTTTCATCTGTGGGCGGGCTGGTCAGTGGTGTCTCGTCTAGCTTCCAGTCCCCGGTATGGAGCGCAGTCCCTAGCGGTGTCCGGATTGCCAGCGCTGTCGGCTCCGGAATTGAATGGGACATGGATACGAGCTCGACGTGGAAAGGACCGATCTGGCGTTCTGCACCCAGCGGCAAGACCTCCAGCGGCAGATCGCTCTCCTCCAGCGCCGTCTCATTAAGCTTCCCGCGCAACATCTCGGAGGTGAAGCGCGTGGCATAGATGGGCGCGCGTCCGATCAACGGCCATAGGTCCGGGATAGCGCCATAGTGGTCTTCGTGTGCGTGCGTTAGTACGAGGCCGGCGATATTGCGCCGTTCCTCCTCCAGAAAGCGAATGTCGGGCAGGATGACGTCGATCCCTGGCTCATACTCGCCGCCAAATGTGACTCCCATATCGACGACGAGCCAGGTATAGGCGTTGTCTCTGCCATAGCCATAGAGATACAGATTCATGCCGATCTCGCCCACGCCACCGAGCGGCACGAAAACGAACTTGTTCTTGGCTTTGTCTTCCTTCTTGGCCATGGCGTCAGGGCGCGAAGAAGACATCGCCGGCCATGATGGTGCGCGTGCCGTGTTCTGTCTTTAACTGGAGTGCGCCGCCCAGATCGAGGCCTGCATAGCTGCCTTCGATTGTTTCGTCGCCGAGCTGGACGACGAGCTTGCGTCCCACCGGCCCTGCACGATCCAACCAGGCGCGCCGGATGGACGGAAAGCTAGCACCCTCATTCCAGCGTTTCAGCCACTCATCCGTTGTTGCCGCCAGGACTTCCAGCGCGTGTGCAGGTGTGATTGTCAGTCCATAAGCCTCAAGGCAGATCGCCGGCTGCGGGATGTCCTCAGGATAATTCGCAAGGTTAATGCCCGTGCCGATGACGACAGCAGAACGTGCGTCTTCAGCCATGCCGAGATTCTCAAGCAACATCCCAGCGACCTTCTCGTCGGCCAGCAGAACGTCGTTGGGCCATTTGAGGAGCAGTCTTGAGCGGCCCTCATATGCAATCAACTTTGAGATTGTATCGTAGGTGATTATGCCGGCGACAAGAGCGAGTTGGCCCGCTGTCTGGTGTGTGCAGTTTGGGCGAAGAAGTATACTGGCGAAGAGGTTGCCCACCTGCGATGTCCACTGGCGCCCCGCCCGTCCTCGCCCTTTGGACTGCCGCGCAGACCAAATCCACAATGGCCCTGGTTCGCCCATATCCGCGCGGCGCTTGGCCTCTTCGTTGGTCGAGTCCACCGTATCCAACTGAACCAGGCGGTAGCCGGGAGGAAGCTTGGGCGTGTTACGCGCGAACTGTTTCATGCGTCGTTGCGGTTACAGGATCAAATGGGCGGCGCGCCGGAAACGGAGCGCCATCTGAGAATTGTGCTGCGTTTAGAAAAGTGACTTTGCTGCGGCGTCGGCAGCCGCAACAAGCGGCGACGGATAGACGAAAAAGAACATGATGAGAAGTCCAGCGGCGCCCAAAATGACCGCCAACAGCCGGGGCATCGGCTCAAACTCCTGAGCAGGTTCGTCGAAATACATGATCTTCACAATGCGGAGATAGTAGAAGGCGCCCACCACACTGAGCAAAACGCCGATGATCGCTAGCGCGTAAAGGCCTGCTTCAACTGCGGCAAGGAAGACATAGAACTTAGCAAAGAAGCCCGCGAGCGGTGGTATGCCTGCAAGTGAGAACAACAAGATGGCCAGCGCGAGCGCCATTAGCGGACTGGTTCGAGACAACCCGGCGAGCTGATCGATTTCCTCGACCATGACGCCATCCCGGCGGAGCGATAGGACGACGGCGAATGTGCCTAGCGTCATCACAAGATAGATTGCGAGATAGATAATCACGCCTTGGACGCCTTGCTCCGTGCCCGCTGCGAGCCCTACGAGCGCAAAACCCATATGACCAATCGAGCTGTAAGCCATCAGCCGCTTGATGTTTCGCTGTCCGATTGCTGCAAAGGCACCGAGCGCCATAGAAGCGAGCGATAGGAAGATCACGATCTGTTGCCACTGGTCGGTTATGGCGGGGAATGCTGAAACTACGACACGGATGAACAAGGCCATGGCCGCGATCTTCGGCGCGGCAGCAAAGAAGGCCGTGACGGGGGTTGGTGCGCCTTCGTAGACATCTGGCGTCCACATATGAAACGGCACCGCGGAAATCTTGAAAGCGAACCCCGTTAGCAGGAAGACCATGCCAAAGATCAGGCCGAGATTGGCGCCCGAGGGCTGCGCCGCGTTGGCTATTTCGGAGAACACGGTGGATCCGGTGAACCCGTATATGAACGAAGCGCCGTAGAGCAGCATGCCTGATGACAACGCACCGAGGACGAAGTACTTCATCCCGGCTTCCGAGGAGCGAACGGAGTCTCGCTTGAATGCGGCAACCACATAGAGCGCAAGGCTTTGCAGCTCGAGGCCGACATAGAGCGCAATGAGATCGTTGGCCGAGATCATCATCAGCATGCCTGTGGTCGCGAGCAGCAAGAGCACCGGATACTCGAATTTCACCCCGCCTTCGTGGCGCCAGAAGTCCTGCGACATGATTAGCGCAATGGCCGCGCCCGTAAGGACGAGAACTTTCAGCATTCGTGCGAACGGATCGACAATAAAACCGTTGGCAAAGATGATGCTCGTGCCCTGACCCATGGTGACGAAGACGCCCGCTAGGGCGAGAACAGCAACAGAAAGCCACAGCACGAGTTCGCCGCGTTCTTCATTGCGGCCGCCTACGCCAATCATGAGAAGCGCCATGGCGCCAACCGCGAGTGTTATCTCAGGAAGAGCTGGCAGAAGATTCAGTGGCTCGGTCATTGCAGCCTCCCTCACTCTGCCTGCGCCGGGCTGCCCTGCTCGGCAGCTGCTAGGTTCGCGTTGAAGTCGGCTATGAGCGCCTCGACGGAGGTTGCCGTGACGTCGAGGATCGGGTTCGGGTGGAAACCGAAGAAGATAGTCATAAGGATAAGCGGCGCTATCACCACGATTTCGCGCCAGGAAAGGTCCTGGATAAGGTTCAAAGCGGGATTTGTGATTTCGCCGAAAATAACGCGGCGATAGAGCCACAACGAATAACAGGCCGAGAGAATGACACCGGTCGCCGCGAGTAACGCCACCCACGTATTCACCTGATAGACGCCCAAGAGGCTAAGGAACTCACCGACAAAGCCGGACGTACCGGGCAAGCCCACATTGGCCATCGTGAATATCATGAACGCCGCGGCGTAGAGCGGCATGCGGTTCACAAGCCCGCCAAAGATAGCGATCTCATGCGTATGCATTCGGTCGTAGAGGACGCCGACGCACAAGAACAGTCCGGCCGAGACGATGCCGTGCGAGAGCATCAGGAAGATGGCACCCTGCAGGCCTTGCATGTTAAGCGTGAATATCCCGATCGTCACAAAACCCATATGGGCTATCGATGAATAGGCTATGAGTTTCTTCATGTCTTCCTGTGCGAACGCCACCAGCGACGTGTAGATCACCGCGATAACCGACAGCGCAAAAATAAGCGGCGCGAAGTCAACCGACGCCAAAGGAAACATTGGAATGGAGAAACGTAGAAAGCCGTAGCCGCCGAGCTTCAAGAGAATGCCGGCCAGGACCACCGAGCCAGCCGTAGGCGCCTGAACATGTGCGTCCGGAAGCCACGTATGGACAGGCCACATCGGAAGCTTAACCGCAAACGATGCAAAGAATGCGAGCCAAAGCCACGTTTGCATTTCCGGCGGGAAGTCATAGGCGAGAAGCTCAGGGATGTTTGTCGTTCCCGCCTCCCAGTACATGGCAAGGATCGCGATCAACATGAGGAGCGAACCCGCAAGCGTATAGAGAAAGAACTTGAAGCTCGCATAGACCCGGTTCGAACCGCCCCAGATGCCGATGATGAGAAACATCGGAATGAGGCCGCCCTCGAAGAAGAGGTAGAACATCACCAGGTCGAGAGAACAGAACACGCCCAGCATCAACGTTTCCAGCATCAGAAACGCGATCATGAATTCGCGAACGCGGGTCTTTATCGCGCCATAGGTCGATAGAACCGTAAGCGGCATCAACAGCGTTGTGAGGATAACGAATGGCATCGAAATGCCATCGATGCCCATATGGAATCTAATTGGACCCAGCCAGGCCCGCTCCTCGACGAACTGAAACTTCGGTGTGGTTGGATCGAAGTCGATCCAAAGAAGCAGCGAGATGACGAAGGTGATCAGCGTTGTCCACAGCGCAATATAGCGCGCATTTCGAGCGGCACTTTCGTCGTCGCCGCGGAGCGCAAAGATCAGAAGCGCGCCGACCAGCGGCAAGAACGTCACCGTAGATAAGATGGGCCAACCGTAGCTCATGGCTGCAACGCGCCCCCCGCCACGATGAAGTAGGTGATCAAGAGCGCGACGCCGATCAGCATGATGAAGGCGTAGTGGAAGATGTAGCCCGTCTGGAGCTTCACCACGCCTCTGGTGATGTCAAGCACCCGTGCCGCAATACCATTGGGTCCGAGGCCGTCGATGATCTTCCCGTCGCCCACCTTCCAAAGGAAGTTGCCGAGCCATTTGGTCGGGCGCACAAATATCCGATCATAGAGTGCATCGAAGTACCAAGCGTGGAACAGGAACTGGTTTGCAGCCGGGAAACGCTTGAGCAGCCCAAAGGGCAATAGAGGCCGCCACATATAGCAGTACCAAGCGATAAGGAAGCCGAGCGTCATCGCTATCGTTGGCGACAGCAGTAGCCAGAGCGGGACGTCGTGATGTGCGCCTGACGACACCACGATTGAGTCGCGCCAGAAGCTCGCCTTGTCCGCGCCAATGAAAAGATGACGGAAGCCGAAACCGGCAAACAGTGCGCCTGCCGCGAGAACGATAAGCGGGACCGACATCGTCCAAGGCGGTTCATGGGCGTGGTCGCGCACTTCTTTGGGGCCACGGAAATTGCCCTCAAACGTCAGGAACATTAAGCGCCATGTGTAAAGCGAAGTCAGGAAGGCGGCGATGAGCACCATCCAATAGGTGTATTGTCCGACTGGCGTGTGGTCGAACCACGTTGTCTCGATGATGTAGTCCTTAGAGACAAAGCCGGACGTTAGCGGGAAAGCAGTCAGGGCGAGTGAGCCAATCAGCATCATCACCCATGTGAACGGAATAACCTTCCGTAAGCCACCCATGCGGCGCATGTCCTGATTGTCGGCAAGCGTATGGATCACGGCGCCTGCGCACAGAAACAATAGCGCCTTGAAGCAGGCGTGGGTGAAGAGATGGAAGACGCCTGCCCCATAGGCGCCTACCCCTTCGGCTGCAAACATGTAGCCGAGCTGCGAGCATGTTGAATAAGCGATGACGCGTTTTATGTCGGTCTGTACGACCGCGGCCGTAGCTGCAAAGAAGGCACTGGTCGCTCCGATAATGGCCACGAACGCCAGAGCGTAAGGCGCCAAATCGAAAAGCGGAGACATCCGGGCAACCAAAAAGACGCCGGCGGTCACCATCGTGGCTGCATGGATCAAAGCAGAGACGGGTGTTGGGCCCTCCATAGCATCTGGCAACCACGTATGGAGCAGGAACTGAGCCGACTTGCCCATCGCGCCCATGAAGAGCAGGAAACACGCCAGCTCAAGAGCGGGCACCTCCCAGGAGAGGAACTTAATCGTGGTGCCGACCTTCCCCTCAGCCGCCGCGAAGATCGTGTCGTACTGAACGGCGCCAAAGACGTAGAAGACGGTGAAGATGCCGAGCAGGAAGCCAAAGTCGCCGACACGGTTGACCACGAATGCCTTGATGGCGGCGGCATTGGCCGAGGGCTTCTTGTACCAAAAGCCGATCAGCAGATAAGATGCCAGGCCAACGCCCTCCCAGCCGAAGAAGAGCTGTACCAGATCGTCCGCCGTCACCAGCGCCAGCATGGCAAAGGTGAACAAGGAGAGATAGGAGAAGAAGCGCTCTCTATGTGGATCGTGATCCATATAGCCGACGGAATACAGATGCACGAGCGATGACACCGTATTGACGACGACAAGCATTACCGCGGTAAGTGTATCGACGCGTATGGACCAATATGTCTCGAAGGTCCCGGACTGCATAAAGCCGATAAGCGCGATGCGTATGTCATTGCCTTCGATCGCCACCTGATAGAATGCGATCCAGGACAGGAATGCCGCGACGAACATCAGCGAGGTCGTGACAATCTCGCAGGCGCGCGCGCCAACGAAGCGGCCGAATAGCCCCGCGAAGAGCGCGCCTATAAGCGGAAGGAAGAGGATTGCATGATACATCGTATGCTGCCCTCAGCCCTTTAGGTGATCGATGTCGGCCACATCGATCGTGCCACGATTGCGGAAATACACGACGACGATAGCAAGCCCGATGGCTGCTTCTGCCGCGGCGACGGTTAGGACGATTAGGGTGAAGATTTGGCCAACGAGATCGCCCTGGAATGAGGAGAAAGCAACAAGATTGACGTTCACCGCAAGCAAGAGACGTTCGATCGACATCAGAATGACGATCACGTTCTTGCGGTTCAGGAATATGCCGAACACCCCGATGGTGAAGAGCACCGCAGCCAGGGTCAGGTAATGGGACAGACCGATGGTCATTGCAGCCCCCTACCCGTCTCAACCTTGACGACTTCGATGGCCGTCTCCGGCGAGCGCGCAACCTGATCGCTAATATTCTGGCGCTTCACGTCGCGTCTGTGGTGCAGCGTCAAGATGATCGCGCCAATCATGGCAACGAGCAGGATAAGACCGGCCGCTTGGAACAAATAGACGTAGTCGGTGTAAAGCAGCCGGCCCAACGCTTCGGTGTTGCTAACCTCAGAGGGCGGCGGCGTGGGTGCGTCGCTGGCCAGCTGCGGTGCCGTAACCCAGGCGCCAACGACGAAGACCAGCTCGAACAGCAGGATAAGGCCGACAATCAGGCCGATAGGCAGATATCTCAGAACGCCCGCGCGAAGCTCGGCAAAATTCACGTCGAGCATCATCACGACGAAGAGAAACAGCACCATCACTGCGCCGACGTAAACGACCACCAAGATCATCGCGAGAAACTCGGCGCCGAGCAGGACGAACAATCCGGCGGCGTTGAAGAAAGCGAGGATTAGGAAGAGGACCGCATGCACGGGATTCTTCGCCGAGACGACCATAACGGACGAGGCGATGAGCACAGTTGCGAAAAGATAGAAGAAAAGCGCAACGAGCATCAGCTTGTCTCCCCAATGATGGAGAGACAGCCCTCAAGCTGTCCCGCATACTCCCCGTCACAAGTCAAAGACGCTGCCCCCAGTACATGACTCAACTGGCCAACTTGATCCCAAATTGGCCTAGCGGTAAGCCGAATCCAGTTCGATGTTCTTCGCTATTTCCCGCTCCCACTGATCCCCATTCGAGAGCAGGCGTGCCTTGTCGTAATACAATTCTTCGCGCGTTTCCGTCGCGAATTCGAAATTCGGTCCTTCGACGATGGCCTCTACCGGACAGGCCTCCTGGCAGAAGCCACAGTAGATGCACTTCACCATGTCGATGTCGTAGCGTGTCGTGCGGCGCGTGCCGTCGTTGCGGCGCGGGCCGGCCTCGATCGTAATGGCCTGAGCTGGACAGATCGCCTCACAGAGCTTGCATGCGATACAGCGTTCCTCGCCATTTGGATAGCGACGCAAAGCATGCTGACCGCGGAAACGCGGGCTCAGTGGGCCCTTCTCATAAGGATAATTGAGCGTGGCCTTCGGTTTTACGAAGTACTTCATTGCGAGCCAAAAGGCCGACACGAACTCCAGCAGCAGAAGCGATTTGGCAGCTTGAGCGAAGCGTGTCACGCGTCTTCTCCTTCTAGATACCGTGCTGCCAGACCCGCAGGACAGCGGCAACGATCACGACGGCTGCAAGAGAGATAGGAAGAAAGACCTTCCAGCCAAGCCGCATCAGCTGATCATAGCGATAGCGCGGGACGAACGCCTTGACCATTGAGACCAGGAAAAACAGAAAGCAGACCTTGAGGACGAACCAAATAACGCCCGGGATCCAGGTAAACGGTGCGATCTGAGCTGGCGGCAGCCAGCCACCAAGAAACAGGATCGTTCCGAGGCTGCAAAGCAGCATGATGGCGACGTACTCACCAAGCATGAACAGCATGTACGGCGTTGACGAATACTCGACCATGTAACCGGCCACGAGTTCTGATTCCGCCTCCAGCAAATCGAACGGCGGCCGGTTGGTCTCCGCCAGAAGCGAGATAAAGAAGATCACGAACATCGGGAACAGCGGCAGCCAGTACCAGCCGAACATGCCAAGTCCCCTGTCCTGCGCGAGGACGATCTCGGTAAGGTTCAAGGTGCCTGCACAGAGAAGCACAGTGATGATCACGAAACCGATGGATACCTCATAGGACACCATCTGGGCGGCGGACCGCAGCGCAGACAAAAAGGCGTATTTTGAGTTCGACGCCCAGCCTGCAATGATGACCCCGTAAACTTCTAAGCTGGCGATCGCGAAAACGTAGAGAATGCCCACGTTGATGTCGGCAACCGCCCAGCCCTCGTAAACGGGGATCACGGCCCATGCCGATATTGCAAGACCCGCCGTGATGATCGGGGCAATAACGAAAAGCCCCTTATTGGACCCTGCGGGAACGATGAACTCCTTGAAGAAGAACTTCAGAAGGTCGGCAAAGGACTGCCAGAGACCGAATGGACCCACGACGTTGGGGCCGCGGCGCATCTGCACGGCCGCCCAAATCTTGCGGTCGGCCAAAAGTGCAAAAGCGATGAAGACCAGCAACACGACCATGATTGCAACGCTGTGCATGACGATCAGGGTGGTCGGCCACCCATAGCTGGTCCAAAACTCAGCCATCAGTCCCGGTCGCTTTCTCGGCGTCTGCGCCCATCGCACTCAAGCTTGCCATGATGGCAGAGGCTCGAGCGATCGCATTGGTGAGATAATAGTCGTCTATCGCGATCCCAAAGGGCTCATCAGACGGCTTTGCGGCGTGCTCCGCCATCTTGGCAACTGAGCTTTCCTGAGCCGCTCCAAACGTATCTAGCTGCGCCAACTGAGGCGCCGATGCATACATCTTGCCGCGCAATTCTTGCAGCGTTCCGAATGGAAGCGATTTGCCGATAGCGTCAGAGACGGCCTTCACGATGCTCCAGTCCTCGCGGGCATCGCCCGGGGGAAAGATTGCACGGGCCGTCATTTGCACCCGACCCTCTGTGTTGGCGTACGTGCTCTCTTTTTCCGTGTACGCCGCACCTGGCAGGATAACGTCCGCGCGATGCGCGCCATTGTCGCCGTGGCTACCCTGGTAAATGACAAACGTCTCCCCGAGGGCCGACATGTCTATTTCATCAGCACCGAGAAGGTATAGGACATCGAGATCGCCACGACCTGCCGCTGCAATCATGTCGGTCGTGCCGAGACCATTCTTTCCGGGAACGAAGCCGAGATCGAGTCCAGCAACGCGCGCCGCAGCCGCGTGCAGAATATTGAAGCCGTTCCACCCGTCGTCGAGCGCGCCGACCCCGGTTGCGACTTTCGCAGCCAAAGAAAGGATCTCATAGCCATCGGGGCGCGCCATGGCTGGCGGACCCAAGATCACCATGGGCTTCTTGGCCTCTGTGAGCGTCTTGGCAAAGTCGTGCTTGCCGTTTGCGATATCAGCCAAGGTCTCAGGGCCTGCGCCAAGTCTTACATAAGGATACGTCAGATCCACGTCCGAACCGATGAGGCCAACAGGCAATTTCCCGTCCAATTGCTTCCAGCGCTTGCGAATGCGCGAATTCAACACTGGCGCTTCCACTCTCGGGTCGCTGCCAACGAGAAGAACAGCGTCTGCCTCCTCGATTCTATTGATGCTCGTATTGAAGAGGTAAGTGGCGCGCCCGAGCCCGGGATCGAACTTCGAACCGTCTTGGCGGCAGTCGATGTTCGGTGAGCCCAACTGGTCGGCCAGAGTCTTCAGCGCGAACATTTCCTCGGCTGCAGCGAGGTCGCCTGCAATGGCGCCGAACTTCGCCCCATCAGCGCCCTTTACGCGCTCGGCGATAGCAGCGATTGCCTCGTCCCAGCTACACGGCGAGAGCTTGCCGTCTTTCCGGATATACGGCCGATCCAGGCGTTGCGACCGGAGACCGTCCCAGACATGTCGTGCCTTGTCGGAAATCCACTCCTCGTTCACTGCGTCGTTGATACGCGGCAGGATTCGCAGCACTTCTTTGCCGCGCGAGTCGACGCGGATCGCAGAGCCGACGGCATCCATGATGTCAATCGACGGCGTCTTGGTGAGCTCCCAGGGCCGTGCCTGAAACGCATAGGGCTTCGAGGTCAATGCACCGACTGGGCACAGGTCAACGACGTTGGCCGAAAGATTCGAGTGCAGACCATGCTCAAGGTATGAGGTGATCTCGGCATCCTCGCCCCGTCCAATTAGACCAAGCTCAGGCACACCAGCGACCTCAGTCATGAAACGGACGCAGCGCGTGCAGTGAATGCAGCGGGTCATGGCCGTCTTGATCAGCGGCCCGAGATACTTGTCCTCAACTGCGCGCTTATTGTCCTTGAAACGGCCCGCGTTGAAGCCATAAGCCATGGCCTGGTCCTGGAGGTCGCACTCCCCGCCCTGATCGCAGATCGGGCAGTCCAGCGGATGATTGACCAGCAGAAACTCCATCGTGCCTTCCTGCGCACGGCGTGTCGTTTCGGACTTGGTGTTGATCGTGGGCGGCGTCCCATCCGGACTAGGACGCAAGTCGCTCACCGACATGGCGCACGAGGCGATGGGTTTCGGCATGCCGACGACTTCGACCAAACACATGCGGCAATTGCCGGCGATTGATAGCCGCTCGTGAAAGCAGAAGCGCGGGATTTCCACCCCTACAAGCCCACACGCTTGGATCAACGTAATGCCGTCTGGGACGTCGTGCTCGTTTCCGTCGATTATGAGCTTCGGCATGACGTTTCTACTCCGCCGCTTCCGGCACAGACGGCGACAATGGCTCCGTTGCGCGCGCATCGATTCTCTCTTCGATGATGTGACGGAAGTTCTTGATCAGACCCTGAATAGGCCACGCGGCAGCATCGCCGAGAGCACAGATCGTGTGTCCTTCGACCTGTTTTGTGACCTCGAACAGCATGTCGATCTCATGGCGTTGGGCGTTGCCGTCGGCCATGCGTTCCAGCACGCGCCACATCCAGCCCGTCCCCTCACGGCAAGGCGTGCACTGACCGCAGGATTCGTGCTTGTAAAAATAGGATATGCGGGAAATGGCCCGGATGATGTCCGTGGACTTGTCCATGACAATGATCCCCGCCGTACCAAGACCGGAACCAAGGGCCTTCAGGGCATCAAAGTCCATTGTGACGTCATCGCATTCCTGAGCCGTTAGGCACGGTACGGATGAACCTCCGGGAATCACGGAAAGAAGATTGTCCCAACCGCCTCGTACACCACCGGCGTATTTCTCGAGGAGCTCCCGCAACGGAATGCCCATCTCTTCCTCAACCGTGCAAGGCTCGTTCACATGGCCTGAGATACAGTAAAGCTTGGTCCCAGTGTTGTTGGGTTTTCCAAGACCGGCAAACCACGAAGCGCCGCGTCGCATGATGTCTGGCACCGAGGCAATGGTCTCCACGTTATTGACGGTCGTGGGCGCGCCGTATAGGCCGCAATTCGCTGGGAAAGGCGGTTTCAGGCGCGGCTGTCCCTTCTTTCCTTCCAGGCTTTCCAACATCGCGGTCTCTTCACCACAGATATACGCGCCGGCGCCGTGGTGGACGTAGACATCGAAGTCCCATCCGTTGAGATTGTTTTTGCCGACAAGCCTTGCCTCGTAGGCTTCGGCGACTGCCGCTTCGAG
Organism: Methyloceanibacter sp.; assembly: GCA_029287395.1. Taxonomy (GTDB): domain Bacteria; phylum Pseudomonadota; class Alphaproteobacteria; order Rhizobiales; family Methyloligellaceae; genus Methyloceanibacter. Next base: position 5,839 of record JARFRF010000036.1, on the reverse strand, counting down.
GATCTCGCGCTCGGCGATAAATTCGCCGCGGATGTAGATGTAAGCCACGTGCGCTCGCATAGCGAAAGCGGCCAACATCGCCCCCTCGATCAACAGATGGGGGTCGTGACGCATGATCTCACGGTCCTTGCAGGTCCCAGGCTCCGACTCGTCAGCGTTGACCGCAAGATAGCTCGGTCGGGGATCATCCTTGGGCATGAAGGACCACTTGAGACCCGTCGGAAAGCCGGCTCCACCGCGCCCGCGCAGACCCGACGCCTTGACCTCTTCGATGATCGCGTCATGGCCGCGGGCGATAATGTCCTTAGTGCCATCCCACGCGCCGCGCGCACGGGCTGCCGGCAGCTGCCAGCCGTGCAGTCCGTATAGGTTCTTGAAGATGCGATCCTGGTCCTGAAGCATTAGTAAGGCCCCGGCATCTTCGCCTTGGAATCGGACGTGCCTGCATATCCCGGTTCAGGACCCGACTTATCCGCACCGTAGATCGAAGAGTCGATCAGTGTGTTGGGACCGCTCTTCGGAGCGCAGCCCTGGCGGCCATCCTGCGGACCCGGCGGAACGCTCTCGCCCTTGCGAAGACGTTCAATGATCTTGCCGAGCGACTCTTCGGTCAGGTCTTCGTAGTAGTACTTGTTGATCTGAACCATTGGTGCGTTGACGCATGCGCCAAGACACTCCACCTCGGTCCAGGAAAACTTGCCATCATCGCTGACGGTATCCTTGGGCCCGATATGTTTACGGCATGCCTCTTTGAGGTCCTCAGATCCGTTCAACATGCAAGGCGTCGTTCCACAAACCTGCACGTAGTAGCGGCCCACGGGCTGCAGATTGAACATCGTGTAGAACGTGACAATCTCGTATACGCGGATATAGGCCATACCGAGCATCTCCGCGACGTAGCGCAGTGCGGGCTCGGAAACCCAGCCGCCATTTTGTACCTGCGCCCGCCACAGAAGCGGAATCACCGCTGAAGCCTGACGCCCCTCCGGATATTTCTGAACAGTAGCCTGAGCCCATTCAAGGTTTTCGGGCGTGAAGACAAAGTCGTCAGGCTGTTCCGCAGCAAGGCGTCGGACGCTCATCTCAGCTTACTTTTCTGGATGCGGCTGCCCTGCCCAACGAGCAATGACAAGCCGCCTCACGTTGACTTCCCCAGCACTTAGAGTCTTGCCGATCTAAGCAGATTTCGCAACTGCACAATGTGTCATCGGTCACACTCCCCAAAGACCACATCGATCGATCCCAGTACGGCCGAGACGTCCGCCAACATATGTCCCCTGGTCAGAAACTCGAGCGCCGACAAATGCACGAAACTGGGCGCTCGGATCTTGCAGCGATACGGTTTGTTCGTACCGTCAGACACCAAATAAACGCCGAACTCGCCCTTTGGGGCTTCGACGGCTGCGTAGGCCTCGCCGGGCGGCACATGATAGCCCTCGGTGTAGAGTTTGAAGTGATGAATAAGGGCCTCCATAGAGCCCTTCATCTTCGCCCGCTTAGGGGGCACCATCTTGTAGTTGTCGACCGCAACCTCACCTGGCGTCTCGGTCAGCAGTTCGCAGCACTGTTTCATCAGATGGATCGACTGGCGCATCTCTTCCATGCGGATTAGATACCGGTCGTAGCAGTCGCCGTTCTTGCCAATGGGGACGTCGAATTCGAGTTCGTCGTAACACTCATAGGGCTGACTCTTGCGTAAATCCCAGGCCGCTCCCGTGCTGCGGATCATCACGCCGCTCATGCCCCAGGCCCAACCGTCCTCTTGGCTAACAGCACCAATATCCACGTTGCGCTGCTTGAAGATTCGATTGTCGGTGAGCAACCCTTCGATGTCGTCGCAGACTTGGAGGAAGGGATCGCAGAACGCGTAAATGTCATCCACGAGTTCTGGCGGAAGGTCTTGGTGGACGCCACCGGGACGGACATATGCTGCATGCATACGGCTGCCACTCGCGCGCTCATAAAAGACCATGAGCTTCTCGCGTTCTTCGAAGCCCCATAGCGGCGGGGTAAGCGCGCCGACATCGAGTGCCTGTGTCGTGATGTTCAGAAGATGAGACAGGAGGCGGCCGATCTCAGAATACAGAACACGGATTAGCTGCGCCCGCTTCGGCACAGTCATCCCAAGAAGCTTTTCAACCGCAAGCGCGAAGGCATGCTCTTGGTTCATGGGTGCGACGTAGTCCAGCCGATCGAAGTAGGGCACCGACTGCAGGTAGGTTTTGTGCTCGATCAGCTTTTCCGTTCCGCGGTGAAGCAGGCCAATATGCGGATCAACGCGTTCGACGACTTCGCCGTCCAGCTCAAGAACAAGACGCAAGACACCGTGAGCAGCAGGATGCTGCGGGCCAAAATTGATGGTGAAGGTTCGGTCGCCGTCCTGCGGAATTCCAGCGTCCGGATTGCCACCTGCCGGTTTGTGATCAAAGTCCGGGACGATTTCAGCGTGGGCGTCGGTTTTGGTGTCGGCCATTAGGCGGGAGACTCCTCCAAGGGGTTGTCGAGGGTGTTCGTGCGCTTCTGCTCGACCCCCCGCTCCAACCGATCCCACGTCACGATAAAGCGGTTGTGATTTCCCGCTCCGATCTCATCGACGCCGTCATGCGCGCGGACCCGAAAATTGGCTCGAGGCCCCTTAACTTCGATACATTCCACCTGGACCGTGACCGTAAGGCCCGGCGGTGTCGGCGAAACATGAGAGACGTCGATATGGACACCAAGGCTTCCCTCGTCCTCTTCCAGGTGTGGCTCAAGCAATTGCATGCAGGTCCACTCCATCAGCCCCACCATGAAGGCTGTCGCAAAGACTTCAGGCATGACCTGGAGCTCGGGCGATTCCTCATACACATAGGGCACTGTCTTATTGGACGGCACCGTGTAAGAGAAGCTGTGCTTTAGGCGAGGGCGAAGAGTGGACTTCACGACTTACCTTCCCCTTCTTCGACGACACTGGCCTTCTCGTCGCCGGGGATTGCCGTTCCCATGCCCTCCCAGGGGCTGAGATAGTCGAAGTCGCGATAATCCTGCATGAGCTGCACCGGCTCATAAACGACCTTCTTTTGTTCGTCGTCGTAGCGGAGCTCCACGAATCCCGTAAGCGGAAAGTCCTTACGGAGTGGGTGCCCCTCGAACCCATAGTCCGTGAGAATTCGGCGCAGATCCGGATGCCCCTCGAATTCGACCCCGTAGAGGTCGAACGCCTCTCGTTCGAACCAGTTCGCGGCAGGGAAGACCTCCACAATGCTCGGGACCGCCGTAACCGCATCCGTTGTCACGCGCACACGAAGGCGCAAGTTCTTCCACGGGCTCAAGAGATGATAGACGATGTCGAAGCGCTCCTCGCGCTCGGGATAATCGACGCCGCAGATATCGACCAAGCAACCGAAACGATACGCTTCGTCGTCTCTGAGAAACGTCATGACGTCTTTGATCTGATTGCGTGCGACTTCGATCGTCAGCTCGCCGTGGTTTACGGCGAAGCCAGTGAGCTTCGACCCAAGCTTCCGCGAGAGGTCGCTGCCCAGCTTGTTAAGTTCATCGTCCATCAAGGCCCCGAGGACTTGGGCGGTTCAGCGCGTGATCGTGCCCGTCCGCCGAATCTTCTTTTGAAGGAGGAGCACGCCATACACCAAGGCTTCGGCCGTAGGCGGGCACCCGGGAACGTAGATGTCCACGGGCACGATACGGTCGCAGCCGCGGACAACCGAGTACGAATAGTGGTAGTAGCCACCGCCATTGGCGCAAGAACCCATGGAAATAACGTAGCGGGGTTCCGGCATCTGGTCGTACACCTTTCGCAAGGCAGGCGCCATCTTGTTGCACAGCGTGCCGGCAACGATCATGACGTCGGACTGACGCGGGCTCCCGCGCGGCGCGAAACCAAATCGCTCCAAATCGTATCGCGGCATCGACGCTTGCATCATCTCCACAGCGCAACAGGCGAGCCCGAACGTCATCCACATGAGGGAGCCCGTCCGAGACCAGTTGATTAGGTCGTCGGCGGTGGTCAGAAGGAATCCTTTGTCGGCAAGTTCGTCGGAGAACGTGCCGAACGACGTCGCACCGGTCGATATAAGGCCGCCACCCCTGCCCTCGGTCTCCAACGTGATCTTTGGCATCAATTCCATTCGAGTGCGCCCTTCCGCCACTCATAAACAAACCCGACGGTCAGCACGCCGAGAAACACGATCATTGACCAGAATCCCAGGGCCGGCAGTCCATCGAACGCAACGGCCCATGGGAACAGGAACGCGACCTCTAGATCGAAGATAATGAATAGAAGAGAGACCAGGTAGAAGCGCACGTCGAATTTCATGCGCGAGTCGTCGAAAGCGTCGAAACCGCACTCATAGGCCGAGACCTTTTCAGGATCCGGGTTGCGCACGGCAATTACATTGGGAATCACCAGCAATGCCGTGCAAATCACGAACGCGATCCCGATGAAGATAACGAGAGGCAGGTAGTCGAGGAGCAACTCGCCCATGGCACAAGGAAGCCTTCTTCCAACGTGTACTGCGCGTCGACGGGCCAAAGTGGCGGGAGTGACGGGACTCGAACCCGCGGCCTCCGGCGTGACAGGCCGGCGCTCTAACCAACTGAGCTACACCCCCTACCGGGCCGTAACCACGGCCGGAGGCGAGCTACAGCATGTACGGCCTTGGATTTTGGGTGTCAAGGCGGCCCGGGTAAAGAGGATAGGATGCCTTGCGTCGAGATGCCGCTCGGCCCTTTCGACGGCACCAAGACTCGAAGACTCGCAGTACCGCGGCCATATTATCGAGGCGGAATTCCGAAGATCAAAGTGGACGAGTGGTGGGCGGTGACAGGCTCGAACTGCCGACATCCACGGTGTAAACGTGGCGCTCTACCAACTGAGCTAACCGCCCATCCGTCAGGGAAAGACTTGAGCGCAAGCGTTAGACCAAGATGGACTGCATGCCAAGGGCACGCTGAGCCAATTGTGGTCGTGCTGGGCCTGTCCAAAAAAGACGAAGCCCCGCAAATGCGAGGCTTCGCCTAAACGTCGCTGAACGGTCGATTAGCCGCTTAGCCGTTGACAGCCTCTTTAAGAGCCTTGCCGGCACGGAACTTCGGAACTCGAGAGGCCGGAATCTGAACTTCAGCCCCCGTGCGCGGGTTTCGGCCAATGGAGGCCTTACGCTGCGCGACTTGGAAGTTTCCAAAACCAACAATGCGCACTGTGTCGCCACCGCTCAAAGCCTTCTCGATATTTCTGAACGTCGCGTCGACGGCCTTCTCGGCGGCATCCTTCGACAATTCGGATTCTTTCGCCACTTGGGCAACCAGCTCTGCTTTGTTCACGATGTTATCCTTTCGCTCGGCCCCAGGGTTGGGGCGCTTGCCATGAACCCTTCGTCCCTCTCGGGTTCGCTCCGATTCATAAACAAGTCATGTATGAGTCGCCCAAAAAGCACGGAAAATCAACATTCTTAGCCGAATCGGTGCATAACGCACGACCAGACAAATGGGGCGGTTTAGCGGCGACGAAAATGAGCGGCGACTGGATCAGTGGGCTGTGACGCCTCTTCCAGACTCGTCCTTGTTGGGAACCACCTGCGATGATCCCTCTCCTTCCTCCTCCCAAACGATGGGCTGAGGCGCTCGGGTGAAGGCAATCTTCAGGACTTCCTCCACGCGGGAGACCGGCATTATCTCAAGCTCGTTCTTAAGTTTGTCCGGTATCTCTGCGAGATCTTTGACGTTTTCTTCTGGGATGATCACGGTCTTAATGCCGGCGCGCAGCGCTGCGAGCATTTTCTCTTTGAGACCGCCGATGGGAAGCACCCGGCCACGAAGCGTTATTTCGCCAGTCATTGCC
>JARFRF010000033.1 GCA_029287395.1 Methyloceanibacter sp. | reverse complement strand
GGTGGTAGCACCCCTGTCATTTGGCGCCACGCCGCTAAGTCGAGGAAGCGATGATCGATCGGGGGGCAGACGTTAGCGATGCGAAACTCCCACTCACCAGGGTGGCGACGGTCTTACGCTACATCCATCACCTGCAGGCCGCCGGCGCGCCAGTTGGCCGTTTGTTAGCGCATTCGCGAATTCCGTCCGTGCTTCTCGAGCATCCCGAAGCAGCCTTGCCCCTGTCGACTGCTTTTCGGTTCGGCGAACTAGCCTGCCAGTCGCTCGGCACCGAGCACATCGGGCTTCTTGTCGGTTTTGAGACTTCGCTTGATGAGTTGGGGCCTTATGGGCGCATGTTACAAGACTCGCTGACGCTCTATGATTACCTGCGCAAGGGTGTCTCGCTCTACAACACGCTCATCACGGGGCAGCGTCTCTGGCTTTCGGACCATGGGGACGAGCTTCGGTTCAATATTACAACAGTCGGCGACTTGAGGCTCGGGACGTATCAGTCGCACCTGGAGACCTTGGCCGTCACCCTGACGAAGTTCAGAGAAGCGGCAGGGGCAGACTGGTTCCCGATGACGATCAGCCTAGGCTACAGCAGCCGCGAAGACCTCCCGAACGTCGAACTGTTTTCCGGGTCACAGATCATTCGCGGCGCTGGCGAGACCTACTTCACCTTTCCTCGTGCGCTTTTCGGACTGCATTTTCCAGTAGACGGCGACCTCGTGGAGCCGGAAATCGGCGGATCACTTGTGCCGCGCCCCTTGCCGCAAGATATCGTTGAGCTTGTTCAGCTTCAGATCGAGTGTCTCTTGCGAGACCATGCGATTGGCATCGATGCGATTGCCGAAAGCCTGACCATAAGCAGGCGGAGCCTGCAGCGTAGCCTCGCGAAGCAGGCACTGACCTATTCGCAGGTATTGGCTGCAACACGCGCACGCTTGGCCGCCAGATGGTTGGCTCGCAGCGAGAAATCCATCGCCCAGATCGCGTTCGATCTGGGCTACCAGGACGCATCCAACTTCACACGCGCTTTCCGGCAACAGACTGGCATATCACCGCAGGCGTTCCGCAACAATTTGAGATCCTAATGCTGGCAGTCGACAAGTTGGCACGAGATGACAGCCTGTCCGCAGATAAACGTGGCACAATACGAAGAACCAGCAGAAATGAGCTGTTACATGCTGCGCATTGCTGTCGCTACCTTAGATAGAAAGTTAATCCGGATTGTAGGGATGCGGACAGAAACAAGGAGGCCAAATGTGACTTACAAAAACCATCAGTTCTCTCTGTTGTCATCCGCGTCGGCCCTAGCAGCTGGTGTGCTCCTGCTGACCCTGAGTAGCGCGCAGGCACAGGAACTCGTCGGCATTAAACCCGACACGGATGCCGAGTACTCTCCCTACATCCAGCACGATTTTCCCAATCAGGTTCTGTTCGGCGATACGCATCTTCACACCGGCTATTCTGCCGATGCCGGCCTAGTAGGCGCAACAACGACGCCTGACGACGCCTACCGATTTGCCAAGGGCGAGACAGTCACGTCTTCACACGGTGTACGTGCTCGGCTGCAACGGCCGCTCGACTTTCTAGTTGTCGCCGACCATGCCGAAAATCTTGGGCTTACCTTTGGATTGGAGGAAGGCAACGAAGCCTTGCTTGGGACAGAATGGGGACAAGGCCTTGCGGAACTCATCGCCCCGAAGACGGAGGAGGCTATGGCCGAGGCCTACCTCTATTGGGGTAACACTTTTGCCTTGTCGGGGGACAGAGGGGGAGACCCGCTCGCCGGGACCGATTTCAACAAGACCATGTGGCAGCGCATGACCGAAGCCGCGGAACGGCATAACGACCCTGGCAGCTTCACTGCGCTCATTGGATATGAATGGACCTCCGGCCCACAAGGCAACAATTTGCATCGCAACATCATATTCCGCGATGGCAAAGACAAGGCGGATCAGGTCATACCGTTCAGCGCCTATGACAGTGAAGATCCGGAAGACCTTTGGAACTGGATGGAAAAATACCAATCGAACACCGGCGGTCGATTGCTGGCCATCCCGCATAACGGCAATCTTTCCAACGGCCTGATGTTCGACGATGTCACGGCTACGACCAAGAAACCACTGGATCGGGACTATGCCGAACGCCGGATGCGCTTCGAGCCGGTCTACGAGGTCACACAAATCAAGGGTGATGGCGAGGCGCACCCTGCGCTGTCTCCGAATGATGAGTTTGCTGACTACGGCACATGGGACAAGGGCAGCTTCGGGCCGGAATTGAAGACACCCGAGATGCTGCCACGCGAATATGCCCGCGAAGCCTGGAAGCGGGGAATGGCGTATGAAGCAACTGTTGGAGCCAATCCGTTTAAGTTCGGCGTCATCGGTTCCACGGACTCCCATACAGGCCTCTCAACAGCCCAGGAAGATAACTTCTTTGGCAAGGTGACAATGGTAGAGCCAACACCCGATCCGGTGCGCTTCGAAGAACAGATCACCGGACGCACTACACCTGACGATCCCTCTGACGACATCGTCCATGCACAAGCGCTTGCATCGGGGCTTGCCGCGGTCTGGGCGCGGGAGAACACCCGAGAGGCAATCTGGGACGCCTTTGAGCGCAAAGAGGTCTTTGCCACGACGGGAACGCGCATGCGCGTTCGTGTTTTCGCCGGCTGGGACTTTGACGAAGATGACCTGAATCGGTCGGACTTCGCCAGACACGGCTATGACGTCGGTGTGCCGATGGGCGGGGATCTAACCTCTGCGCCCGAAGGTGCAGCACCAGCCTTGTTGATCCGCGCCATCCGCGACCCCGATGGCGCCAATCTTGATCGTCTTCAAGTGATCAAGGGCTGGCTCGACGGCGATGGCAAAACCCATGAAGAGGTCTTCGACGTCGCGTGGTCGGGGGACCGTAAACCGGACGCAGACGGCAAACTGCCGAAGGTTGGCAACACGGTTGATGTGGATGAAGCCAGCTATTCAAACTCTATCGGCGCGGCCGGATTGCAGGCGTTCTGGCGAGACCCCGATTTCGATCCGGCTCAACGGGCGTTCTATTACGTGCGGGTTCTTGAAATCCCGACACCCCGCTGGACCAACTATGACGCGAAGTTCTTCGGCATTGACCGGCCGGAAGGCATCGAACCTACCCAACAGGAACGGGCTTATACCTCGCCAATCTGGTACACGCCGAAGGGCTGAAGTTGCGCAGGCCAATTTCCGTTACTGGCACTTAGCTTTTGCCATCCTGAAAGAGATCTTCGGCGATCGTTATGTCTATGCCGGTGTGTGTACCGAAAACCTCGTTCGGAGCGACTTTCACTGAAAGGCGGGGGCGGTCCCTGTTTGCTGGAAGAACGTTCCCGGCATTGTCAGACAAACCTGGGCGGGAGTGACGAAGGGTGCTGATATGAGGCGTTCAGGCTACCAGCTGACGCCACTCGGCCAGGGCGGCAGAACGGTTTTGTTTGAAGATATCGCGGCGGTTGAGGTGACGGTCGAGGTTGAAGTGGTTGTGGATTGAGGCGTGGGCGGCGGAGAATTTCTGGAGGGTCTTCGCATCTCTAAACTTCGCCATCGCTCGTTCTCGTCGTCGGAACGGCTGGTG
>JARFRF010000005.1 GCA_029287395.1 Methyloceanibacter sp. | reverse complement strand
CAGCCCCACTAGGTTTCGACGGCCTTCTGAATGACGGCGAGAGAAATCCTTCCGTATCCAGAGCCCGTACAGGTTGACATTATTTTTTTAAGCACTTTGAACGGAATCGTTTTATCCGCAAGGATAGTGACTTCCTTGCTTGCAACAACCGTCTTGGTGCTTATCCCGATAATACTAAGTTCAAGCTGCTTTAGCCGCTCTCTTATTTCAGCAACCGTCCTAATTCTGTCCTCAAGAAGCTCAGGGGTACCGATCACGGGTTCGCCCTGAACCAGTACCACCTCTGGGCTGACCATGATCACCACTGTTTCCCTTGGCTTGGTCTCAACAACGGAATCGGGCAGCTTGATCTGCTTGGGCGCTTCCATAATATCGCTTCCGGATGAGTGGAAAAGCAGAAAGAACACCAGTATGGTAAAAACATCCATCAGCGGTGTCAGGTTCAGACCGGTAAGTTTTTTTCTGCTACGTCCCATCCGTCTTATGCGTCTGCTGTTTCTCATGGTGCGTCTCCTATGGATATCTCAGGAAATAGAACCATTTTCTCAACCTCGTCACTCCCTTCCACCTGCACTTCGGCACCACGTACCGCATCCATGATCTGAATCAGATAGTCGTACTCTATTTCCGGTTCCATCAAGACCGTCGCGTCTTCCTTCTCCGGGAACTTGGCCTTCAACCGCATAAGCATTTCGGTCAGCATCTCCATATCGTATTGATCGTCTTTTTTCGGAATTGCGGCCTCCACGGAAAACCCGTTGGCAATCTCCAGTCCTGCCTTACGGACAATCACCTCGATAGCGAAATTCGGCGTGTTCGAAGCCGATCCGCCTGCGCTGGTCGGAACGCTCAGCTCCATGATGGTAACGCGCGAAAAGACGGCACTGATGAGTAGAAAGGGTACGAGCACCACCATCAGGTTCAAGAAGGTCGTGACATCCGGCCCATGCGTTTCTTCCCTTTCCCTTCTGCTACGATGTCGTCTGGTCATGATCAACTCCTATCGAAGTGACGCTTGGCGAAATTGGAGATATTGTTCAGCGCTTTTACCGATGCCATCTCCAGGCTGTCCACGATCTGTCCCGTGGTCGATGTCAACTTGGCATGGAGAAGCAGAAGTGGAATGGCGCACATCAGCCCAAAGGCGGTGGTGTTCATCGCCACCGAGATACTGGCGGACAGCAGGTCTGCCTTCTCGGCCGGGTTCGCATTGGCAACCGCGGTAAAGGCCGCAATCAGCCCCATGATGGTGCCAAGCAGTCCCAGCAGGGTGGCGATATTGGAGAGTAGCGCCACGTACGGCGTGCGTTTCTCCAGCTGAGGGATGATCTCCATCATGCTCTCTTCCATGGCGATTTCGATGTCGTCACGACGCCGGACCGCACCTTGGCGCGCTAGTCCCATTCCCAGCATTTGCGCCATGGTGGACTTGTCCTTGTTAACTATCGCTCGTGCTTTGTCGAACTCTCCCTTGACCAACACCGGATGCAGCATATTCCATATTTTGTGGTTCGCGCTCCGGATGCGATTCAACTGAGCCCAGCGCTCAACCGCGATGGCCATGCCAACCGCAAACACGAGCAGAATGGGGTACATGAACAACCCACCCTTCTGAAAAAACGCCACTATTGAATAGATTCCCATAACTTTCCTCCTAAGCAAGGCAACCAAGTTATTTCGCGGTGCTGACCTGATAAAACTCAAGTTGCCGCATGAAAACGTCCCGATCCACCGGTACAGCGCCCTCGTTCAACATCATGTCCAAGCTGGTCTCCGCACCGATTTCCGAGCTTTTCCAGGGAACTATATAAAGGGACTTCGGGGCTTCATCGTTACCGACGATCGACATACCGGATAGCTCCTTGGCCCCCGATTCATTGTTATTATCAGCATCCTGAGCTGTGGCCATGACGACCGAGAACAGGACCACACACAGGCAAAGAAAAAATTTGCGATACATCGTCTTCCCTCCTTAATTGCGTCCAAGCCGGGCGCGCAAATCCGCGATCCACGATTTGACCTGCTTATCTACGGGCCAGGCCTCGCTGTACATTTCGTAATGCTCGAGAGCACATGCTAGATCATTCAGATACAGGTCGCAGAGAATCCCAAGATTTCTGTGCACCGGATAATAATCCGGAAAGTGTGCGATCGCCTTCTCATAAATCGCCCGGGCCTCGGCAAATCGTCCAGTTTTCCGATACAATAAACCGTATTCATTACATGCTACTGGGTGCTCGGGAAACAGGCGCAGCGCGGTTTTAAGATGCTCCTCGGCCTGCTCCAATTTGCCGACCTGCTCACAGGCAATCGCCATATCGATGTAGGGCGCCGTAACGCCCGGTGATTGCTCGATGACCTTTTCCAGAAGGTCAATGGCCTGGCCATATTCCTTATCATTCAGCATGGCGACGGCGCGCTCGAAGTACCTGCGAGACGCCTCATCCATTTGGGAGACTTCCATGATTATGAATCCTTCCCGGCCATCCTCGAGTCTCTCAACGGAGTGAGCCTTGGCCATGGAGGGTTTCTGCACAACCAGGGCCGGCTTTACCTTTCCATCAGTTACACACCCTGCAAAAACCGCCAGGGCTGCCACCAGGACAACAAAGCCGACGTGAGGTCGTGTTTTAAAACGCCGAAACATTTTTATATGCATGCCCTGCATTACTCATCTCCTCGTCGCTCGATCCGTTCTTGGTAGGGGCGGCGCCCTGTGGCCGCCCTGGGCAGGCACAGGGGCCTGCCGCTACATCTGGGTCTGTGCACGTGCACCGGTCGGTTGTTCGTTCTGAACTGGTTCTTTAGCCTGCACATGTCCTTCGACCTGCGCAGGCCCTTCGGTTTTGACCTCCGTGACAGATCCGGCTTCTTCTACCTGCGTAGGTTCTTCCGAGGTGACCTCCGTGACAGATCCGGCTTCTTCTACCTGCGTAGGCTCCCCACCGCTGACCTTTGACGGTAATGGCCGTGTCGGCTTATCAATTTCGAAAATGTAGGTTTCAAGTGAACTGACGATGCCGCTGGACGCCTCGGGCTTGTCATAGCGGGCCGGCATTGAGACGGCCAGCTTCTGCAGGCTCTTGTCGATCCACTTGTTGTAGACGCCCCGGGAAATCAGCTTCAGGTTGCTTTCGTGGACGCTGATGGCCTTTTCCTCGAAGGGATAGGCTTGTTCCTCGATGGCCAGTTCATACTGTTCAAGCTCCTCGGGGTACAAACCGCGAGGTATTTTAAGCTTTTTTCCGGCAACGATGACATTTGACTTATTTAAATTGTTTGCGTGGGCAATCCTTCCGACATCGCTGTGGTTTCTCCTGGCAATCGTAGAAAGGTTGTCGCCGGGTTTTATGATGTAGTAATCAAAGGTAAGCTCGGGACGTTCCGAGGTCATCAGGGCCTTGCTGAAGTGGGCGTATATCTCGGCCATATAGAATGTCGCCGCGGCAGTAAACTCGCCGAGTTCATAATCCATGAGCTGACTGAACTTCTGCGTAGCCGTCTTCATCAGTTGGCGCTTCTTGCGCAGATTGACCTCAAAGGGTTTTACCAGCCTCACGGCCACGAAGGCGTCATATCTCAACTCGGCCAGTACCAAGGCAGCCTGCGCAGCAAGATAACGAGTGCGTGGGGTTCGGGCACTACCCGCTGAGGCGTCGATCGCGACGATCTCCCTGAGTTCGTTCAGATATAACTCCCTCTCGTTCTGCGCCTTCAGGATCTCGGTAATTTTGTTGCGCGTCTCCAGGTTGAGCTCCACTGGTTGCGGGAAATAACCCACGTAACGCTGATAAACCTCGAGCGCACGACCGCTGTTGCCATTCTTTTCATGCAGTTCCGCTGCGACCAGGAGAGCATCTCGTCTGATCTCGTCGTCCTGGAATTCCCTTTCGATGCGTTCATATTCATTGGCTGCCAGGGAGAGCTGACCGTTTTCCTTGTAAACATAGGCGATCTTCTTGGTCACCTCGGGCTGCAAACCGTGTCCTGGGAAGCTGTTGCGGAATCCCACCAGCACCGTGGCGGCTATCTCCCAATCCTTGAGCTCTATAAGGGCTGCGGCAGCGTCGTATTCGGCGGTCGGCCTGATTTTTGAGGTCGGTGCCATGCGACCCACCCGCAGGAAGTGGTCCGCCGCAACACGATAATCCTGGATGGCATTGGCTTGTTCCCCCTGCTTGTAAATCGATGCCGCGAGATTGTCGACCAGCTCGTCGCCCGCCTCGTCCCCTTCTGGTAGCAATGCCAACACCTTCAGATAAGCGGTTTCGGCCTCGCTGTAACGCAGGAGTTCATATGAAGAATGGCCGATGACCAGCCAGGCCGTTCGGACGACATCAACATCGCTGCTAGGGAATACCTCGAGAAGCTTGTTCGCGGCGGCCAGCGCCTGCTCATATTCCTTCATGCCGTAAAGATCATCCGCAGCCGCCCCGAGGACGATCGCCGCCTTTTCGTGTTCCGGGAAGGTATCGACAAACTTCAGCGAGCTGCTGACAACCTCCCGCCTGACCGTATCTTTGTCCTCCGGCGCAGTAGCACCAAGTTGCTGCCGGTGCGCGGAGACCGCCGCGAAGCCGGCATGGGAGGATTTTTCGTGGGACGGGTAGCCATATGCGGTCTTTTCGAATTCCGCGGCTGCGGCGCCGAACGACTGATTTTCTAGCAGCAGCTCCGCCAGCAGGTAGTTGATGGCTGGCGATTCGATCTCCGTGGGGAACGATTTTAGGAACGCCCCATACCAGTGCAGCGCCTCTTCGAAATTCGCCTGCTTCTCTTCGGCCTTTAGCGGATCCTGATAGCAGGCGTGATAATGATTTGCCAGGTCGGTCAGATTGGTTTTCAAATAACCCAGAACGTCCGGGCGGTCACTCGGACGGAAATGCGTCCAATATTCGGCCTTCAAGCCATAGTTCGTGGCGAATTTCTTTTTGGAATCAAGGACTAGGCTGGGGAACCCGCCTGCGGCTTGAATTTCTATAACCCGCATATTGAAGTTTGGCGCTGCCTTGTGGAACGGGTTGCGGCTCACGAAACCGTTGTAGGTTGCGCTGGCGTCGGCGTAACGGCGCTTATCGAAGTAGAATTCGCCGAGATTGCTGTAGACGAGGTCCTCGTAACTCCGCTTCCCGTGGCGTGAGAAGTATTCCACCACTGCATCGGCACCGCCGAGGTTGGAAAAACTCAAACTGACGACCCGGAAGGTGTCATCCGTGCGCTTGCGTTGCTGCTCGTCTTCAGTCTGTTCGAAGTCGTATCCCATAGATACCTTATGATCGAGCAGCGCAATGAATCGATCCAGGGCGTCTGCATAGATCTCCTGCTTGTAGAATGTCCAGCCGAGTTTATACAGAGCGAGCTCGTAGAAAGGCGAACCGACACCCATATCCACGACACTCTTATAGGCGTCCTCGGCATCCAGATAGCGCTTGTGCACAAAAAAGTATTCAGCACGCCGAAACTGAACTTCATCGATATATCGGGACCGAGGGTATTCGCGGACCATCCGGTCCATGACCGCCATGGCCTCCTTGGTTTGTCCCAGTTCCTCGTACGCCCGTGACATCTGGTACAGCACCTGGTCGTTGCGCTCGTAATGGGGGTAATCGTTGAGCAATTTCGTGTATAGTTCCATGG
Organism: Methyloceanibacter sp.; assembly: GCA_029287395.1. Lineage (GTDB taxonomy): Bacteria > Pseudomonadota > Alphaproteobacteria > Rhizobiales > Methyloligellaceae > Methyloceanibacter. The sequence goes on along the minus strand of JARFRF010000005.1, from coordinate 5,284 downwards.
CCTCGCGAGCGCCTACCCTTTCAAGATCATCAGCGCCTTCGCCAGACCTGCCCGTAGCTACTGCCATACCGGTCAGCTGCTGGTTTTGGGTCGCCCGTCTTTCGAAGTCCGCCTCGGACTCATCGTGAGCCGCAATGTGCGCCAATGGTTGGTCCATCGGTGCACCGGAGACAGAAACGCCCCCTGGACGCGTCGTGCCTTCGGAGGAAGGCAACTTCGATGCCGGAGCCCGCCCGACAGGCTCGACACCCTCGGTGAGGGTGCCGTATTCTTTTTCGATCTTCAGGTCGGCCAGACGACGAATAGCCTCGGGCGCCAGGTCGGAGTCCGGCGTCTCCTCCAGAAAGCGCTGATAACTCAGCATGGCTTTCTCAAGCCCTCCTTCGATCTTCTCTTCCTTGATCTCGATCTGCTTATGACGCAACTCGGCAATAGTATCCTTGCCGCTGAGCGATTGACAGGCGACAAGCATCACCGGTACCGCCAATATGAAAAGCCGGATACTGTTCATGGACTCACCTTCTCCTGGGTCTGGGCCCTGATGGCACGATCATAGCTTTCCGCCATGCCGAAGCGAGCCTTGATTTGAAGTTCGGAAAGCCGCTCGCGGCGCCTGGTGAGTTCATTTGCGGCCATAGTTTCAAGCATATGACCCTGACGTGCCATCAGTTCTCCCACCTTTTCCCGGGCTTCCAGGATCAAGAACCGCTGGCGGCGAATCACCTCGTCGTAGCCTTCGTAGCTTTGGGTGGCGGCCTGACGGGTACGGACAAAGGCGGCGTACTGCCTTTTCAACCGATCCACTACCTGATTCAGGTCGCGAAGATGCTTGTAGGCTTCGGTGAAACGCCGGTCATAGTCCGTATAGATGTTCCAGTGCAACACCCCTCGCAAACGTTTGATCCGGTCATTAATGCTGCTCGGCGTGGTCGAGCTCTTGGCAGTCAGCTTCTGTTCTAGCTGCACGATCTGTTCACTGATGATCCGCTCCTTCGCAGTCGCCAGGTAATCAGGCCTGGGTACCACCAGCATGGCCTTCAGGCGTTGTTCGATACGGTTCCGCTGCTCCAGGCGCAGACGCATCAGCGAATCGAGCCGCCTGAATTTCCCATCAATGGCGGGAAGCCGCGGCTGGTAATAAGCCCGACGCTGCTCAATGATCTCCTCGAACGCGTCTAGATCCCCTTCCCAGGTCTCCAGTTTCTTGCGCAATTCTTCCAGGTCAAGATAGTTTTTCAGAGATTCCTGGAAATCATGGGAGGCCATCAATTCAAGTAAGTAGTAGGTCTCGGGCGTTTGCGGAAGCTTACGCAGTTTGACGACCCAGTTGGCATCCTGTTTCAGCTCCTCCCGCGCAAGAGCCCGAAGAAAATAACCTTCTCGGATGCTCTTGATGGATGCGCCGAGTTTGTCGATTTCAGTGCCGAACTTCTCCAGCGCCTTGCCATACATCACTGCCGCCTTACTGTGCACATCCAGCTTGCCATAAGCATAGGGAACAGCGAGCATTGCTTCCTGCACCGAGGCGTCGGTGACCTCCCGTGTCACTAAAACGCTCCAGGGCACCAGCGCCCTTTCGAAACGTCCCTGGAAGGCATCCGCCCAACCCGAGCCCAGCAACGCCCGGTTGGAGAAGGGGCTTTTCAAGTGCACCCGATCGAGCACCTGCTTGACGCCCTCGAAATTCTTTTCTTTCAAAAGCTTAGATCCAAGGACCAGATTGGATTTATCCTTGATCGCCATCGTAAGTGCGTCGCTGCCGTTGATCCGGCCGGCAAGATCGAGATACTGGCGTCCCTTAAGCTCCTTCCCGTCCTTGAGCAGCGCGACACCGAGATTGTAGGTGCTAAAACCTTCAAGGCTTTCGGCATCCTGGAGGTCTCTCAAAATACGCGCCGCCTCGGTAAAACGGCCGTTGGCCATGAAGATTTGGGCGCGTAAAAATCCTAGGTCGTCGTGAATTTGTGGCGGAACAACTCCCCTGGTACGCTCCACGGCATAGAGGGCATTGATCGGTTGGTCTTTCTGAAAGTAGATCCGCGCCAGGCGGAAGATGGCTTCGTTACGCACCTGCTCCCTCACATTGCCCTCGATCACCGCCGTGATGGCGCGCCCGGCACGACGGTGCATCCGATAAGCAAGTTCAAAATCACCCACGGCAAACTCAGCCTGGTTGATATGGTAATAGAGGCTGTCGCGCCTGGGTTCATCGAGCCCATAATGCTGTTCAAGCTCGGTGTCGAGCCTGGCGACAGCGTCAAACCAGTCTCCTTGAAAGGCGCAATAAAGGGCCTCTCCAAAATAGAGATCCTTCAGCTCTTTCGGAGCGGACGTACCGGCTGCAGCCGTAGACGCAGCGAATATCAGAATCGTCAATGAAACAAACAGTCTGTACATGGACTACCTATCCTTAAAAGTAATGCTTTGGGCGGCCAGGGATATTTCCACGATCTTGGGGCCCACATCCTTATTTACCTTGAAGCTCTTCGTATTCCGGAAATCTGCGCCTCCCAAAGGTTTACCGATGACAGACACCTGCAGATCATGTTCACCCGTTCGGATATTGCCGGCATAGATACGCTGCACTCCCCCCTTCTGCAGAGCTTCGAGTTCCTTGAAGGTGTAAAGGTGATGGGCCACCGGCTTGCCGTCCAACTGGATCTCGACCGAATCGAGGCGAAAGGTTTCGCCACTGGCCAGTGATACGAATATCGCGACCTGCGTATTGGACGGATACAGCAGCTTCTCTTCGAGCTGATTCAGTTCCGCCGCAATGCCCAGAACATCGCTCTTGATTTCCTGAACCTGTTCATCCAGGCCCTTGATCTGTTCCCTGGAGACTTCCTGCGCATGAGCAGCGAAGCTCAAAACAAGCACTGAAATCCCTAAAATGACCCCTCTTAGCCAGCGGAGCATGTTCGTCACCTCCGTTCGTGTGTAATTGGGGCGGCCCCATGTGGCCGCACTCGGCAGGCACAAGAGCCCACCCCTAAAGCATCTAAATCTTCCCCGTCACATTGATGAAAAGACCCTGGTGCTTGTAATCCAGTTGGGTCAGATCATCCGAAAAATCACTGTAGTTGTAGCCGACACCCACCTTTATATGGTCGCCCAAATGGCGGTATAAGCCCACTAATACCCCGCTGCGACTGTCTTCCGCGTCGGGAAGGTCAAGTTTGCGAACCTCGAACAGTGCATCCCAATTGTGGATGAAGTGCCAGTCTGCGCGCAGTACATACAGGTGAGCCCGACTATCGAAGAAATCCCTATTCTCCCGGTCCTGAGCCACCTCGCCATGGCGGTAGGCGTACTTGGCTCCCACAGTCCAACGGGACGTCAGGTCATACATTACATCCACCGATCCGATGTGGCTGCGCTGAATAAAGTCCGACGTAGAATTGTTGCCAGTCACTTGATCGGCAGGAGGAACATTATAGAAGTATGTGTACTTGAGCAGCGCATTCAGACGGTCATGATAGACGGGTCGATACGCGCATCCCAACACCGCTTCCGTATAATCGCTGTCAAAGGACTTCCCCTGCGAACTGTCACTCACGGCATAATTGAATTTGCCGAGGAGTCGCATGTCCTGTAACAGTTGGTACTTGAGGCTGTTTTTAGACAGCCAGGTGGTGCGTTTGTCGAAGCTGGTATCCAGCTGCTCTATGTTGTCAGTTCGATATTCCACGGCGCTAGCGATCTTCAGCCTATCGAACCCATAGCCGGCACTAACGCTCAGCGCTTTTCTCTCAAGTTCAGCGGCAGTCTGATTATCCTTGAGGGTTCCGAAATCGAGGTGCGCGCCAAGATTGAGGTGATCGAAGGGCGCAAGGTCCACGCCGGCGGAATGCACCAGACCCGTGGGGACGTCGCCGTGGGTATACCGCTCTTCGAGGTAGACACTCGCGCTGTCCGAATAACGCGTGCGGAAACCGGAAGCCATATTGCCTTTTCTGGCGCGCAAACCATTGTCGGTCCGCTCGTTCTCAAGGGTATAGTTAAGGTACACAGTGGTCCGGTCGGAATACAGATACTCGGTGCCAAGCTTAGCGCCCGTACCCAGATCGCCACCGGAAACCTCACCGATTATGTTGAACCGGTTGGTTAAACGCAAACTACCGCCAGTACCGATCCGGCCATTGTCCTCGCGATTGCCGCTTGTCTGAATCGTCTCCTGCACAAAACCATAGGTCGTCCAGCGCGCATGAGAATCGTACAGTAGCTTGACCACCGCATCCGTCTGACGACCCTCTTCCTGGGTTGCTGGTACGACCGCAGAGTTGTCCTTACGGTTGTCATGACGCACACCCGAACTCAGGGTCCAGTTCTCACCTATCCGGTAATGGAGATCCAGCTCGCCGGCCTCGGTCTCTAGACCCTCGTCCTGAATTTGCTTGTCCACCTTCAAACGTGCACTCAGGTGGTCGGTAAAAGGCAGTTCAGCCGTTCCTCCGTATTGGGTCAGATCCTGGGCGGTTGCTTGGCCCGGTGCCGAATAACCGGCCTCGAGATCCTTCAGGTAGAAGGTGACCCGACCGCGCCCGTTCTTGAAGACGTCCTTGAAGCCGAGACTAGCATCGACGCGATAGGCCGAGGCATCGGCTTCACTGTCGTCAAAAGAATCAGAGGGGCCGAAATCGAAACCGCCGTCAGGAGAGGTCAATGTCGGGGTGCCCGGACCTTTGGTACGGCCCGCTTCGAGTTTGAGCCACGTCTCCAAAGACTTGCGCAAGGTCAAGTCCACTCCCCCCATGTTGTCTACGGCCTCCTCATCTTTATCCCGGCTGGCAGTCAAGCCGACCTTGACCCAGTCTTTGAACCAGTAATGAACCCTGCCACCGGTCACCAGCGCGTCCGGGTCATCGAACCCCGGGGTGTATTCATAACGAACCACCAGAAAAGCGGGATTCCCAGTAATCGAGCCGCTTTGCACCAACAGACCATCGTCTGCCGTTGCGGGCAAAGGCTGGGCCAGCACGATGCGTCCCTGCATGTAGTCGATATCGTAATCGAGCACTGGTGTAAGGTTCTCGACCGCCAGAACAATATCGGAATCCTTGTCGCGGATCTCAATGCGAATCCTCTCGGAACCCATCAGAATATCCTTCCGGCGAAGGAAATAGAGCGATCCGTCCGTGCCGCGGAATTCGTCACGCTGTGCCACGGTACCAGGATCCGCGATAAAGCCGTCCAAGAGCAAACGCGGCTCGCCGAAACTGGTGGTTTCAAGGGGCTGATAATGAAGATTGGCGCCGTAAAGCCCGCGGTCCACATGCGCCAGATC
>JARFRF010000181.1 GCA_029287395.1 Methyloceanibacter sp. | reverse complement strand
GCACCAAATGAGACGGTAACGCCGTCGCCATAGGTCGAGTTTTCGGTCTTCACCGCCATGTCCCCCAGTACTCCATCGCCTCTCTTATTGAGTGTTGAGTGGCATACTAATCCATGGGCCAGCGCTGTCTTTACCTTCTGGTAATAAAGGTTAAAACGCAAGCCGTGGCGGATAGCGGACAAAAAAAGAGCCGCCAAAACCGGCGGCTCAGGAAGTTAACAGGGAGGCGTCAAACAGAGTGGAACAAGCCACTCAGATCCAGAGGACTGGATGGACATGACTCTACGAACGAGTCCCTAACAACAGGTTAAGACTAAGACCTGATTTACCTAAAGGAACTCACGCCGAACCGCGCTAACGCCGAAAGGCAGCCTCCGCAGCGCTGCGCGAGGACTGTTTTTCGCCGAGCGCGGCCTCGATGCGCGCGATCTCACCTTGCAGCGTCTCGATGAGCGCTTTGAGTTCTTCCTCCGACAAGGTCGACAAATCTTGCCCAATCTCGTGCCCTTTGGGCTTTTTGGGTGTGAGGTCGTCTAGGTCCATCGTCGCGTCTCTCCGCTCGCTCGCGCTACGTGCCTCCTGCACGCAGCCTTGCTGATCCTAGCATCGCGCACCGGTCTTCTCTAAGAGTGAACACGCGAACAAGAATGGGGATGAGAATGCTACCAGAGACCATGACCGTGATCGATGTCCGCGAGCCTGGCGGACCGGAGATGCTGACCCCGGCGACCCGACCCCTGCCGGAACCTAAAGAGAGCGAAGTTCTCATCACGGTCGCAGCCGCCGGCATCAACAGGCCGGACGTGTTGCAGCGCCAGGGGCTCTACCCGCCACCCAAAGGCGCATCCGAACTCTTGGGGCTCGAAGTCTCGGGTCCTGTCGTTGCCGTGGGCGAGAGCGTCACACGATTCAAACCGGGCGACTTCGTCTGCGCCCTCGTGAACGGTGGTGGCTACGCGGAATATGCGGTGGCGCCGGAAGCCACGACGCTTCTTGCCCCGCAAGGCTTGAGCGCCGTGGAGGCTGCTGCGCTCCCCGAAACGATCTTCACGGTTTGGCACAACGTCTTCGAGCGCGGCGGCCTCAAGGAGGGTGATTGGCTGCTGGTTCACGGCGGCGCGAGCGGCATCGGCACCACGGCGATCCAACTCGGGACAGCCTTCGGCGCGAAGGTTATCGTGACGGTCGGCGACGACACAAAGGCCGAGGCCTGCGAAACGCTGGGCGCTGTGAAGGCGATCAACTACCGCGAGGAAGACTTTCTTGAGGTCGTGAAGGCCGTGACGGGCAAGCACGGTGCGGACGTCATCCTCGACATGGTCGGCGGCGACTATATCGAGAAGAACATTCGCGCGGCCGCTCTCGAGGGCCGCATTGTTCAGATTGCCTTTTTGAAAGGCTCCAAAGTCGACATCGATCTTATGCGACTTATGATGCGCCGCCTAACCCTCACTGGCTCGACGCTCCGTGCACAGACCGATGCGACAAAGGCGCGGATGGCGACAGTCATCGAGGAGCGTATCTGGCCCATCATCGAGAGCGGCAAGTATAAGCCGGTGATCGATTCGACTTTTGCTCTCACCGATGCCGTCGAAGCGCACAAGCGCATCGACGACCCGAGCCATGTCGGCAAAATCGTACTCACGACGACCTAAGCGGTTGGGCACTGCGCTGACCACGGGCAGCGGTATGGCCGTGTCTTAGTTGCCGGCGGATTCAACTCCGAGGATGACATCCTTGGCGTCGCCATAAATTGTTGCCCACGTCTTGACCATCTCTTTCGTTTCGGGGCGCAGGTTCTCAACGTCTTCGTAGGGCATTCCTCGAGCTGGTTCCCAGTCGGGAAATTTGTCCTTGAGACGCTGTTGTTGGGCGAACATGCGGACAAACGGCGTCCCAGCCCAGACACCCTGGCGCTTGAGTGGGTGTTCCTCTCGCGGGTCCCAATAGAGATTGTAGATTCCCGCCATCGCAGGATTCACGCCGGGTGCAGGCCAGTGGATCTTCATGTTCTGCTTTACGGTCGCCTTGAGCTGGTCCACCTCATACAGATGCACGTAGTCACGCCGGCCATGGGTATCGCCTTTAAGTAAAAGCGTGGTCTGATCGATCCCGTCCACGACGCGATCGCGAGGGATGCCGTCGGTGTTGCCTGCAATCCGAGCGAAGGTGGTGTAGAGATCGCTTACGAAAACCGTATCGCCGGAAATCGACCCCTCCTCGATCACACCCGGCCAGCGCAGAAACGCACCGACGCGGTGCCCACCTTCTAGCGCTTGCCCCTTCGTGCCGCGGAATATCCATTCGGCCATACCGTTGTCAGGCAATTCTTGTTTCATCGGGCCGTTGTCGCCAATCACCATCACGATGGTGTTGTCGGAGATACCCAGCCTGTCAATCTCATCGAGCAGCTCTCCGATATAGGTGTCGACGAGGTTCATGGCATCGACCCAACGACCGCAGTTCGGCGTCAGGCAGGTACTCTGATCTGTAGAACGCAGAACAGCGATTGGGATCATTGGCCAGTAGTTTAGGAAGAACGGCTTGTCGCCTTTCGCCAGGGTACGAACGGACTCCAGTGCCTGATCCTGAAAACGCTTATTGACCTCAATGTACAGGTCGATATCGGGTCGTTCGCCAGCTTCGATGCCCCATTCACGAACTTTGCCTCCCTTTTCGCCTTCGACTTGGGTGACCCAATCGTAGAGACGGAAGGTCTTATCGAGGCCGTAGTCAGGATCGACGGACAATTCCGTGAAAGAGGTCGTCTTCTGATCCAGCTCAGCATCGCGGGTGAGATAGCTATAGGACACCTGATTATGCATCGCGAAGGATGCGTAGTCGAAGCCCTGATTGGTTGGATAGGCTTCCTTGATGTCGCCCATATGCCACTTGCCGATATGGTGCGTGGCATAACCAGCGTCGGAGAGCAGTTCAGCAAGCGTCACCTCTTTATCCTGGAAACCAAAACCTTCAGGGGGCGTGACCTTCGTCAGCTCCATCCCGGTCCGCACGGCATACCGCCCGGTCATGAAGGCCACGCGCGTCGAGGTGCAGATGTTCTCAGCATAGAAGCGCGTGAAGGTCATGCCTTCCTTGGCGAACTCATCGAGATTCGGCGTGCGGCCGCCCCGGATCTTGTTGAGCTCTGGCATGCCGAACTCACCAAAGCCCATGTCATCAATCAGGATGTAAACAATGTTCGGTGGCTTCCCGCCGTTCCTCTCGCGAATTTCGGCAAGCTTCTTATCAACGTCCTTGTCTTCAACGGCCCACTGATCGCCATACTGGTGCAAGAGCACATAGTGCTCGGCGTCATGCTGGATGTCTTGGGCGCTCGAGGGCAAACAGGAAATGATCATGGTGGCCGTCGCGGCCAACACGAGTTTCATGGGGGACATAGCGTTTCCTCAGTGTTGTGCTGACTGGGTCAGAGCTTTTGCGAAGCCTAACGGGGGGGCTGCATAGGCAAACTGATGTAGGTCAAGCGAACCGTGGGGGAAGCGCGTGTTCGTTTTGGGTCATAAGCGGACATCGCCGCCGTGGCGCAACGACGGATTCAGTGTGACAAGGATCTGAGATGTTTTCAGTGGACGCTGCGGCTTTGTCTTCCCCGTAACCAGCGGTGATCTCATGACCATCGATGGCGACCATGAGGCCGCAAGACCACAACAGCGCAGCGTCTTCGCCTCTCCTAGGTGCCGAAAAAGTTTCTGCTGACCAACAGCAACGAAATCTGTCCTGCCGCGTTGTGGTAGAGGCGCTGGAATTGGGGCGCTGGCAGATCTTCTACTTGGAGACGAATCACATGAAGAAATTGGTTTCTTGGCTGTTTGCCGCTGCATTTGTACTAGGCCTTGGAGCCGCTCCGACCCTGACTTATGCGGATCAACATGAGAAGGATCCCATTGAAGAGGCTGAGGAAGGCGGCGAGGAAAGCAGCGACGATGACAAGAAGGAGTCGGGCGAATAGAGCTCATTTCTAATTCGATATCGGGGTGTCTGCTTCGGCCGGCGCCCCTCTGTCTACTCTGCGGTGGCAGGATAAAATACAACCAGATTCAAGGACGAGCCCGGCCGCGGGCCTCACTCCCATTCGACTTACCGTAACTCTGGTCACTAGTTGCTTACTAATTTTTGCGACGCTGCGGGCATGCGGGCAGCCAACTCTGAGACAATCATGAAAGAATGCTCCGTTCCTGGCAAAGGGACCTCGTGTCTCTTCACGTTTGCAGGCCGAGCAATCCCGCTTCTATTGGTGCTCCTTTTTCTAACGGGCTGCGGGGTTTCTCTCGTCTCGCGCAAATACGCCGAGCAGCCCGTGCAGCCACTGAATGCGCAGGCTGCAGTGGCCGAAATCAATGCCTATCGAAAGGCGAACGGCGTTCGCCCAGTGGTGCTTGATGCGAGGCTTTCCCGCTCCGCTGCGCTTCATTCATTCGATCTAGCCAAACGTGGCCGTATCAGCCATTCCGGCTCAGATGGATCGAGTCCCAAAGTTCGCGCCAGGCGCGCAGGCTATCGCGCAAAAATCGCTTCGGAGAATGTCGCTGGAGGTCAGAAGTCATTCAGCGACGCCATGTTCTACTGGAAGAGAAGTCGTGGGCACCGACGAAACCTACTGCGCGCGAACGTGACGGCGGCCGGAGTCGGAATGGCGCAGACGCAAGATCAGAAGGCCTACTGGACGCTTGTCCTTGGCAGAGAGTGACGGCTGGGCCAGCTATTATGATCATCGCGCGAAGCGAAGAACGTTACTAAGCTCAGATGTCCCTGAAGTTCTTCTTTGCGCCAATTGGTTGCCATTGGTCTCGGATGCGGCCGAGCTAGACCCATTGGGGCATAGCAGAATACAGTAGCCATTCCCGCTGTCTTTACCTGTGGCGCTTCCGAATGCGGTGAAGCGTGCAACCTGGTCCACTAAAGGCCAAGATAAGTGGTGAGGATTCTGGAGAGTGCGCAAAAGCACTGAGATGATGTCGCGTTGGGCATGGCTTACCGCCTGCGCCATCTTACTCGGCTGTGCTCTCGCTTTAGGGTATCTACTCGTCGATACGCAAGAGAGGCTGAGCAAGGCACAAAGTGAACTCGCCATCGCCAAAGAACATGATAGTCAGACAGCTGCGCAAATAGTCCAACTCAAGAATGCTGCCTCCACCCTCAAATCGCAACTTGCGCGACTGGGGAACCATGCAAATCTGACAAAGGCGCAGATAGCTGAACTGAGAAACGTCATTATCAATCTCAAATCGGAAATTGCAGACGCCAAGAAGCTTCAAGGGAAGTTACATGAGGCGACCGGAGAATCTGTCCGGCTGAACGAGGCCCTCAAAACCGCCCACACGCAACTTAAGCAAGAGCAGAGACGCGTCGACGTGTTGGAAGAGCAACTTGACCAGGCTAAGTCCTCAGAAGTCTGGAAGCTCTTGAGTGAGCGAACGGTAGCGCTCGACGCTGCGACTGCCTATCGACAAGCCCTTGAAAGGGACTTGGCGAAGACAAAAACAGAAGTTGAGAATCTGAAGATCGAGCTTGATCAGGCGAAAGCAGAAGCGAGCAACTAGCTTAGTAATAGCGCGCATCGGCTTCCGGCTATTGCTGGAGCGGCTGCCGGATAGGAGATGTGTGTCTTCAAGTCGGCATGAGAAGCGCCGTCCCTTACGTTCAGCGCCACACGGTTACGGTCGTCCGTTACGTGAAGCTAACAATATTCCCCGTTGCACATGCTGAAACTGGCTATCTCGCTCAACGCTGCCATCAGGCCTCTCGCGCTAAAACTAAGCTATCGGCCAGTAGCGGAAGTCAGGCTGGCCCGTTACAAGAGAACTTCTTGAAATAGACTAGCCAACGTCGGACCAAAATAGACATGCAGCATACTCAGCTTGTCGGTTATGCGCTCTTGCTCGGAGCTGCAGCCCTCGCACCGGAAACGGCGCTCGCGCATTCGCAAGGTCACGGCGTCACCGGTGGTTTTTTGAGCGGCTTCGCTCATCCGGTTCTCGGATGGGACCATGTTATCGCAATGGTCGCTGTCGGACTGTGGGGCGCGTTTCTGGGCGTGCCTGCACTGTGGCTTCTGCCAATTGTTTTTCCGCTTGTCATGGCGGTCGGTGCCGGCCTCGGTATTCTTGGCGTGCCCCTTCCAGCCGTAGAAGCCGGTATTGCGGCCTCAGGGGTGGTGCTTGGTCTGCTCATCCTCTTCGCGGCGAAGTTTCCGCTGTGGTTGGCAATCGTAATCGTCGGTGCATTTGCGATCTTCCATGGCTATGCACACGGGGTGGAGCTTCCTGAGGCGACAGATCCATTGCCTTACGTCGTCGGTTTTGTCATCGCCACGGGCCTTCTGCATTTGATTGGTATCGCCTTCGGCTTGCTTGTTCGCTGGCCCGCGGGCGTCTACGCCGTAAGGGCTGTCGGAGCTATCATTGCGGTACTTGGTGTTGCTTTCCTC
>JARFRF010000148.1 GCA_029287395.1 Methyloceanibacter sp. | reverse complement strand
ATTGGCGGACATCGGTGCTATGAGTCGATTGCGGCCTTACCCGAAACGCCCGAGCTCGCCGTCGTCGCCACGCCCCCCGATACGGTGCCGGTTATCATCGATGAACTTGGCCAAAAAGGCTGTCGCGCCGTGGTGGTCATCACCGCGGGGCTCAGTGCGCCACTCAAGCAGGCTATGCTAGACGCCGCTCAACCGCGTTGCCTGCGTATCATCGGCCCAAACTGCCTTGGAATTTCCGTTCCAGGCCTCGGCCTTGCGGCAAATTTCGGGCTCAACAGTCCGAAGCCGGGCCAACTCGCCTTTCTCTCCCAGTCGGGTGCTCTCATGACCGGCGTTCTCGACTGGGCCGCCGCCCGCGACATGGGTTTTTCCTCTGTCATATCCATGGGCGACATGGCCGATGTCGACGTTGGTGATCTGCTCGATTTTCTCGCCGCGGACGTCTCGACTAGCGCCATCTTGCTCTATCTCGAGACAATACCCGCGGCCCGCAAGTTTATGTCTGCGGCACGCTCCGCCGCGCGGGCAAAGCCGGTGATCGTGATTAAGTCGGGGCGCCATGAAGAGTCGGCACGCGCTGCCACGACTCATACGGGCGCATTGGCCGGTAGCGATGCAGCGGTCAGTGCTGCGTTCCGTCGCGCGGGACTTGTGCGCGTCGAAGAATTGGAGGAGCTGTTCACCGCGGCAGAGACCCTGGCAAATTTGAAGCCGGTTGAGGGTAATGAACTCCTGATCGTGACCAATGGCGGCGGCGCCGGCGTGCTCGCGGTAGATGACCTCATGCGCCTTGACGGGAAGCTCGCACCGATAAACGAAAGCGTTGTGGCGATGTTGGATGAGGTTCTACCTGCCAACTGGTCGCGAGCAAATCCGATCGACATTATAGGCGACGCAACACCGGAACGTTACAAGGCAACCCTCGATGCTGTGTTCGCCAACTCTGAGGCGGACGGTATCCTCGTGATGAATTGCCCTACGGCGCTGGCCTCATCGACAGATGCGGCTCAAGCAGTGCTCGACGCGATCGCTCAAGTGCAAAACCCTAAGGACTTGCCACCAGTCCTAACAAATTGGCTCGGAGAGCAGGTCGCAGCTGGCGGAAGGCGCAAATTCCACAAGGCGAACATACCGACATACGAATCACCGACGGATGCGATCAAGGGCTTCTTCTATCTGTGGCAGCACACCAAGGCCCAAGAGGCACTGATGCGCACGCCTCCAAAACAGACGAGCCGCACGCATGTCGCCGACGCGGCGGCGCGCACAATCATGCGTACAGCAGCGAAGGCCGGTCGCTCACTTCTTACCGAACCGGAAGCAAAAGCAGTTCTGTCCGCATTTAATATCCCTACGGTCCCAACCCGGGAGGCTTCCTCACCAGAGGAAGTGGCGGATATAGCGCAAGCGCTGCTCCAGCAAACGGAGTCAGTAGTCGTCAAGATTCTCTCCGATGACATCTCACATAAATCAGACGTGGGCGGTGTCCGCCTCGGCTTGCGCACATTTGAAGAGGCAAGACACGCAGCCGAGCGCATGTTGGCTCGTACCAGCGAGCTTCGCCCCAGGGCAGCTATACAAGGCTTCACCGTTCAGCCGATGATCATACGAAGACGCGCGCACGAACTTTTGATGGGCGTCTACGAGGACCAGCTGTTCGGGCCGATGATTTTGTTCGGCGCGGGTGGCACAGCGACAGAGATTATTCAGGACACGGCAGTGGCACTGCCGCCACTCGATACCGTCCTCGCCCACGATCTCATGGCGCAGACTCGAATCTACAAGCTGCTAGAAGGCTATCGCGATAGGCCAAGCGCTGACCTTGCCGCCATCGCAGAAGCGCTAGTGCGGTTGTCTCAGCTCGTCGTGGATTGCCCGGCCGTGAAGGAACTCGATATCAATCCCCTGATCGCTGATGAAATGGGCGTCGTTGTGCTCGACGCCCGCATCCGCATTGATCCGACAGAGATAGAGAAAGATGGCCCAAATCCACGTCTCGCCATAAGGCCCTATCCCAATCAGTGGGAACGTTGGGCCGAGACGGTGGACGGCGAGCGTATATTGATAAGACCGATCCGACCTGCAGACGAGCACCTCTACGAGTCCTTCATCAATAAACTGTCACCTGAGGACATTCGCTTCCGCTTCCTCGCGCCGCGCCAGGAATTCTCTCATAAGTTCATCGCTCGTTTCACGCAGATTGACTATGCTCGGGCGATGGCGTTTGTGGCCTTGGACAAGGATAAGAGCGAACTCTACGGCGTTGCGCATCTTTCCGCCGATCCCGATTACCAAAAGGGTGAGTACGCCGTCATCGTACGGAGCGATCTAAAGGGCACGGGAATTGGCTGGATATTGATGCGTCAGCTGATCAGTTATGCTGAAGCAGAGGGATTGCGTTTACTCAACGGAGATGTCCTTAGACACAACACGCGCATGCTCGAAATGTGCAGCAAGCTGGGTTTCGAGATTGCGCTTGACCCTAAGGATCATTCTATCTGCAAGGTTCAACTCATGCTCCCAACCCGTCTACAGGATATGCCTTAGATTGGCATTCTACGGGACCGACTGTTTGTACCGCAAACCTGGACCCGAACCTTTGCGATGAGGACCACTAGGGACGACGTGTGACCTAATGCTCCCGGTGCGGTGAATGTATCAATTGACGTTTGCAACTTTTGTTAAGAACCGATGGGATTTAGGACTCGTCGCAGTTTCGTCTCGCCAGCAAAAGACATCGTCATTGTATGGCTCGCCACAGGCGGAGCACAGATCGATATGGAGGCTTTTGCCCGAAAGATCGCTGGGTCGCTCTAACCTCTCGTGTAGTTCATGGAGCTTCAGGATGCTCACCAACATCAATCGCGTCGTAATTGCTGTGATGGTTTGCGTGTTTGCTTGTCCCGGACAGGCACAGGACCTGTCCACCCTTCCAAAGCCTCTGGCGGAGAAGGTTGAAGCTGCTCAGAAGGCGTGTGCAGATTTTGAGAACGGGGAGTTCGCACTTGAGTGGGGTGCGGTCAATCGGGTTGATCTTGATGGTGATTTAAGGCCTGACTGGGTTCTCAACGACTCTGCCTTTGCCTGTTCTTCTGCGGCC
>JARFRF010000115.1 GCA_029287395.1 Methyloceanibacter sp. | reverse complement strand
GGGTGCAAACCGTGCTTCCGGCGTATCCTACGCGACGGAAGCTGGCCTGTTTCAGGATGCCGGCTGTCCGGCCGTCGTCTGCGGTCCTGGTGATATCGAGCAGGCCCACACAGCCGATGAGTTCGTCACTGTTTCGCAGATAGAGTCATGCCTCGTGTTCTTGGCGAAGCTGACGGAGCGAATACGCTCTTAGCCGCAACCCGTAAACCTAAGTGGCGCCGAACTCCTGGGGGTCGAACTCGAAGCGGGCGTCGCAGAACTCACAATTCACCCAGAGCTGTCCATCGACCACCATGTCTTTCAGCTCCTCGCCCGAGAAGCGCTGAAGCATTTCCCTCACGCGCTCGCGCGAACAGCTGCAATAGGTCGAGAGTGGAATAGCCCGGTAGACCCTGACCTGTTCCTCATGAAAGAGACGGAACAGGAGTCTCTCGGGCGCCAGCGTCGGATCAAGCAGCTCGTGATCCTCGACCGTCTCCGCCAGCGTTTTCGCGCGGGTCCAGTCTTCCTCGAACCGCTTTGGGCTGACAACCCCGCCTTCCCGCGTCAGCTTCTGGACGAGCAGCCCTCCTGCCCGCCAAGTCCATAGACCCTCGCCGTTCTCTGAAGCCTGAAAGTGCCGCGCTACAGCCAGACGCAGAAAGCTCGGCAGCTGTTCGGATTGCTTGAAATAGGTATCCGCCGCCTCTGTCAGCCCGCAGCCTTCGAGCGGGACGACGCCTTGATAGCGCTCCGTGTCCACGCCCCGATCGATGGTCATGGCGAGATGGCCGTGCCCGAGCAGAGCACTATCGTCGTCGTGATCGAGCGCCGCTAACTTAGCTTGGTCGAAACGAGCGTAGGCCCGCATCGATCCGGGAACCACAAAGTCGACGACGAGCAAATCGACGGCACCGTCGGTAGATGCCTGGAGGATCAGCTTGCCCTCTGCCTTTAGCGAGGCGCCAAGCAGCGCTGTAAGCGCGACAGCCTCTCCCAGGAGACGCGATACGGGCTCTGGGTAATCATGTCTTGATAGAATCGTATCGACTGTCGGCCCGAGCTTGACGAGTCGTCCGAGGACATCGGCCTGTTCCGCCTGAAATGGGAGAATGACGTCGTCCGTCGGCAACCAGAATGCAGTCGCCTCTTCGGAGGCGGATTCGCTCACCCCTTGTCCCCTCCAGTGGCAGCGCGCTTATTCGGCGTACTCTTTTTGGCCCTCACCTTCTTTTTGACGGTCGCTTTTTTGGTCGCTGCCTTCTTGGTTGTGGACTTCTTTGCGGGCGAGGTCTTGCGCGACGGTTTGTTTTCCGCCGGCAGACGTCCATCGTTCAAGCACCAAACCAAGATCGCCTTCTGTGCATGGAGACGGTTCTCGGCTTCATCCCAAACGACAGATTGGTGGCCGTCCATCACCGCATTGGTGACCTCGTCGCCTCGATGCGCTGGCAGACAGTGCATGAAAACCGCATCGGGGTTTGCAAGGCTCATCAGAGCCTCGTCGACCCGAAAAGGCTCAAGGGCGCTCTTTCGCGCCTCGACATCCTTGTCGCCCATCGAAACCCAGGTGTCCGTAACCACACAATCCGCTCCCTTGGCCGCCGCCCGCGCATCTTCAACGACTTCGACCGCAGCACCCTCTGCACGGGCCCAGCCCAGCAGGTCTGGATCCGGCCCGAAGTCAGGCGGCGATGCAAGTCGCAGCGTAAATCCAAATCGCGCTGCGGCGTGGACCCATGACGTGGCCACGTTGTTCGCATCGCCCAGCCAGGCGACGACGCGACCTTGGATCGGTCCCTTGTGCTCTTCAAAGGTCAAGATATCGGCCACGATCTGGCACGGGTGTGACCTTGCCGTGAGACCGTTGATCACGGGAATCTCCGCGTGCTCGGCAAATGTCATGAGCCCTTCATGCGGGCCGGTCCGCAGCATAATCGCGTCGACATACCGAGAAAGCACCCGCGCCGTATCGGCGATTGTCTCGCCCCGGCCGAGCTGCATGTCCTGAGAATTCAGCACGATAGCGCCGCCGCCAAGTTGGTTTATGGCCATCTCGAAGGAAACGCGCGTTCGTGTGGAAGGCTTCTCGAAAATCATCGCTAGCACTGCGCCTTCGGGAACAGCAAAGGCCTTCGGCGTCTTGCGCGCTTTCTTCAGCGCCGCGGCCGTGTCGACAATCGCGCGCAAGGTCTGCGCGTCCAGCGCATCAAGGTCGAGAAAATGGGAAGGCTTGAGAGGCATGAACGATATGTCTTGAGTGAGGGGGCTAACGCGACGGACTTTAGCTTTTCATGTCGGACTTAAGGTCGGCACAGGCAGCGTCGATAGTTTGCGTAGCGAGATCGATTTCATCCTCGCCGACAATGAGAGGCGGCAGCAGCCGCACAACATTGTCGCCCGCAGGGACAGTAAGCATGCCCCTATCACGGAGCGCTGCGACGAGTTTGACGTTCTCAGGCTTGCAACGCAGTCCCATCATGAGCCCCTGGCCCCTTATCTCGGCTATGATCTCGCTATGCCCGTCGGCGAGACCGGCCAGCTGCTGCTTCAACTTTAAGCCCATCTGCGCGACATGTTCGAGAAAGCCAGGCTCAAGAACGACATCTAATACGGCGTTTCCAACGGCCATTGCCATGGGGTTCCCGCCAAACGTCGACCCGTGCGTCCCGGGGACCATTGCCTGACCGACTGCTTCCGTGGTTAGGCAAGCGCCAACAGGAAAGCCACCACCGAGCCCCTTTGCTGAGGACATGATGTCCGGCGTGATCTCCGCCCATTCATGGGCATAGAAGCGTCCCGTACGGCCCACACCCGACTGAACCTCGTCCAGGACCAGCAAAAGGCCCTCTTCGTCGCACAGCGCTCTCAGGTCTTGCAGAAAGCGATAGGGCACTTCGCGCATGCCGCCCTCGCCCATGATGGGCTCCAGCAGCACACCAGCGGTCTGCTCCGTTACCGCCTCCTTGACGGCGTCAATATCGAATCCCGTGACCTTGTCAAAACCGTCAACGGGCGGCCCGAAGCCCTCCAGCTGCTTCGCCTGACCGCCCGCCGCAATGGCGGCGAGAGTTCGGCCATGAAAAGCGCCCTCGAACGTAATCAACCGGTAACGTTCGGGTGCGCCGTTAGCAAAGTGATAGCGACGCGCGCACTTGATCGCCGCCTCAACCGCCTCGGCGCCGGAGTTTGCAAAGAACACGCGATCCGCGAAAGTCGCATCGCAGAGACGCTGGCCAAGCCTCTCCTGTTCCTCAATGCTGTAGAGGTTTGAGACATGCCAGACTTTATGCGCCTGTGCGTCAAGCGCCTCTATGAGATGCGGATGGGCGTGCCCCAACGCGGTGACGGCTATCCCACTCGAGTAGTCGAGATAGCGGCCGCCGCTGTCGTCAAAAAGAAAGGCACCCTCGCCCCGCACGAAGGACAATTCGCTGCGGGCATAGGTCGGAAGAAGAGCCGACATGAAAGTTCCGTGATCTTGAAACAAAAGCGCCGCCAAGTGGCGGCGGCAAGCGATGTCAAAGTGTTAGGTCTGCGAACCATTTGAGTCAATCTGTCCTTATGACCCGCTTATCCAAAGTTTCTCCACGCTTCTATCAACGACTGGGTTTGTGCTCGGCTCTTAGTGATGGCAGAATCACATCGTTCCGGTGGAAAACGAGGCACACAAGCGTGGCGGACGCTTGTCGGTTCCTACCGGTGTTAGTAGGGTAATAATCGCTCGTCTACCAGATGTCGTAGGCACGCGGGACGATCGAGCGATCATTTCTCAGCAGTAAATCCGAGTAATTCGAAAAAATGCCGTCGCAACCGACGGGTGGAATCTGAGTCCAAACTGAGGAGGCCAAATACAATGGCTTGGACTGACGACAGAGTAGAACTGCTGAAAAAGCTGTGGTCCGAAGGGCTAAGTGCTAGCCAGATTGCGGCACGCTTAGGCGGCGTGACCCGTAACGCGGTGATCGGCAAAGTTCATCGGCTGGGGTTATCTGGACGTGCGACAAGCTCGCGTTCTAGCGTTCCACGGCCAAGGCGCAGTCATGCGCCCAGGCAGAACAGATCACCGTCAATGACCTTCGGCACGCGTGGCAATGTCGCGCTAAAGCCGACCTTTGAAGAGGGCTACGAGGCCGCGCCAGCACCGGCCCCGGTCGAGGAGTTGGTGATCCCGCTGCACGAGCGGGCGAGCATCCTTACCTTGAAGGAGTGCATGTGTAAGTGGCCCATAGGCGATCCGGCAGATGAGGACTTTCACTTTTGCGGGCGCACGAAAACTGGCTCCTCGCCCTATTGCGACTATCATTCTCGCATGGCGTTTCAGCCGGTTCAGTCGCGGCGGCGGGAGAAGCGCTCAGCTAGTGGCTGAGCTTCTCTTCCCCCCAACCCAAACAAGAGAAAAGGCGCCAGCAAACCTGGCGCCTTTTCCAATTGTCTTAAACTTTCGAGATGGGTCTTTGCGACGCAGTAAGGCTAAGCCGTTTCTTCGAGCTTATCGGAAAACGCGTAGCCCGCGCCCCGCACTGTCCGAACCGGATCTCGTTCGCTGCCACGCATCATGGCCTTCCGCAAACGGCCGATATGCACATCGACAGTGCGCTCGTCCACGTAGACGTTCCGTCCCCATACGCCATCGAGCAGTTGGGACCGACTAAACACACGCCCAGGGCTTTGCATGAGGAACTCCAAGAGCCGGAACTCCGTCGGACCGAGATGGACCTGACGTCCGTTTCGGGTAACGCGATGGGACTCGCGGTCCAACTCGATATCGCCCACGGACAGGACGGACGCGATCCGTTCCGGGCTCGTACGGCGGAGTATGGCGCGAACCCGCGCCATCAACTCAGGCAAAGAGAAGGGCTTAACCACATAGTCGTCAGCCCCCGTGGTCAGGCCGCGAATGCGGTCATTCTCTTCGCTGCGTGCGGTCAGCAGGATAATCGGTATCGAGCGCGACTCCTTGCCCGTACGCAGACGCCGACAAAGCTCGAGGCCGGATATTCCCGGCAACATCCAGTCGAGGACAATCAAGTCCGGTGAATTCTCCGAAATCGCCACCTCGGCCTCATCGCCGCGATGAACGACGTCGACGGCGAACCCCTCGGCTTCAAGGTTGTAGCGTAGGAGAAGAGCCAGCGGCTCTTCATCTTCCACAACAAGCACCTTCGCTCCCGCGGTCATGCTCTCCACCCGTCAGTTAGAACGATGTACGACGCAATGACGTATACGCCGTCGAACTGGTCGTATCCCCTTTGGGACGCTGGTCCGTGATGGGCCGACCGTGCACAAGATAGTAGACTGTCTCGGCGATATTGGTCGCGTGGTCGCCGACACGTTCAATATTCTTTGCGCCGAAAAGCAAATGCGTGCACAGACCAATGTTCCGCGGGTCCTCCATCATGTATGTCAGGAGCTCGCGGAACAGCGAGTTGTACATCGCGTCTACTTCTTCGTCCTTGTACCAGACATTCAGAGCACGCTCCGCGTCGCGCTCTATGAAGGCGTCGAGCACTTCCTTCAACTGGTTTAAGGACAGCTCGCCCATGTGTTTCAGCCCCATCATGAGCTGCTTAGGCTGCTGTTCGGTCACCACGGCGACAGCACGCTTCGCGATGTTCTTGCCGAGATCACCGATCCGTTCAAGATCGGACGAAATCCGCAACGCCGCCATGATCTGGCGTAGGTCGTAAGCCATTGGCTGGCGACGGGCGATCATGACAACCGCCTGCTCCTCGATCTCACGTTGCAGCTGATCGATTTCTTCGTCCTCGCCGATCGTGTTGGCGGCGAGATCAGGGTCGCGCCGATCCAACGCATCGAACGACTGCCCCAGGACTTTCTCCGCAAGTCCGCCCATTTTGGCGATCTTGTTGTTGAGGAGGGCAAGTTCCTCTTCGTAGGACCGAACGGTGTGTTCGCTCTG
>JARFRF010000179.1 GCA_029287395.1 Methyloceanibacter sp. | reverse complement strand
TGGCCTTCGCCCCGTGGGCTCTTGAAGGTCACTGTTTGCGTTTCACCCTCAATAACAACACGGACGCGACCGCTCACGTCGTATTGAGGCAGATTGAAGCTCCCAGTGAAAACACCAGGGCGCACTTCCAATAATTCCCCGGTTTGCTTCATCTTCTTTGATGTGGAGGCACACTGCGCCTGTACGTCATAAACCTTGGCAGCTTCTTGCTTATAGCTGACGCGGCATCGAACCTTTTCGGTCGGTCCCTCAGTCTGGGTGACCGTCCCCTCGCCGCTCCATTCGCCCGCGAGGACGGCGGCCGATGCAGCATTGTTCGGCGCGATTATCATGAGAGGCGCGACAAGCGCCATACCGCCGAGGACGCGGACACTGCCCTCAGCAAACTTCCGACTTTCTGTCATCGAACCCTTATGCCGAAGCCGGTTCACCATCGCTAACATACAAACCTCCACTGAGTGGTCATTCGGCATGGTGGCTCCAGACGTTCATCCCGCCTTTACCGCCTTAATACGCCATTTGTTTACAGGATTACATCTCTTACGCAGCAAAGGCTCTAATGGACCACCGTCTTTGAAGGCCGGCCTTCCAAAATCGCAATTGTCGCCGGGAGTATCACTAAGTTCGCTAACAGGGCTGTGGCAAGCAGGATCATCGCTACTTCACCGAAAAGGCGCAAATTGGGCAATTGGCTGAACAGCGTCGCCGCAAATCCGGAGATAAGAACGACCGTTCCAACCGCGAGCACCGGCCCGATGGTGGTGATTGTCTCCTCCAGCGCCGGAATGACCTCTCGGCCCTGCGAACGCATCAAACCGTAATAGTTTAGAATATGGATCGAATTGTCGACGGCGATACCGAACCCGATAGTGAAGGCGACGACACTCGTGAACTGCAGCCCAAGCCCGGACAGATAGAGGAAGCCTCCTACGACCACGATCGGGAGAAGATTGGGCAGAATGCAATACAGACCAGCGCGAAGCGACCGAAACACGAGCCCGACAAGCATGATATTCAGCGCAATAGCCAGCAAAAGGCTCTTGTTCAACTGGGCAATCATCTCGTAGCTGGCCTTTGCAGATAGAACCGAGAGGCTCGTCGCGGTGAATGTCACCTCGGGATAGGCGCGCTGTAACTGCGCAAGTTCGCGATCCAGCTGATTGACCACCGGAAGCAAGTCGGCGGCGTCTGTACCAGGAAAGTACCCCGTAACGAGCGTTGAGTTGTTATCGATTGAGAGCACTCTCTCAATGAGAGGCGCGTCAGCATCGCGAAGAAGATCAAAAAACTCGTCGTCAGTCATCTCGCCGGCGACCGCCCAGCTCTGAATGCTGTAGAGTGACGTAACGCTGCGCACCAATGGTAAGTCCGCGACGATGGCGTCGACCTTCTTCACCAGTTCGGCGCTTTCGAGCGTATCGATCTGCATGCCGGGCGGCATCTGTATGTGGACAAAGATGTCCTCGGATCCTGCGAGCCGGTCGTCGATCGCATTCATGGCGAGATGCGCGGGACTGCGCTCCGGCAAATACTCACGGTACTGATAACGGGGACTGATCTGGGCGTAGAAGACACCGGCCACGAGAAGGAGTGCAAGGCCGCACGCAAGAACAAGCCGGGGTCGCTCCATCGTGAAATGAGCCACTTTGTGGCAAAAATGGCTCGCTGCACTGAATGCGAAGTCAATCTTTTGGCTGGGCGATTTCTTCGGTTTTGCACGGCTTAGAAGCAGATAGGCCAAGGATGGAACAACCGTGATCGTAACGATGTAGGCGATCGCTGTGCCGATCGCCGCCGTAAAGCCGAAGCCAGCGACAATTTTCAGCGGGACAAGGGTTAGCGAGAATAAGGCAATGGCCGTCGTCAGCGACGCCAGCACGCAGGCTGGCCCGATCTCAAGGACGGCGCGCGACACAGCCTCGTAGACCTCTGTACCTTTGTTGAGTTCGCGCCTGACCTTGAACAATAAGTGCAGGGAACTTGCGACAACGAGCACGATGACCAAACCCGGCACGACACCGCTCATGACATCGACCTCGACGCCCCGCAGGCCCGTTATGCCCGCAATCCAAATCACCGCGATCACAGCGGGAGTCGCGGAGATGCATACGTATGTGATGCTGTGAAAGAAAAGCCACGAGATCAGTAGGACGATCAGGAATCCGACCGAAATAAATGTCAGCTGGTCGGACATGAGCGACGACACAATCTCTAAGCGCAAGAACGAGAGCCCCGAGTACTGGACCGTCATGTCGGTCTCTTGAAGCATGCTTTCAGTGACGTCACGCAATTCGCCGGCTACGACGCGCAAGTCGTCGATGTCGGGGTACGGCTCCATCGCGATCACGAAAAGCGTCGTTTTGCCGTCGTCGGACAGCAACTTTCCCGCCACTAAGGGGTGTGAGAGGATCGCTTCATTGACGGCCTCTAAATCGTTCTGCGTCAGCTTAGGGGGGAACACCGGCTTGGCGCCGCCCGCATCGTCCGGCGGATGACGCGCCGAGAACATCGACACGACATCCTGGACGCCGTTCGCAAATGTCAGTTCCAAATGGAGATCGCGCAACCGTTCGAGGTTATCGACCGTGAAGAGATTGTCGGATCGAATGAGCAGCAGAACATCCATTCCGCTATCCGGATACTGCTTCTCGACCTCTTGGAACCGGGCATAGTCGACGGTTCCAGAACGGAAGATCTCGCGGATATCGCTCGAAAAGCCAACTTTTGTCGCGAAAAAGGCCAGCGGCAGGGTAACTGCCGCGATGAGCAATAGAGTCGCGCGTGGAAAGCGCAGGGCAACGAGCCCAATCCTCTCAAGGCCAAAGCCAGCTGACATCAGGCGCAGAGTCCCTCAGGCCTCGAAATGGGCTGCATCGCCGACATCGTACTTTTCCCCCAAAATTGGCCGCCTGAACCGGCAGCCGGCGCAGATCCGAGAATCGCGCGCGGCATTCGCCCCATTAGAGCACGAGCGGGGGTGCCATGCCCAGTGGGCCCAACGCGCTGCCGGAGAGCGCCCTTGAACCAAGGTGACCCGGGCACCCTGATCAGCGAAATAAGACATTATAGGGGCCCAGATAGGGGCCCAGCGCTCAAAGGAGCCCCAGCCTGGCCCTGTTGCAGCACTCAGAGCAGATACGTAGGCAACCGGTAGCACCGGTTGAGCTGACCCCACTAAGCAGGACCGCCCCTCGCCTGCAGACAGCCGGTTCCCCGCGTGGCTTCCTGCAGCCTCATGCGCTGATCTACGGAGCCCAGCTGACGTTGGGATAGACTGCGTTCCATAGGCGTGGAAGGTGCCTTACAGTCTGGTGGTTTCATCAATTGGAGTAGGTGAATGCACGCCCAACGTGGCCGATTCTCTGCAGTCTGCGGCGTAACCTTTGGGCTCGCGATGATCTCGGTCGTTTGCGTCACGGCTCCTGCGGCGGCGCAGCAGCCCGACGGCAGTGGCACCTGTGTCGATGACGCCATGATTGTTTTTGATGCGTCAGGCTCCATGTCGGGCAATCAAGCGCCGGGCATAGCCAACGCACCCCCTCGTATCGACGAGGTGCGATCAGCCTTGGCAAAAGTCCTGCCAAGCGCGACGCAATACCGCCGAGTTGGACTTGTGACCTATGGTCCAGGCCCTGCGGAACAGTGCAATGTCAAACTGAACTTTCCTCCCGCACAAAATGCGACCTCCCGGATCATGGATACCGTCAACGAGATGGTGCCCGCGGGAGATACACCTCTCACAGCTGCCGTTCAGGAAGCGGCGAATGCGCTCAATTTTCGGCGGAGGCGGGGTGTCATTGTTGTCGTTACGGATGGCGAGGAAACGTGCGGTGGGACTCCGTGCCAACTCGCCGAAGACCTTCGCGCTGTAGCGGAGGGACTGACAATCCATGTCATTGCCTCTCGCTACCATAGTTTTTCATGGAGAGGTGCCAACCATGCGGCGGAACTCGGCTGTCTTGCCGAAGAGAGCGGCGGCATCTACGTGAAGGCCAACTCCGAAGACGAGCTGATTGAAGCGCTCAGGGAGACACTTGATTGCCCCCGATTGTCGAAGAGCCTCAACGCGCCAATGCGGTGAAGCACGCGTACTCCGCTGCCTAGAGCTCCGGTGGCGCGTAGCGTAAACCGTGTTGCTTGAAGATCTCCTCGATCTTCCCATCGTTGACGGCCGCCACGAGGATGTCGTCGATCGCGTAACTGAGTGGCCGCCAATTGTGGCGGACTGCCACGCCGAGCGTCCAGGAGTCCCGGGCCAGGCCCGGCAAGGGCGGCGTATGAATGGCCAACCCGTCCGAAAGCCCGACCTCAAGCTCTCCAATCGGTCCCATGACCGCTGGAATGTTGCCAGCGCGTAGCTCCGCCATCGCCTTCGTGTAGTCGGGATACCGCCGGACGTTCGGCTGCACTTGGCCTCTCGCTAGCCCCGACAGGTAGAAGTCCGAGATCGTATCATTTTCGACGCCCACCAGGTCGTAACGGAAGTAAGCGGGCGAAGGTGCGCCATCGGGATACTTGGCTTTATCGTAGGCGATCCCGATTTTCTCAGTGAAGTAAGCGCCGTTCAACACGACTTGTTCGTTGCGACATGCCAATACGCGGTCGTCCGGGACGTGCAGCATGACATTTGCAACGGGGCCACCTACGACCGGGCCGCGCCAGACGTTGTTGCGTAAGTCAGCGTCAACATTCTCGTCTGCCGAACGGACAAGGAAGCGTGCCTCGACGCCCAGCTCGTCGGCGATCAGCCGGCCTATGTCGATGTCCACGCCTTTGAGTTTGCCTCCCTCGGAATAGGAGTAAGGCGGGTAATCCTCATAGACGGCAATAACGATCCAACCTCTTGCGACAATGTCGTCGAGGCTCTGGCCGATGACGTCCCGCCCCACATTCTGAGGTTTCTGCTTCGCGCCAATTCCAGACTGAACATCTGGACAATTTTGTGCGGCCACCGGCTGCGCAAATGTCAGCAGCGCCAAAAAAGCCAGTAGAAAGATCATTTCGCCGCAGGCAATCCAATCGTGAGGATTTCGGCGGCAGCCGCTACACCGGCATCACTACCGTCCAAGGCGGCAGCGGCGCGCCTCGGTGCGGAGTCGGCTTTCGGCGCCCCCGATGCTGTCTCGAGCTTTCCGGCAATCTCTACAAGACTATCCTTTACGGTGGTCAGTTGCTCTGCGTTGCTTTCCGCTGATTTCCCGGACGCAACGTGCTCGTTCAACGCATCGCGGTGCCCTTGGAGCGTGTCCAAATGCGGTTCCATCGCATTCTCACCGGGCCGCGTCTCTGTGTACGTTCTAATCGCCCAAGCGGCCTCCTGCCCCAGCAATTCGCCGAAACCTGGCATCTTCGTTATGCCGTTCTGGGTATAGCCATTCCTAAACCTCTCAAGGTACCACTCGTCGCCGGACATATTGGCCTCAAGCTTCCGCAAGTCAGGGGCCAAACCACCGGAAACCGCGCCCAATCCATGGCAACGGGCACAATTTTGATTGTACGCGGATGAACCGACTTCAAGTGCCGCTTCCCAATACTCGCCGTTCGGATCGCGCCACGGATTTTCTTCCAGCCACTTTTCGCCAAGACTGGGCAGCCCCGACGTGTCGACAGCCTGAGGCGTCACATCGCCGTGCGCTCGAAGTTCGATTGTTGCGAAAGACCAGACGACTGCAGTTACAGAAGCAAGTAGGCCGAGCGGCAGCAAATGCTTGGGCGTGATCATCAACATCCTCCCGAATGTCTCTATCAATTTTGCACGTTGTTTTTGCTTGTTTTACCAGACCGGCTCGCTAGACCGGAAGATGGAGTTTGGTCTAACAATACTAAAGTCCAAGAGATGAAGTTGGCTCAAGTACGATCAAGTCCGGGGGGTCCGGAAACTCGAAAAGTGAGCCTGAGAGCTTGAAGCATTTAGTATCGTCGTCGTGGTACCAGTTTTCTGTAGCTGCTTGCCTTGGGTTGGCATTGCTCTTTGCTGACGGCAAATCTGCGGTCAGCGCAGAACTAGCAGTGACCATCGGTTATTTGGAACGTGTCAAGCCACCCGTGGCCGTTCTCTCCAACCTTGAGACGATACCGGCGGACCAGGGACTCGCCGGCGCCGAGCTCGGCGTGGCGGACAACAACAAGTCCGGCAAATTCCTGGGCCAAGAATTCATTCTCGAACAACGTATCGTTAAGCAGGAGGCAGACGTACTTGTCGCAGCGCGCGAATTGCTCGTACGCACAAGGCTGCTCTTGCTCAACATGACCTCCGAGGATTTGCTCGCAGTCGCTGATCTGCCTGAAGCGAAAGACGCACTACTGATCAATATATCCGAAGCTGACGTCGCTCTTCGCGACAAGTCTTGCCGCAAGAACCTTCTGCATACCATCCCTTCGCGCGCGATGCTGGCCGACGCGCTTTCGCAATTCGCCGTCCAGAAGAAGTGGACACGATGGGCTCTTGTCGAAGGCCCCGAGCCCGAAGACAGAGCCTTTGCCGAGGCACTCGAAAAGAGCGCCGATAAGTTTGATATCGATGTGCGTGGCCGGCAGGTCTGGGACTTTGGTGCAGACATGCGCCGGAGCGCAGCTCAAGAAGTTCCCTTGTTTGTTCAGAGCTTCCCC
>JARFRF010000062.1 GCA_029287395.1 Methyloceanibacter sp. | reverse complement strand
GCCGCGCGGAGACTCTCAAGGAAGACGCGATTGTGGTCCGTCGTTTTTGCGGTCCCGCAAAGACATGCCAGTCGCGGCACCATGTCGGGATAAAGCGAGGCCCATTGGTAAGCTTGCTGCGCGCCCATCGACCAGCCCACCACCAGCGCAAAACGTTCGATGCCCAGAACTTCTGATATCAAACGGTGTTGCTGGCGAACATTGTCGTAGATCGTGATGTTGGGGAAAGCGCCGCCGCCGTGCGGGGCGGGCGTATTTGTTGGCGATGACGAGGCACCGTTGCCGAACATATTCGGCACAATGATGAAGTACTTCTCGGTGTCGAGCGCGTGGCGCGGCCCAATCATAAATTCGTTTTGCTCATGCATTCCCCCGAAACGGGTGGGGAAGAGGATCGCGTTCGAGCGCGTCGCATTCAGCGTGCCATAGGTCTTGTAGACGAGCCGTGCCGCGGGAAGGGGGGCGCCGCCTTGACGCCTCAAGTCGGCAACAAGCTCGTGAATCTCGCCATCGGTCACAGCGCACCCTAGAAGAATTTGAGGTAGCGGTCCCGTTCCCAGTCAGAGACGTGATTATGATAGCTCGACCACTCATCTCTTTTAAAGTCTATCCACGCGGCGTGCATCGCCGGACCGAAGACGTCTTTCGTAAGAGGATCGGCCTCGAAAGCTTCAACGGCTTCTTCGAGTGTTCTAGGGAGGAGGCTGACCCCGAGCGCTTGCAGTTCCTCCGGGGACTTCTTGTACATATTGTCCCGATAGGGCTCGCCCGGGTCGATCTTCTCGCGAATGCCCTCTAGCCCGGCTGCTAGCGCAAGGGCAGCGCCAAGATAGGGGTTGCACGAACTGTCGGCCGGCCTCAGTTCGACCCGACCGCCAGCCAGCGGAATGCGCAGCGAATTGGTTCGATTGTTGTTGCCGTAGCATGCGAACACGGGCGCCCACGTGAAGCCGGACATCGACCCTTGCTTGATCAGCCGCTTATAGCTGTTGACCATCGGCGAGCACACCGCGCAGATCGCCGGAACATGAAGGAGCAGTCCTCCGAGAAAGTAGTAGCCGAGTTCCGAGAGCTTGTTGCCTCGTGCATCGCTCTGCGAGGCGAATAGATTGTCGCCGGTCTTTATATCGGCGAGAGACATGTTGAAATGAGCGCCTGATCCCGCTCGGTCGCCGAGGGGCTTGGGCATGAATGTCGCAAAGGCCCCGTGGCGCCGCGCGATTGAATTCGCCATGAAGCGAAAGAAGACATAGCGGTCAGCCATCGTCAGGGCATCCGCATAATTGAAGTCGATCTCAAACTGGCCGATGCCGTCTTCATGGTCGAAGGAGTACACGCCCCAGCCGAGGTCGTTCATCGCGTCAACGAGGTCGGCGAGCCAGGGAAGATTATCGAGGAGCCTTGTCGCGTCATAGGCAGGCTTGTCGAGATGAGGAAGCGTAGAGAGCGGCTCGTACCCGCCATTTTCCGTGTCCTTGAACACGAAGAACTCGGCCTCCATGCCGAACTGCATGAGAAAACCGAGTTCCTCGGCGGCGCTAACTTGGCGCTTGAGGATGTTGCGCGAACACGGCTCAAAAGGTGCGCCCTCGCACCAAAGGTCACTGGCGAACCATGCGACATCGCGCTGCCAGGGCAGTATCGTGCACGAGGAAGGGTCCGGGTGCGCGGAAACCTCTTCGTCACTGACATCTTGAGGGACGCCGTCCAAGGCCGCGCCCGTGTAGAGTTCCGAGCCCGCTAGCATCTGGCCGATATGATCGAGTGGGACCATTTTCGTCTTGGACACACCATGCATGTCCGAGAAGCTGGCCATCAGATACTTAACGCCCTTCGCCGCGAGAACTTGCTCGAGCTTGGCTGCATTCGCCGGTGCTTGTTTGTCCATGGGCGTACCTCTGATACAGTCTTTCGCCTTTGTTTTGGACCACTAAATGACGAGCCCCGCCGACCCAAGAGAGGCCAACGGGGCTCGCCGTTCCAGGTGGGCTAACTTAGTCGGAATACTCGACCTTCTTAAAGGCTTCCGTCTCATGCTTCGCCGCTTGGACGATCGTGAGAACACAAGCAAGAACTGCCAGTGCGAGAATGAGGTAAAGCGCGCCGGGCGTGTCCGCGAACGTGAAGTAGGCGCCCACATCCTCCCAGCTTGTGACTGGACTGCTATTCATCGATATCTCCTTTCGATCGTTAGGTTTGATGCAGCTCGGTTACTCAGCTGGTACCAGGCTTCCGCTCTTGTACCCCGCCGCTTCCGGATAGGCCTTGGACGGAATCTCAGCAATGTCGAGACCGACCTCTTGCACTTC
This sequence comes from Methyloceanibacter sp., assembly GCA_029287395.1. Classification (GTDB taxonomy): domain Bacteria; phylum Pseudomonadota; class Alphaproteobacteria; order Rhizobiales; family Methyloligellaceae; genus Methyloceanibacter. The sequence continues at coordinate 1,687 of JARFRF010000062.1, read as the reverse complement.
GTCCGGCACGCGCAGGATTCCAATCGACTTGAGCAACAGCGAGATGACGTAGCCCGGTATGAACCCGCATAGGATCATCACGATCACACCGACAAGCTGACCGACAAAAGACGTGTCCGGAGCATCGCCTGGGTTAGGATACCCAGCGGCAAATACACCAACGGCCATGACGCCGAGAACACCAGCAAATCCGTGGACCGAGACGGCGCCGACGGAGTCGTCAATGCCCATCTTCACCAAGAAGTCGTTGCCGGGTTTGATGATCGCTCCGCCAACCATGCCAAGAAGGAAGGCGAGCGGCGGATACCAGATATCGAGCCCAGCAGCGGCAACAAAGATGCCGGCAAGTGCTCCCGACATCATCCAGAACGGATCGCGTGTCGTAATCCAGGCTCCGATAATCCCGCCGGAGAAGCACATCAGCGTATTGAAGGCATAGGCCGAAAGGGTCATTGGCTGGCCGTAGATGTTCGTCCACTGAGCGCCAGGGTTTAGGATTGCACAGCCTCCGAGGAACCCAAAGAAGCCGACAATGATGAGCATCAATCCAATCAGCACCATCGGGATGTTGTGAGGCCGAAGGTCATTCGTCGTGCCGTCCTTGTTGAACTTCCCGATGCGTGGCCCGAGATTGATCAGCACGCCGAGCGCAAAGAACCCGGCGACAACGTGGATGAGACCGGCGCAGCCAACGTCATGGTAGCCAAACTTTGTCAGCAACCATCCGTCCGGGTGCCATCCCCAAGATGCTGCCAGGATCCAGGCGCCCGAGCCAAGGGAAATCGCAAGGATCACGAACGCCGAAACCCGAATACGTTCGATAACGGCGCCGGAGAAGATTGAGGCCGTTGTCGCGGCGAACAAGACAAAGGCCGCCCAGAAAACGCCGGTCGCATTATCTTTGAGGTTCGGACCCATATCCTGCGCCCACGGAAGGCCAGCATTGCCCGCTTCAACAGGGATGAAGCCGTTTGGAAAGGCGAGGTAGATCCACCAACCAAAGAAAAAGAACGTGGGAACGATAAAGGCGAACGCGAGTATGTTCTTAACGCCTGAGGCGAGCACGTTCTTCGCCCGCGATGCTCCCATTTCGTAGGCGAGAAATCCTGCATGGATCAGGATCATGATCGCCGTACACCACCAATAAAAGATCTCAAGTTGGATCGTGCCGAGCATCGCGCCCGACTTTGTCAGTTCAGCTATTTGCTGTTCCATCAGCAACACCCCCTTCAGAGCGAATAAGGCCAATTTTCTTGGCCGTTCGCCGCTTCTCGCATCGCGACGCTGTTTCCGCGTAGGAAACAGAATTTACGAGCATTTGTCTCAGCAAGGAGTGTGCCAGCACGAAGAGAGTGGGCGAATCAACGGCTTGCCCAAAGTCGGCTGCAGCTGCGGTTCGAGCTGCCCTTTTTGCAGGCAGCGAACTGCCCAAGATTTGTTGTCTCGTAATATGGTCAGAAAAAGTTGAGGTAGCGGTCCTGCTCCCAATCGGAGACGTGGTTGTGATAGGCCTCCCATTCCTCACGTCGGAATGCGGCATAGGCCTTGAACATCTCGTCACCCATTACCGCGCGAGAAAAGGGATCGGTTTCGAAGGCGTCGATCGCCTCTTCGAGCGTCCGAGGTAGGAGCGCAATTCCCAGTTCTTCCAGCTCCTCAGGGGTCTTGTTGTACATGTTCTCCGTAT
>JARFRF010000028.1 GCA_029287395.1 Methyloceanibacter sp. | reverse complement strand
TCCTTGACCACATGCTAGAGCAGCTCGCGCGCCACGGGCTTTTCGACATCACGTTGAAGGCCGACGGCGATCTTCATATCGACCAGCACCACACGACCGAAGATGCAGGCATTGTGCTTGGACAAGCCTTTGCGAAGGCGTTGGGCGACAAGGCTGGAATCACTCGTTACGGCTCGTGCTACCTGCCCATGGATGAGACGCTAACCCGTGTCGCACTCGATGTGTCCGGGCGGCCGTTCTTAATATGGAGGGTGGACTTCAGCCGTTCCAAGATCGGCGAGATGGACACGGAATTGTTTCGGGAGTGGTTCCAGGCTTTTGCGCAGAATGCCGGCATCACGCTGCACGTTGAAACACTATACGGTGAGAACAATCACCACGTGGCGGAGACCTGCTATAAGGCACTTGCAAGGGCTTTGCGCCAGGCTGTGGCAGACGACCCGCGGCAAAGTGGACGCGTGCCCTCGACCAAGGGCAAATTGTGATCTCCTGGCTAGCCGGAAGGTCGGGCCATGGCCCGATTAAAGTTGAGCGTAGCGCACCGTGACTGTCTATTCCGTTTATGAGCCTGCCGACGCCGCCGATCTTGAGGCCCGGACGGGCAAGGTCGCGTTCGTCAAGGACGGGATCGCCTGGCTCGCGCTCTTCGTTCCGATCCTTTGGCTGATCTATCATCGCATGTGGCTAGAGCTGTTGGTTTTTCTGGTCATCTTCATGTCGCTACCGGTGATCTTTGGATCCGGTCCGGCCGCGCGAGAGATCGCCGGTTGGGCCTCACTCTGCTTGACGGTCCTTTTCGCACTTGAGGCCAATGATCTGCGTGGCTGGGCTTTGCGACGAAGGGGCTTCAGATTCGCCGGCACCGCATGGGGCCGTGACCTGGTCGAGGCCGAGACCCGATTCTTCTCACGCTGGCTGCCCGAGCAGGAGAAGCCCTCTGCACCGATTCCGGCAGTTGCTATGCCGACGCAGAGAGGCGCTGGAATCGTGCCAACGCGCCCCGCGCGCGGTGACGAAGTCATTGGCTCCTTTCCGCGGAGCTAGCTATAGCCATGCACGTTGCCATCATCGATTACGGCTCCGGGAATCTTCATTCCGCCGCGAAGGCTTTCGAGCGGGCTGCGGGCGAGCAGGGTGTACCGCTTGAGATCAAAGTCACGTCGGAGCCGGAGGATGTTCTGAGTGCAAACCGCGTCGTGTTGCCGGGCGTCGGCGCGTTCGCAGACTGCAAGGCGGGGCTTGCCGCGGTGCCGGGCATGATTGAGGCAATGACCGAAGCCGTCACCGAGCGGGGCGTGCCGTTTCTCGGAATCTGTGTGGGACTTCAGCTGATGGCGAGCCGGGGTCTGGAGCATGGAGTCACGCCTGGTCTCGACTGGATCGGCGGCGAAGTCCGTGCCATCGAGCCCGATGATGCCGCGCTCAAGATACCGCATATGGGCTGGAACACGCTCACGCTCCACCGCGACCATGCGTTGTTTGAGGGTATTCCATCGGGCCGCGACGGGCTCCATGCTTATTTCGTGCACTCGTATCACTTCGTGCCGGCGGCAATGAACGACCGTGTCGCGACAACCGACTACGGCGGGACGGTGACGGCCTTCCTGGCGCGGGACAACGTGGCTGGTAGCCAGTTCCACCCCGAGAAGAGCCAAAAACTGGGACTGGCCTTGATCGCCAATTTCCTCAAATGGAAGCCATAGCGAGATATTGCTCATGATTCTCTTTCCCGCCATCGATCTGAAGGACGGACAATGCGTGCGTCTCCGCCAGGGCGAGATGGACCATGCCACCGTGTTCAATAGCGATCCGGCGGCGCAGGCCAAGACATTCGAAGATCAAGGCTTCGAATGGCTCCATGTGGTCGATCTCAATGGTGCGTTCGAGGGGAAGCCTGTGAACGGACCAGCGGTCGAGGCGATCTTCGAGGCCACTCACTTGCCCATGCAGCTTGGGGGCGGGATACGGGACATCGACACGATTGCCATGTGGCTCGAAAAAGGCATCGACCGCGTCATTCTCGGGACGGCCGCTGTGCGCGATCCCGATCTTGTGCGCGAGGCAGCTCGTGACTTCCCCGGCTGTATCGCAGTTGGGATTGATGCCCGTGACGGCAAGGTAGCTATCGAGGGCTGGGCGGAAACGTCGGAGATGAGTGCGATCGATTTGGTTCGTCGCTTCGAGGATGCAGGCGTTGCTGTCATTATTCACACGGACATTGCCCGAGACGGAGTCCTCGAAGGCCTCAATCTGGATGCCACTTTGGAATTGGCCAATGCCGTCTCTGTACCTGTGATCGCCAGCGGCGGACTTGCCTCCATCGATGACATCAAGCGCCTGGTGGAACCGGTTTTTGCGAAGCTCGATGGCGCGATTGCGGGGCGCGCACTTTATGACGGCCGGCTCGATGCTGCCGAAGCGCTCGGCGTTATCGCGGCAAAATATGGGCACCACGGCGTGACGGGACAGTATTGATCTATGCTGAAGATCCGCGTCATTCCCTGTCTTGATGTGAAGGACGGCCGTGTCGTCAAGGGCGTCAACTTTGTCGACCTTGTTGATGCGGGCGATCCCGTGGAGGCTGCGGCGGCTTACGACGAGGCCGGTGCGGACGAACTCTGCTTCCTTGATATCACGGCGAGCCACGAGAAGCGCGGCACGATTCTCGATATTGTCAGCCGAACGGCGGAACGCTGTTTCATGCCACTGACTGTTGGCGGCGGCGTGCGGTCGACAGAGGATGTGCGCGCTCTTCTGGAAGCTGGAGCCGACAAGGTGTCGATCAACACCGCTGCGGTTCGCGATCGTCAACTTGTGCGCCGTGCGGCTGAGAAATTCGGAGCACAATGCATTGTCGTGGCCATCGACGCCAAGCGCGTTGGCGCAAACGGTAAGGCCCCTCGCTTCGAGATCTTCACACATGGCGGGCGCGAACCGACGGGTATCGACGCTGTCGGCTATGCGGAAGAGGTCGTTTCGCTCGGTGCAGGAGAGATTTTGCTTACGTCCATGGACCGTGACGGCACGCGGGCCGGATTCGATAATGTGCTCACACGGACGATCGCGGACGCGGTTTCCGTGCCTGTTATCGCCTCGGGTGGTGTCGGCAATCTTCAGCATTTTGTGGATGGCGTCCGCGACGGACACGCGTCGGCCGTGCTGGCTGCATCGATCTTCCACTTTGGGGAACATTCAGTTGGCGCAGCCAAGCGCTTCATGGCCAATGCGGGTCTTCCTGTGAGGTTGGATCCTTGAAGCTTCGACATAGAGCCTTTGCGGCTATTCCCAGAGGCAGCACCAAGGTGTATGAGCCACAGCATGAGCAAGGATGCATTAGATAGACTTGCCGCTACGATCCGCGATCGGCGTACCGAGGCGGCCGAAAAGTCCTACACGCGCCAGCTTCTCGATGATCCGATCAAGTCGGCCAAGAAGGTAGGCGAAGAGGGGGTTGAGGTCGCGATTGCCGCAACAGCGCAAGACAGGGCGGCGCTTCTCTCTGAGAGCGCGGACCTGCTTTATCACTTCCTTGTGCTGCTAGAGTCCCGCGACATTGGTCTCGACGAGGTTTGCGAGGTGCTCGAAGAGCGTATGGGGACCTCGGGCTTGGAGCGTCAAAGACGACCGGCGCGCTAACCAGTCACCGGGCACTTCAAGATGAACAGTAGTCCTGGCATTGGCTTTTCCCCCTACACGACATATTCCCGCGAAGAGTGGGCGCGCCTGCGCGAGGATACACCGCTAACGCTTGACGAAGCGGATATCGAAAACCTTTCGGGCGTAACCGAGCGCGTGTTGACCGAGGAAGTGGTTGATGTCTACTTGCCCCTGAGCCGGCTGCTGAATCTTTACGTCGAAGCCTCGCAAGGCTTGTACGGCGCCACCGAAGAGTTCTTACGCAAAGGAGAGATCAAGGTCCCGTTCGTTATTGGGCTCGCGGGTAGCGTCGCTGCGGGCAAGAGCACCTCTGCGCGCGTGCTTCAAGCTCTGCTCGCCCGCTGTCCAAGCCATCCGAATGTAGCGCTTGTGCCAACTGACGGTTTTTTGTTTAGGAACGCCGAACTTGAAAGCCGTGACTTGATGACCCGCAAGGGCTTCCCCGAGAGCTACAATCTGCCGGCGCTACTGAATTTCCTTGCCGATGTGAAATCGGGCAAGGCCCGTGTCGAGGCCCCTGTTTATTCGCACGTTGTCTACGATGTATTGCAGGGCCAGACCCTCGCCGTCGAACATCCCGATATCGTCATTGTCGAGGGACTCAACGTGCTCCAGCCAGCAGTTCTTCCGAGGGACGGCGAAGCGATCCCGTTCGTCTCCGACTTCTTCGATTTCTCGATCTATATCGACGCGGCCGAAGACCTTGTGGAGCGATGGTATGTGGAGCGCTTCCTGCGTTTGCGCCAAACGGCCTTCCGTGACCCAGCCGCCTATTTCCATCGCTACGCGACACTTTCAGAGGGTGAGGCGCGCGCCGTGGCTTTATCCCTCTGGCGGACGATCAATCTCGTCAATCTGAACGAGAACATTCTCCCCACACGTCAGCGAGCGGATCTCATTCTTCGTAAAGGTGAAGGCCACCGTGTGGAGAGCGTGGCGTTGCGAAAACTCTGAAAGTTACAGCGCTAGATCGAGATCCCACGTGCCCTGGCAAGCTGCACCAGATCCGTCTGGGGGCGCGCGCCGATATGCGAGATCGCTTCTGCGGCGGCAATGCTGCCGAGCCGTCCGCAATCGGCAATCGGCATCCGGCGCGATAGACCGAACAGGAAGCCTGCCGCGTAAAGATCACCGGCCCCTGTAGCATCAACGACCTGAGGGACGGGCTCTGCGGGTACCTCAGTTGTTTCGCCGCCCCCGACTATCAGCGACCCATCCTCGGATCGGGTGAGCACAGCCATCTCGCAGTCTTGAAGGGCGGCATCCGCCGCTTCCAGAAATGTATTGGTTTCGTAGAGAGACGTAATTTCCTTCTCGTTGGCGAAAACGATGTCTGCGCCGTTCTTCACGAGTTCCCGAAAATCCTCTCGATGCCGGTCCACACAGAAGGGGTCCGACAGCGACAATACCACCTTTGCGCCAGCCTGCTTGGCGAGCTCGGCTGCGGCCCGGAAGGCAGACTTCGCAGCGTCCTTATCGAACAGGTAGCCCTCCAAGTACACGAACTTGGCGGCGCCGATGAGTTCAGCATCGATATCGGAGTCGGAGAGATCCACGCTCGCGCCGAGAAATGTGTTCATCGTGCGCTCGCCATCCGGCGTTACTAGAATCAGACAACGCGCAGTCGGTGCGCCGTCGACAGCCGGCTCTGTGTCGTACGCGACTCCCAAAGAGCGGATATCGTGTCGGAAGATTCCACCAAACTGATCGGCGGCGACTCGGCCAATGAAGCCGCACGTTGCGCCGAGAGCGGCAAGTCCTGCAATTGAGTTAGCGACAGATCCCCCCGACCGCTCCGTAGCCGGTCCCATCTCTTCGTAAAGCTCGGCGGCCTCGGAAGAGGCAATCAGCCGCATGAAGCCCTTATCCAGATTTCGCTTGGTGAGAAACCCGTCGTCGCAACGAGCGATGATGTCCACAATGGCATTTCCGATGCCAACGACGTCGAGTGTCTTCTCAGCCATGATCTTGTAAGGCCCCCCGATTAGATCTCTCAGTTAGGCGCACTTGTTGGTGTTGTAGCTTTCGACTCCATCAGCGTTCCCAGCCGCCAGAGGGGAGGACAACGTCATGCTTGGCGCCGTCCGTCAAGCCTTTGAGGGATTCTTCTTACCACCTCTCGGCTCGATGCGTGCTTAGGTTGGCGCGGCGACCTTTTCGTTGAATGCGCACATGTCGCTTACATGGCAACGCCAACATTCAGGCTTTCGAGCCTTGCAGATGTAGCGTCCGTGCAGGATCAGCCAATGGTGGGCATGGAGCTTGTATTGGTCGGGTATGACCCGTTCCAATGTCTCTTCGACTTCCAGAGGCGTCTTGCCGGGCGCTAGCCCGGTCCGATTCGAGACACGAAAGATGTGTGTGTCGATTGCAATCGTCGGCTGGCCGAATGCGACATTCAGAACTACATTCGCCGTCTTGCGTCCCACACCGGGCAGCCCCTCCAGATCCTCGCGGCAGTCTGGGACCAAGCCGTCGTATTCGGCGACGATTTTACGCGACAGCGCAACGACGTTCTTGGCTTTGCTTCGGAAAAGACCGATCGATTTAATCCGCTTGCTGACCTCTTCCTCGTCGAGAGAGGCCATTTTCTCTGGCGTGTCGGCGGCCGCGAAAAGGGCGGGCGTCACTTGGTTCACGGACGTGTCAGTGGCTTGGGCGGAAAGGACCACGGCAACAAGGAGCGTAAAGGGATCGCGAAATTTCAACTCGGTCTGTGGTTCAGGATCGAGCGCTTGGAATCGCGCAAACATTTCCTCTATCTGCTCGCGGGTTAGCTTCAAGCGGGAGGCCCGGCGCGCTCTTCGCCGTTTCGGCGGATCACTGGATTTTGCTCTGTCGGCCACTTGCGTTTTGTCACCTTTCCCGGCTGTACTAGCGACCACGCTATGACAGAGACCCCGACCCTGCCGCAAGGGCTTGATGCCCCGGAGCCGTGCTTTCGCGCGGTCCTGACCCCGCACCGATCATTGGGGCCGCGCGGCTTTCTGATTTTCATGTCCGCCGTCTGCGTCATTTCGTTCGGGACCGGCCTCATGTTTTTCATGATGGGGGCGTGGCCCGTCCTCGGTTTCATGGGGCTGGACGTGCTTCTCGTCTATGTCGCGTTTCGGATCAATTTTCGCGCCTTGAGGGTCTATGAGACCGTGGCATTGACCGACGAAGCACTCACCGTGACTCGTGTTGCGCCTGACGGCAAAAAACAGTCTTGGCGGTTCAATCCGTATTGGGTCCGCGTGCAGGTTAATGAGCGGGTCGGGCTGTCGTCGGAGCTCTCCCTTGCCAGCCACGGGAAGCGTCTCGTCTTCGGGGCCTTCTTGACAGATCCCGAACGTGAAGACTTTGCTGACGCCTTGAAGGAAGCCTTGCGCGAGGCTCGATCACCCACGGTTGCCGGAGAGGCGCACGCTTAGCCTAGGCGGCGAGACTGCGTTTTTCGGCGAGAGTGCCGTCCGCTTGCACTCGATAGATGACCGGTGTGGCCGTCGCCAACGAGTAGTGCTGGACTTCTTCCGGCGTGAGCTTGTCGAGTTCCATAATCAACGAACGCAGCGAATTGCCATGTGCGACCACGATAACGTTTTTGCCTGACTGAAGCTCGGGAACAATCCATCGATCAAAGAAGGGACAGACCCGAGCCGCTGTGTCTTTCAGCGATTCGCCGCCTGGCGGAGCGACATCGTAGGAGCGCTGCCAGATTTGTACTTTCTCAGCGCCAAAGCGCTTCCGCGCCTCTTCTTTGTTGATCCCGACAAGATCGCCGTAATCGCGTTCGTTAAGTGCCGCGGCCTTGATGATTGGCAGTTTGCCCTGTCCAACCTCGCCAAGGATGATATCGAGAGTGTTGTGCGCCCGTTTCAGCGTTGAGGCGAAGGCACTGTCAAAGACCAGACCCTCTTCCTTGAGCCGCCCACCGGCCCGATGAGCCTCCGCGACGCCTTCTTCGCTGAGGCCGACGTCCTTCCAGCCCGTGAACATGTTCAAACGGTTCCACTCGCTTTGGCCATGTCGGACCAAAACAAGAACATTATCCGTATCCTCTGGTCGATCGCTGGTTTTTTGAAGCATGTCCCCTGAATGACGCCCTGTCATTTTCCGCTCAATTGGTCCCCCGATGCCATTTTTGGCCTCTCCATCACTCAAACTACAGATTCGCTTGGAAAACGGCCATGGTCCATATGGCCACCTAATGGGGTGACTTTTGGGCTGCTGCGTCTAGTTGGCTCCCGCATCACAGTGAAATCGCGGCCCACAAGCTCACTCCTTTCAGGTTCACAATCCAAGAACGTCCAACATTGAGTACAACCCGGGCCCCCGTCCTCTCGCCCACAGGGCCGCGCGAACGGCGCCACGGGCGAAGATTCCGCGGTCAGACGCAATGTGGGTCAGTTGGAATCGCTCCGCAGGGCCGGCGAAGATCACGCTGTGCTCGCCCACCACATCGCCGCCCCTCAGCGCGGCAAAGCCGATATCGCCTTCGGTGCGCGGGCCTGTGTCGCCGTCGCGTGTCCGTACGGCCTTGTCGGCCAATGCGACCGCCCGTCCTTTCGCCGCCGCCTCGCCCAGCATGAGTGAGGTGCCGGACGGCGCGTCGCGCTTGTGGCGATGGTGCATCTCGAGGATCTCGATATCGAACTCAGGTCCCAGAATCGTGGCGACACGCTCTGTCAGCGCCGCCATGAGATTAACGCCCATGCTCATATTGCCGGCCTTCACGATTGTGGCATGACGGGCGGCGGCGTCGATCTTGGCGAGCTGGTCTTCCGTGAAGCCGGTCGTACCGATGACATGAACAATACGCGATTGTGCCGATAGCGCCACCAATTCCGTCGTCGCGTGGGGAAGGGTGAAGTCAAGAACGCCCTCGACATGGGCAAACAACGCATGAGGGTCATCAGTGACTTGAACCCCAATGGGGTCGAGACCCGCGATCTCTCCGAGGTCACGGCCAATCGCGGGTGAGCCGGCCGCCTCGAGGCCTCCCGCGATCTCACAGCCGGGCGTCGCGAGCAAGGCTTGGGTCAAGGCCTGCCCCATGCGTCCTGCAGCGCCAAGCACCGCAATTCTCATGTCACTCATCGTGCAGGCGCCCCCGATTCGCTCGTTCTGCCATCGTCCTTTCACCGAAGACGGCAAAAATTGTGCGGTGCCGTTGTAAGACGACAGGCTGCTTGCCACAAGTCTGGTGACGTCCCTGGGAGCTTACGTCAACATTCGGGCTGCAGGGTATACCGCGTTTGCGATCCGCAACTCCGCCGCCGTGGATGTGACTTCATCAACGCCAGACGAAGGCAATTTTGCGCAACGTGGTGCCACTGAAACTTTCGGCGCCTTCGGCGATCGGTCTGCCGCCGAGACGTATGTAAAAGTCGCAAGCAGCTTCGTTGTCTGCGAGTGCCCAGACCAACAGGCCATGGAGGCGCCATTCGCGCAGCTTCTGCCGCGCACCGTCGAAGAGTTTGGTTCCGAGCCCTAGGCCCTGATAGGTGGGGCAGAGGTAAAGTTCGAAGATCTCGCCCCGATACGGGCCACGCCCAATACGACAGCGTCCGAACGTGACATAACCGGCTACTTGGCCGCCAAAGTCGAGAACGAGAAGGGATGCTCGACGTCGCAGCACGCGCTCCCACCAGACAGCCCCACGGCGTGCAATCATCCGTTCCAAATCGAGATGCGGAATGATGCCCTGATAAGCTCCTCGCCACGCCTCTTCGTAAGCAGCAGCAAGTGCGTCTGCATCCTTTGGCCGTGCCGGCCTCACCTGAGCCACATCGACGGACATAGGCAGAGCCTAGACTAGTTTGTGCGGACTGGGCAAAGGGCGCGTTGAATTTATCCTATGGTCAGATCGGCGATGCCAGACGTGAAACGAGTGGAACCGCATATTCAGGCCGCGTTCTCCGCATCGCGGAGCCGCTCAGCCTTCTTGCGATCATTTGGATCTAGATGGCGTTTGCGGAGGCGTATCGACTCAGGCGTGACCTCGACCAGTTCGTCGTCTTGGATGTAAGACAACGCTTTTTCCAGGACCATTCGCATAGGCGGTGTCAATCGCACTGCTTCGTCCTTTGACGTGGTACGAATGTTGGTGAGCTTCTTGCCCTTCAGGACATTCACATCAAGGTCGTTGCCGCGCGTATGTTCGCCGACGATCATCCCCTGATAGACCCGTGCCCCCGGCTCGATCATCATGGGCCCTCGGTCCTCAAGATTCCACAACGCGTACGCCACGGCCTCACCCTGGTCGGTGGATACAAGAACGCCATTGCGGCGTCCCTGAATGGGTCCCTTGTACGGCGCATAGCCGTGGAACAGGCGGTTTATGATGCCGGTGCCGCGCGTGTCGGTGAGAAGCTCGCTTTGATACCCGATCAGGCCGCGCGTCGGCGCATGGAACACGAGACGCACGCGGCCACCGCCGGATGGCTTCATCTCGATCAAGTCTGCCTTTCGCTCAGATAGCTTTTGAACAACGGCTCCCTGGTGTTCCTCGTCGAGATCGATGACGACTTCCTCGATAGGCTCTAGCAGCTGCCCTGCTTCATCGCGGGTTAGAAGCACCCGGGGACGCGATACGGAGAGTTCGAAGCCTTCCCTGCGCATCGTCTCGATCAGAATGCCGAGCTGAAGCTCGCCGCGGCCAGCGACGACCATCGAGTCCTTCTCGTCGGACTCGGCGACCTTCAGCGCAACATTGCCTTCGGCCTCCTGTAGAAGCCGATCCCGGATCATGCGGCCGGTGACCTTAGATCCCTCGGTGCCCGCGAGCGGCGAGTCATTGACCCGAAACGTCATGGACAATGTCGGCGGGTCGATCGGTTGGGCCGGCAATGCAGAATTGATCTCCAGTGCGCAGATCGTGTGGGCGACGGTAGCGTTCGGTAGGCCTGCGATAGATACGATGTCGCCGGCTGTCGCTTCTTCCAACGAGGCGCGCTCGAGACCGCGAAAAGCAAGCACCTTGGACACCCGGCCCTGCTCGACAAGGTTGCCTTCGTGATCGAGGACCTTGACCATTTCGTTGGGCTTGACGGTTCCGGCCGTGATACGGCCCGTCACGATGCGGCCAAGATACGGGTTGGCTTCAAGGATCGTTCCGAGCATCTGGAACGGACCGTCTTCGACCGCTGGTGCCGCAACATGGCTCAGCACCAGCTCAAAGAGTGGCGTCATCCCTTGGTCCTTCGGACCCTCTGGGCTCTCGGCCATCCAGCCCTCTTTCGCGGAGCCGTAGAGCACGGGGAAGTCGAGCTGCTCGTCGTTGGCATCGAGTGCGGCAAACAGATCGAAAATCTCATTCAAGACATCGTCGGGCCGAGAATCGGGGCGGTCGACCTTGTTGATCACGACGATGGGCTTGAGGCCCATCTTGAGTGCCTTGGACACAACGAACTTTGTCTGAGGAAGGGGGCCCTCCGCCGCATCGACCAGGACAAGCGCCCCATCGACCATATTCAGAATGCGTTCCACCTCGCCCCCGAAATCCGCGTGGCCGGGCGTATCGACAACATTAATGCGCGTCCCTTCCCAAACGATCGAGGTCGCCTTGGCCAGGATTGTGATCCCGCGTTCTTTCTCGAGGTCATTTGAATCCATGGCGCGCTCGTCGACACGCTGATTGGTCCGAACAGCACCGGACTGTTGGAGCAGGCGATCAACGAGGGTGGTCTTGCCATGGTCGACATGCGCGATGATGGCAATGTTCCGTAGCGTCATGTTTGGATAGGTCTTTCGGGCAGGCGGCTATAGCGTCTACTGCGGGCGCTTGTTGCGGTGCAATATAGGGATATTGCCGCCAATCGCAATGCTGGAGCCGATGACCCGTCTTTCCCACGCGCCACGTCAGGCTTCAACCACGCAGTTTCCGCAGTGTCCTTAAGCGCAGAGCATTGAGCTTGATGAAGCCCTCTGCGTCCTTTTGGTCGTAGGCGCCCTGGTCGTCCTCGAACGTGACGATCTCGTCCGAGTACAGAGAGTTCTCGCTCTTGCGTCCGACGACGATGACGTTGCCCTTATAAAGCTTCAGCGTCACCTCGCCCTCCACATGTTCCTGGCTCTTGTCAATGAGGGCCTGGAGCATCTCGCGCTCGGGTGCGAACCAGAACCCGTAATAGACCAACTCCGCGTAGCGCGGCATGAGCTGGTCTTTCAGGTGCATGGCCTCGCGGTCCAGGGTCAGCGATTCGATGGCCCGGTGAGCCGCGAGCAGGATCGTGCCGCCCGGCGTCTCGTAGATGCCGCGCGACTTCATGCCGACGAATCGGTTTTCCACGAGGTCAACGCGCCCGATGCCATTGTCGTGGCCAAGCTCGTTTAGCTTTGTGAGAAGCGCTGCAGGCGACATCCGCGTGCCGTTGATCGAGACAGGATCGCCGTGCTCGAATCCGATTGTGATGACGGTCGGCTCGTCCGGCGCATCTTCAGGCGCGACAGTGCGTTGGAAGACGTAAGGCGGCGGCTCGACATTTGGATCTTCGAGCACTTTGCCTTCCGAGGACGAGTGCAGCAGATTGGCGTCGACGGAGAAAGGCGCCTCGCCCCGCTTGTCCTTCGCCACGGGAATCTGATGCTTCTCGGCGAATGCGATGAGGTCGGATCTTGACCGAAACTGCCAATCCCGCCAGGGGGCGATAACTTTGATGTCCGGGTTGAGCGCATAGTAACCGAGTTCGAAGCGAACCTGGTCATTGCCCTTGCCGGTCGCGCCGTGACAAACAGCGTCGGCGTCGGTCTCCTTGGCAATCTCGATCTGCCGTTTTGCGATCAGTGGCCGTGCGATGGAAGTCCCCAGCAGATAGACGCCTTCATAGAGCGCGTTTGCCCGGAACATCGGGAATACATAGTCCCGTACAAACTCTTCGCGCAGATCTTCGACGAAGATTTGTTTGACGCCGAGCATCTCTGCCTTCTTTCGCGCTGGCTCCAGCTCTTCGCCTTGGCCGAGGTCGGCGGTGAATGTCACGACTTCGCAGCCGTAGGTCTCCTGAAGCCATTTCAGGATGATGGATGTGTCGAGGCCGCCGGAGTAGGCGAGTACGACCTTTTTGATCTCAGTCATTCCAAAGTCCTGGAACAGCGCGTCGATGGCGCCAATGCAAGGTTGGCCGGGACTATAGGCGCGAGAGGCGTCCGCGCAAGTGGGCCTCGCTATGGGGCGCCAGACTTTTCGTCGGGATGGGAGCGCCTTTGTAGCGTTTGTCCCGAATGGCGCAAGCCGGCGCCGATGCGCGCCATTACGGTGCCAATGCCAGCGAGAAGCGCCGCAATGCCGCGATGAAGGCCGAACGCGATACTATCGAGCCGCGCCTCAAGCTTTGCGTCGTTGCGCCGGCCAGGGGCCAAGAGCAAATAATAGAACAAGAGGACCACGCCAATGGTGACGATGCCGGCAAAGAGGACGTCGCTCAGGAAGTGTCGGCCAAAGCCAACCCGCAAACCGCCGACAGAAATCCCGTAGAGCACGGCCGCGCCCATGGTGAAGGGCCGAGCCGCGGGAGGGGCCAACATCGCGGGCGCCACGGTCCAGAAAGCCAGGCTTCCCTCTCCAGAAACGAAGGAGCAGTTGCGCTGGCAGGCGCCTCCAGGCCGCCACCAGGGCTCGAAGTCGGCCTTTCCGCCAAACTGTTCGACCTGGATGGGCCGCGGACGGCCCCAGTTTTCCTTCAGTATAAGATTGCTCACCACGCCAGGCCCGGCAATGAATGAGCCAACAAGGAAGAGCGCGATGGATGGCGCGATAATCATCTTCGTGCGGGGAAAGACGAGCTTTCGGACGAGCACGAATACGGACGGCGCAACCAAGAGATAGGGCACCCAATAGGCCAGGTTCCGGACGGTTTCCCAGTCCTCGCTGCGAGACATGGGGAACTTGCCAGATTCAGAATCGTAGAAGAGCGAGGCTGCCCAAAGGTCCAGGCCAGGGAAGATCGCGAAGATCAAACCAACGACCAGACCCAAAACCAGAGTTGCGAGCAACCAGCGTCGCGCCACAGGCGTTTCCTCAAGATAAAGGGCCCCTGCCGATGCAAACGGTCGCGTTGGCCGGGGTCTTGTGACGAAAATCAACGCTTTATGGCCCAGCCCGCGCACAATGCCAACAACCTCCTCCAGGTCTCGTAAACCGGGCTTTTTGCATGACGTTTTATGATTGTTGCGAAATCGGCCGGAACTTTGGACACTATGCTTACGTTGATTCTTCGGGGGGCCGAAGGAGTGCGTGGATGACGAAAGACACTACCGCCGACGCCCAAGCGAAGACGCCCTCGCGCGCGTCCCTGCTTCGCGAACTGGGTTTTGCATGGCGCCATCGTCGCGGACAAAGCAAGCGGTCATGGCGAGAGACGGTGACCCTTTTCAAGCCCGAGCCGTGGCTCGTGGCCATCGCCCACGAAAAGGCGCGGACGAAGGTTAGGCTCCGCGACCTGCCAGAAGCCAGTAACTGAGGCCGCCGGCAAAGCCGGCCGTGGCGAAGATCGTTATGGACTGGCCCTCGGACAAAGAGGGCACGTCTACAGCAGGGCCGTAAGCCTCAGTGCTGACCAACAGAGGAAGTGCGGCGAGCGCGGCTCCTCCTGCGAGGACATAGTACATCCAAGAACGGATATGCAGGACCTCTCCTGCGACGGCGGCTGCAAATGCCGGCAGCGCGGTCAGAGCGGGCCCGGCGGTTCCGAAAAACACCACGGCGCCAAACGCCATGGCCACGCCTCGCTGGACGGCTGGATCCCGGAGAACCGGGTCATCAAGCACGAACGCTCGGAACTGCGGATCTTCGATTGCAATCGCGCGCAGCTCGTCGCCCATCCATGCGGCACCGAGTGCGAGTAGCACAGCGAGCGCAACGCCGACCGCGACAAAGAACGACGCGACAACAACAACCCCGCGCCAAACAAAAGATCCAATCATAAGATGTTCGGTACCCCGGTCATCGTGACGATGATCTCCGGTGGGATTATAGAAGATGCCTTGCCGCGCTGGAGTCCCATCATGCGCACCATTGATTTTTGGTACGAGTTTGCTAGCACCTATTCCTACGTGAGCGCGATGCGCATTACGCAGGCTGCGGCGAAAGCGGGTGTTGCGGTCCGCTGGCGGCCCTTCCTGCTCGGACCAATCTTCAAGGAGCTCGGCTGGAACGACTCGCCGTTCAATATCTACGCCGCCAAGGGGCAATATATGTGGCGCGACCTTGCACGCGTCTGCGACGACGAAGGTCTACCTCTAGCACTGCCACCGGTACGTTTTCCGCAGAACGGGCTGAAGGCTGCGCGGCTCGCGCTTGTGGGCGTGACGGCGGGCTGGACGCCGGCCTTCACGCGTGGGGTCTTCATGGCGAGTTATGCCAAGCAACGCGACATCGCCGATGATGAGACGCTGCGCGACATTCTGGAGCAATGTAGCGTCGATCCGGACCCCGCCTTCGAGGCCGCCACTAGTCCCGCCAATAAGGAGGCGCTGTTCGCCCAAACGGCTGATGCCAAGGCGCGTGGCATTTTCGGCGCGCCCTCCTTCACGGTTGGCGAGGAACTTTTCTGGGGCAATGACCGTTTGGAAGCGGCGATCGCGTGGGCGAAGGCTTAAGCGCGCGTTGTGGCTCCTATGCTTGCGCTTCGCTGAGCCGCTCGCTTGCTCGCTGTTTTAGGCTCGCGCTTTTGAGCTGACCGCAGGCGGCCATGATGTCTCGGCCACGCGGGCTGCGCACAGGGCTCGCATAGCCCGCGCGGTTCACGACCTCGGCGAACTTCTCGATTTGCTCCCAGTCCGAACACTCATACGCGGTGCCTGGCCATGGATTGAAGGGAATCAGGTTGATCTTCGCAGGGATCTTCTTGAGCAGGCGAACGAGCGCCTTAGCGTCGGAGATGGAGTCGTTTACACCCTTTAGCATCACGTACTCGAAGGTAATGCGTTTCGCATTCGACAGGCCGGGATACGCCCGGCACGCATCCAAGAGCTCGGCGATCGGCCATTTTCGGTTGATCGGCACCAACTCGTCTCGCAGCTCATCGCGGACTGCGTGAAGCGAAATCGCCAGCATCGTGCCGGCTTCTTCGCCCCAACGTGGGATCTCGGGCACAATGCCAGACGTGGATAGGGTGATACGACGCTTCGAGATCGAAAGACCTTCGCCATCGGCTGCAATGGCGCAGGCATCGCGCACATTGTCGAAGTTGTAGAGCGGTTCGCCCATGCCCATGAGCACGACGTTAGTGATCTTGCGCTCGCCCGAGGGTAAGCCCGTTGGATCGTCGGGCACAGCACCCGGCCAATCGCCGATCCTGTCTCGGGCCAGGAGTATCTGCCCGACAATTTCCTGCGCGGTAAGATTGCGGACAAGACGCTGCGTACCCGTGTGACAGAAGGTGCAAGTCAGTGTGCAGCCTACCTGGCTCGAGATGCACAGTGTGCCGCGGTCCTGCTCGGGGATGTACACCGTCTCCACGTCCTTGCCATCGGTGAGACGCAGCAGCCATTTGCGCGTTCCATCGACAGAGACTTGCTCCGACACGACTCGAGGGCGCTCGAGCGAATACAGCGCACCAAGTGTGGCGCGCAGGTCCTTCGCGACATCGGTCATAGCGTCAAAGGAGGTGGCGCCGCGC
>JARFRF010000011.1 GCA_029287395.1 Methyloceanibacter sp. | reverse complement strand
GTCTCTGTACTTTCGCCAAGTTCGTTCAAAAAGGCTTTGGCATCTCTTAGGTCAACTGTCTCGAAGCCTTCAGTAAACCATGCAAGCGTATCGCTCAGTAGCTTGCGGGCGTCGCCTGTCTTACCCTGGTGCTTCCATAGTCGAGCAAGGCTCAAAACTGCGCGCAGCTCTAGTGACTTCGCGTGCTGGCGATCGGCGATCTCAAGTGCGCGCTGAAAACAAGCTTCCGCTTCAGCTGGATCACTAGGTGACTTAATGAGCAACAACTCCCCATTGAGCCGCAGCAGCTCGGCCTCATAGTAGTGCTCCCCGGTTTTCTCCGCGATTGCCAGGGCTTCGACCAGTACGCTTAGTCCATCTTCTGGCTGTCCCGCTTTTTTGTGCGCCTCAACGAGCGAGGTCAGCAGATGCGGCAATTGAAACGCTGCACCGGTGGCTCGGTAGCGTTCGAGCCCCTGACGAATGTCCTTTGTTCCTTCTTCAGCTCTTCCTTCGTTCACCAACGCCCAGCCACGCATGATCGGTCCAACACCGAGTACAAGTGCAAAGCCATGCTCAGTCGCCAGTTTGATGGCAACCTCAATCCGCTCGCGCAGTACGTCCCACTGACCTGTAAACTGACGTACGAGGCTGTCCCAATAAAGCGAACGAGCTTGCGTATAAAGATTGGCGACCTGTCTTGCGAGAGGCTGCGCTTCATCGGCTCTCTTCAGCGCCTGATCAGGGTAGCCGAGCAACCATAACGTCCAAGCCAAATACTTTAGGCAACACACACAGGGATCTAGACCCCCATACGTTGCACCCAGCCCTTTGTGCTGATCGGGGTCATACGCGTTTATGGCTTTCTCGAGATGCTCGCGGGCCACGGGCAGGTCACCGCAGTAAAATGTGCTTAGCCCAGCCGCAAAGTCCGCCTCGAGTGCAAGCTCTGGATCGCCAGTGGTTTGCGCCACGCTAAGAATCTGTTTTGTCAGCTCGATCGCAGACTCATGCTCGGCCCGCACCATATGGTACATCCATAAACCCCATAGGACCGGGAAAAGATGCGTTATGTCCTTGAGCTCTTGGCAGAGCTCTCGGGCTCTTAGGTATGCTTTGCTCACAGCTGGAGCGGCATAGCCCTTTGTAGCCATTAGGGCGGGCCCCAGACTGGTCAGCAGAGTCAGTTCTAGTCTGGCCCGCTCTGTAGTTTCGGGGAGAGTAAGGAGTACACCGAGACCTTTCTCGAGGTGGCCCACCGCTTCCTGATCTGCAAAGCGATTGACGGCAAGTTGGCCGGCCTTTAGCCAATATTCAACCGCCGTTTGAGGAGAGTTAGCCTCAGTGTGGTGGTGAGCCAATAACTCCGGCTGGTTCTTCACTGTATCTGGAAAACGTGTTTCCAGAATGTCTGCCACTTGGCGGTGACATTGCTCTCGGGTTCGCTTGAGCAGCGACTGATAGGCTGCATCCTGGATGAGCGCGTGCTTAAAGATGTACTTTGCCCGTGGCGGGAGCCCCCGTTGATACAGAAGCTCGGCCTCAACAAGTTGTCTTAACCCCTCCTCGAGGCGGGAATCATCCATCGGCGCAATGGCCCTGAGCATATCGTAGTCAAACTCGCGTCCGATCACGGCACCAAGCTGAGCCACCTCGCGCAACTTCGGCAACCGATCAAGCCGAGCCGACAGGGACTCCTGGAGGGTGGCCGGGATCGCGACAGCCGAGAGTGGGCCGGTCAATTCGTAGCGATTAGCTTCTTCCCGGAGCAGACCGGATCCCAAGATCGCCTTGGTTAGTTCCTCGGCATACAGAGGAACTCCATCGCTCTTCTCGACAATATGCCGAACTACTTCAGCGGGGAGCGCCTTACCACCCGCTAGACGGCTGACTATCGCCTCAATATCCGGCTCATCAAGACGACTTAAGGTAATCGGGGTCATATGTGAACGTGTTGGCCACGGCGGGACAAACGCAGGGCGAAACGTGAGCACGATGAATATGGGTGCCGTAGCGGCTTGGTCCATGAGCAGGCCGAGAAGTTCGAGCGTCGTTGGGTCTGCCCAGTGGAGGTCGTCCCATACTTGGAATGTCGGCCGTCGTTCAGCTTCCTCAAGCGCCCAACGAACCAGCATGTCAAGGGTTTGCTGCTTTTGCTGTTGGGGCGTCAAGTTCAAGGGGTGATAACGCCCAGCAGGTAGTTCCAGAGAGAGCAACGCGGCAAATAGCGGTACGACTTCTCCAAGGTCCCAGTCATAATTCGCGAGCAAGTGTTCGAGCTTCGCTAGATGCGTGTACGGAGAATCTCCAACCTCCCATTGGGACATTCGCTTGATATTTTCGATTACGGGATAGAGCGTGCTGTTGGTGTAGTAAGGAGAAAATCGGAAAGTGGTACGAGAAAACCCATCTTTCTTAATCCGGCCACCCACCATTTCGGCCAAAGCGGATTTTCCGATGCCGGCCTGTCCGCTGATCAGGACCGCCTGACCGTGGCGATCCTTGCTCTGCGCCCAGCGACGCTCAAGCAGGCCGATCTCTTCGTCGCGGCCGAATAGCTGGACGTTCTCTGTCGCACTGCTTTCTTTTACCTCTGTTTGGTCCTCGGCGACTCCAATTACACGCCATGAATGCATAGGCTCGGACACGCCTTTTAGCTCAAGCTCGCCGAGGTCCTCGCATCTAAAGGCCGTTTCGACAAGCGTGTGCGTCGCGGGGCCAATAACTATGGTGTTCGGCTCTGCGGCAGCCTGCAAGCGCGCCGCAATGTTCGGCGTTTCACCAATGCCCGTCGTCTCCTTCGGAGAATCGTCACCAATTCTTTCGCCTACCACGACGAGGCCGGTAGCGATGCCAATCCGCACGCTAGGCTTGATTTCACGGCCGCGCTCTAGTTCGAATTCAGCTAATGCGTCAATGATACCCAGACCAGATAAGACAGCTCGCTCGGCGTCATTCTCATGGGCCTTGGGATAACCGAAATAGACAAGGATGCCGTCACCCAGGAACTGGGCTATATGACCATCGAATGACTTTATTACCTTGGCGCACAGCGCTTGGACGCCATGGATGATCTCCTGAAGGTCTTCCGGATCTAATTGGGTGGACAGAGCGGTCGATCCGACAAGATCACAAAACATAACAGTCAACTGCCGACGACTCTCGGTCGGTGCAATCTCGGTCGGCGGATCTGCCGGCTGCGGTCGTTCGATTGTTCTTGGAAGCGCGCGCACTTCACCCGCTTTGGATGTCGTAGGACGCTCCTGCACGGTAATCTCGGGTGGTTCGTTCCAGATCAGGACGCCATCTTCATCCTCAATCGCACACCGCTTGGCGCTCACAAGTTCGAACTTCAAATCTTCTAAGCACGCATCATCTAGTTCAAAAAGCCGGGCAAGTGCGCGGCAAGAGATGCGCTTCTCTCGATGAAGCAGCGCCGTCGTCAGCGTAACGAGCTCAAGAAACCCCATCGTGGACTCCTTGATTGACGCCAAAAATGGATTCTTTAGGAAGAGAATTGCCGCTCGCCCCAAGAACTCGGCCCGCGTATTCACTGCAAAGCGATGGGATCAGTCGGCTTCTTGCGGAATGGGCTCTGAGGGCGGCACACATCACCCCTTTTGCTTCCTCAGAGTAAGGAGGCGCCGTATCGAGGCAAATGGATGGGACCACCAACATAGCCTTGGTCTCCTTCCCGCACGCACAAACTTATTATAGTGCACGTCTTGAGCGAGATAACAAAAGATTATTGCAGTAGGAAATCGAGCAACGGCACACTTGTTTTGTGGGGCGGACAAGATCTCGTCGGCTTGCACAATCGAAATGCAAGGCTATCCGAAAGTAAGCCCTGCTCAGATCGCTCGTGCGCACCAAAAAAATGGGGTCAACCTATTCGCCAGTTGCCTCGTGGACCAACGAAGCCAGTCGATCTATATCCTTGATTAGTAGTGTATCGTCACGACGTTCGAGGATACCAATCTTCGAAAGACGAGTGAGTTCGCGCGTAACGGCCTCGCGGTGAGTGCTAACGCGGCTGGCGATTTCTTGGTGAGTAGGCGCGGGAACAACGTGTGTGCCTTTGCTATCGCGCGGCACTAAACTCGCCTGCCGTAATAGTTCAGCTTGGATCCGGTTGTTAACTGCAAGGGTGCTAAACTCATAGACGCGCGTTGTTAGTCTTCGGATCGTTGCTACAAGCTGGCGTATTAGTGTTTCTGCCACTTCGGGCTCGGATCGCAGCAAAGTTTGGAAATCCGAAGCTGACATTGATGCGGCCAGGCAGCTGGTCTTTGCTTCTACACTCGCCGATCGAGTGCCCATGTCGATCGCCGGATATTCGCCGAACATTTCGCCGGGGCCTAAATCACGAAAACTCACGGCCTTGCCTACTAGTGAATAGATTGTGACGCGCGCCTCTCCTTCAATAATGAAGAAGACGTCATTGCTTGTATCCAGATAGTCGACGATGGACTCTCCTGGCTCGTAGCGCCGCCATGAGCACTGAGATTCGATTTGCGCCAACGCCGCTTTTGGCAGCTTGGCGAAAAGTCTGATTCCAGAAAGGGATGGTTTGGACTCGGTCATATGGGGCGTGCCAATGTGGCAAATACCACAGCCATTATCGGTGCGATGATGCAGAATCTCCTTTAGCTCAGGATGGTCTTGAGCCGGCAAGCCTCGAAAAGGAGATTCCCAATGTTAGCGCTTCGTATTAACCAGCTCTCAAAGTTGGCAGCAGTCGGAAGCCTAGTCGCACTCAGTGCCCTTGGTCTCCCTACATATGCTGACCGTGTTGCAGCAGCGGAGATCCATGGCGGGGTTCACCCGTCACCCGCTGTGATCCTACAGGTGCTCAAATCATTCGACAATCCGGAAGGCGCGGTCTTCAGCGCCGACGGCAACCATGTGTTTGTCTCTAACTCAGCTGAGGCAGGTGATCTGTCGGAAGGCTTCGGTTGGGTCGAGGGTGCCGGCTACATCAGCAAACTGGAAGTGAAGGCAAACGGCGAGTTGTCGATGGTCAACAAGACGCTGATTAAAGGTCTTACCGCGCCACTCGGTATGGGCGTCCTTCCAGTAGCTACCAAAAAGTTCCCGGCTGGCACCATCTTTCTATGCACTGGCTCAGCGCCGTTTGTCGACAGCAATGGTCAGGCGGTCAAAGATCCAGGCCGTATGCGTAGTAAACTGCTGGCGTTTAATGACGCCGGTGAAGTGCTTGGCGAGATCGACACAGGACAGGGTTCTGTATTTGAACAAATCAACGGCAGCCCGATTGTCCTCATAAACGCCTTGGGATTTGACAAGGATGGCAACCTCTACGTGACTGACTCTGCGATCGGGGGCGATCAGTTCGATCCCCCGTTTGAAGGTAAAGGTGGTCTATGGATGATTCCGCACGACGCGCTTGACGCTCTCGCAGACGGAGTGGAACCAGCGGATCGACCGATTTTTACAGCGATCCCTGGCAATCCTGACGGA
>JARFRF010000003.1 GCA_029287395.1 Methyloceanibacter sp. | reverse complement strand
AGCGCCAGAAGATGCTGCGCGCCGTGAGTTATGGGAGGAGACAGGTGTCCGTGATGCGACGTTTCTTGCCCAAACTGAGGATTGGCTCTTTTACGATCTGCCATCGGAATTGGTCGGCGTTGCCTGGAAGGGCAAGTATCGAGGACAGAAACAGATGTGGTTCGCGGCACGCTTCGAGGGAACCGACGGCGAGATCAACCTAAAGCCACGCCCAAAGCATAAGGCAGAATTTGACGCTTGGCGTTGGGTTCCTGTTACCGAGCTGCCCGGGCTTGTGGTGCCATTCAAGCAGACCGTCTACCGCGCCGTTATCGACGCTTTCGCCCATCTGGTCGTGAAGTAGGGGGTCGTCCATCGCGCTACTTGCGCAAGGGCCTCGACAATAAAAAGGGGAGCTCAACGCCCCCCTCAACGGCTACCGCCCTTCGACGTCTATGACCTAGGCGCTGAGCACCGCTTGAACCTGCCGAAGATGTTCGAGCGTCATCAGAGCCCTGTCCTTTGCGTCACCGGATAGATCGGCGACGTCTTCCTCGGCATTGGCGATGTCCTGCGTGAGTTGTTCGGGGTCCAAGTCATCGAGATCGATGGCCCGTTCCGCCAACACCGTGAGCCCGTCGGGGTTTACCTCGGCGAAGCCACGGCGCGCGAAGAAGCGCTGCCGTTTCCCATCGGGGAAGTCGATTTCAAGCAGCCCAGGACGCAGCGTTGTGATCACTGGGGCGTGTTTGGCCATAATGGTCATGTCGCCTTCCGCGCCAGGAACAAGCACCTGTTCCACGTCGCCGGAAAACAATAGCTTCTCTGGCGATACCAGTTCGAATTTGAACGGATCGGCCATTAAGCGGCCTCGGCGGCGAGCTTCTCAGCCTTTGCGACCGCTTCCTCGATCGTGCCGACCATGTAGAACGCCGCTTCCGGCAAGTGGTCGTAGTCGCCATCACAAAGACCCTTGAAGCCGGCGATGGTGTCCTTAATGTCGACAAGGACACCAGGAGAACCGGTGAACACCTCAGCCACGTGGAAGGGCTGAGACAGGAAGCGCTCAATCTTCCGGGCGCGCGCCACGGTGAGCTTGTCTTCTTCGGAGAGCTCGTCCATGCCAAGAATGGCGATGATGTCCTGCAGCGCCTTGTAGCGCTGAAGGATCTCCTGCACCTGACGGGCCACGGCGTAGTGTTCCTCACCTAGGATGCGCGGGTCGAGCATACGCGAGCTGGAATCCAACGGGTCCACGGCGGGGTAGATGCCCTTCTCGGCAATGGTACGAGACAGCACGGTCGTGGCGTCCAAGTGAGCAATCGACGTTGCCGGCGCCGGGTCGGTCAAGTCGTCAGCCGGCACATAAATGGCCTGCACAGAGGTAATCGAACCTTTCTGGGTCGTGGTGATGCGCTCCTGCAGGGCGCCCATGTCAGTGGCGAGCGTGGGCTGATATCCCACCGCCGAAGGAATACGGCCCAGAAGGGCGGACACTTCGGAACCAGCTTGGGTGAAGCGGAAGATGTTGTCCACGAAGAACAGCACGTCCTGGCCTTCGTCGCGGAAGGACTCGGCAACCGTGAGGCCCGACAGCGCCACGCGGGCGCGGGCGCCAGGGGGTTCGTTCATCTGGCCATACACGAGGGCGCATTTCGACCCTTCAATCGAACCTTCCTTCGGATCCTTGTTTACCTTGGACTCGATCATCTCGTGATAGAGGTCGTTGCCCTCGCGGGTGCGCTCGCCGACACCGGCGAACACGGAGTAGCCACCGTGCGCTTTTGCGACGTTGTTAATCAGCTCCATGATCAAAACGGTCTTGCCCACGCCTGCGCCGCCGAACAGGCCGATTTTGCCGCCCTTGGCGTACGGGGCGAGTAGGTCGACGACCTTGATGCCAGTGACGAGAATCTCTGACTCCGTTGCCTGGTCCACGTAGTCTGGC
The DNA here is from genome assembly GCA_029287395.1 of Methyloceanibacter sp. Lineage (GTDB taxonomy): Bacteria > Pseudomonadota > Alphaproteobacteria > Rhizobiales > Methyloligellaceae > Methyloceanibacter. The sequence goes on along the minus strand of JARFRF010000003.1, from coordinate 23,601 downwards.
GCGCTGGCGTGGATCGGGCGGCTATCGGTCGTTTCGATCGGACCGAGCTCGTCAACCGGATCGCCGATCACATTCATGATGCGGCCAAGTGTCTTTGGGCCCACGGGAACGGCAATTGGCTCGCCCGTATCGACGACTTGCTGGCCGCGGACCAAACCTTCGGTTGAGTCCATAGCGATAGTGCGCACCGTGTTCTCACCAAGATGCTGAGCCACTTCAAGAACGAGGCGGCTGCCCTGGTTCTCTGTCTCAAGCGCGTTCAGAATTTCCGGTAGGTGCTCGTCGAACTGCACGTCGACGACAGCGCCGGTCACCTGGCGGATCTGGCCTTTGGGGCCCACGCCTTCGGCAATGCGCTTCTCTTGCTTCTTGGTCTCTGCCACAACGGGTTTGTTTGCCATCGTTCCGTTCCTTAACTGACTAGAGGGCCTCGGCACCGGAGATGATCTCGATCAGCTCCTTGGTGATTTGGGCCTGGCGGGTCCGGTTATAGTTCAGCGTCAGCTTGCCGATCATCTCGCCGGCATTGCGTGTCGCGCTATCCATGGCGCTCATACGCGCGCCTTGCTCTGACGCTGCATTTTCGAGCAGCGCCTTGAAAATCTGGGTCGTGATATTCAGCGGCAGAAGGTCGGCAAGTATCTCCGATTCCTCCGGCTCGTACTCGTAGATCGCGCCTTTGAGGTCGACGCCGCCTTCAGCCCCTTCCGGAATCGATGCCGGAATGAGCTGCTGGGCCATCGGCTTTTGGCTGATGACAGACTTGAACTCGGCAAAGAACAGAGTGGCCACGTCGAACTCTCCGGCCTCAAACATGCTCCGAACGCGTTGACCTACTTGGTCGGCATTCTCGAATGTCAGCTGCTTAATGCCGCGAAACTCGATCGTGTCGATGATCTGCGCTGCGAACTGGCGGCGAAGCTGATCGTAGCCCTTCTTGCCGACGCAAAGGATTTTGACTTCTTTCCCTTGTCCAATCAGTTCCAGCACCTTGTCTCGAGCCTTGCGGACAATGGACGAATTAAACCCACCACAAAGACCGCGCTCCGAAGTACAGACGATAAGAAGATGGACATCGTCCTTGCCGGTTCCGATCATGAGAGGCGAGCCGCCCTCCAGGCCCTTCAAAGCCTCGGCGAGGTTCGACAGCACGGCATCCATGCGCTCGGCATAGGGGCGGGCGGCCTCAGCCGCAGACTGAGCGCGCCGAAGCTTCGCCGCGGCCACCATTTGCATGGCCTTGGTGATCTTCTGGGTCGCCTTAACCGAGGCGATACGGTTCCGAAGCTCCTTCAGCGAGGCCATCGATTAGCTCACGCAAAGGCTTTAGAAAACTTGTCGGCTGCAGCTTTGAGCTTCTCGCCGGTCTCATCGGAAATCTTCTTCTCATCGCGGATCGTGTCGAGAAGGTCCTGATGCTCGGTATGCATGTAGCGCAGCCACTCATCTTCGAAGCGGCCAATGTCCGATACGGCCAGGTCATCGAGATAGCCGCTCACACCCGTGTAGATGGAAACGACTTGCTCCTCGACCGTGAGCGGCGAGAATTGCGGCTGCTTCAGAAGCTCGGTCAGGCGCGCGCCGCGGTTCAAGAGCTTCTGCGTGGTGGCGTCGAGGTCCGAGCCGAACTGTGCGAACGCCGCCATCTCACGATATTGAGCCAACTCGCCTTTAATCTTGCCGGCCACCTGTTTCATGGCCTTGACCTGAGCCGAAGAGCCCACGCGAGACACGGACAGACCCACGTTCACCGCTGGACGGATGCCCTGATAAAAGAGGTCCGTTTCAAGAAAGATCTGACCGTCCGTGATCGAAATCACGTTGGTCGGGATATACGCAGACACGTCGTTGGCCTGCGTTTCAATCACCGGCAAAGCGGTCAGTGATCCCGAACCGTTGTCGGCGTTGAGCTTGGCAGCGCGCTCCAGCAGGCGCGAGTGAAGATAGAACACGTCGCCGGGATAAGCCTCGCGCCCTGGCGGACGGCGAAGCAGGAGTGACATTTGGCGATAGGCAACGGCCTGCTTGGAGAGATCGTCGTAGTTGACGAGAGCGTGCATACCGTTGTCGCGGAAATACTCGCCCATGGTGCAGCCGGTAAACGGCGCCAAGAACTGCATCGGGGCCGGGTCCGAGGCCGTTGCAGCCACGACGATGGAGTAGGGCAGTGCGCCGTTCTCCTCGAGCACTTTCACGAACTGGGCAACGGTCGAGCGCTTCTGACCGACAGCCACGTAAATGCAATAGAGGTGGGCCGACTCATCGTCGCGATCGTTGATCGACTTCTGATTGAGGATCGTGTCGAGAATGATCGCGGTCTTGCCGGTCTGGCGGTCGCCAATGATCAGCTCGCGCTGGCCGCGTCCAACCGGGATCAGCGCATCCACGGCCTTAAGACCAGTCTGCATGGGCTCGTGCACCGACTGGCGGGGAATGATGCCTGGCGCCTTCACGTCCACGCGGCGCATTTCCGTGGCCTCAATCGGCCCCTTGCCGTCGATCGGGTTACCGAGACCGTCGACAACACGGCCAAGCAGGCCCTTGCCAACTGGGGCTTCCACGATGTTGCCGGTACGCTTGCAGATATCGCCTTCGGAGATGTTCCGGTCGTCGCCGAAGATAACGATACCGACATTGTCGATTTCGAGGTTCAGCGCCATGCCCGGCGTACCATCGGCAAATTCAACCATTTCGCCGGCCTGAACATTATCGAGGCCGTAGACCCGGGCGATACCGTCACCGACGGAAAGCACTTGGCCGACCTCGGCCACTTCGGCTTCTTGCCCAAAATTCTTGATCTGGTTTTTGAGAATCGCGGAGATCTCGGCGGCTCTAATATCCATTAGCCAACCTCTTTCATGGCGTGCTTGAGACGGGTGAGTTTAGTACGAAGCGAGGTGTCGATCATGCGGCTGCCGACCTTCACCGTGATGCCGCCGAGAAGGCTCGGATCGACATGCTGATCGAGCATGACGTCCTTACCGAGGGCGGCCTTCAAGGCCTGCTTCAAGGCTGTAACTTGCGTATCATTGAGCTGCGTGGCGCTGGCGACTGAGGCGCTGATCTCCCCCCGATGATCGGCGAGGAGGGCGCGGAAGGCCCCGATCATGCCCGGCACGGCGAAGAGCCGGCGGTTTTTGGCGACAAGCAGCAAGAAATTCTTGGTCAGGCCGTCGATTTTGATCTGGTCGAGGATCGCTTCAAGAGCGCGGCCTTGCTCCTCGGCTGAAAACATAGGGCTGTTTACGAGGCGGGCGAGATCTTCCGAGGCATCGAGGGCTTGGCCGAACGTGTTGAGATCTGTCTCGATTTTTTCAAGTGCGTTCTCTTCGATGGCAAGCTCGAAGAGCGCCGTGGCATAGCGGCCGGCAACTCCCGATACTGTATGATCCTCAGCTGACAAGTCCCTCAAGCCTCTCCCTTGGACGTGGGCGCAGGCTCTCGCCGACCCACCCTTACAGCCCGGTAAATGCTGGGATTAGAGCCCCCGCGTCAACGAAAAACTGCCCGAAAAAGGCACCGTTGAACCACTCCTTGGACACCCCGCGGAGGCTGTAACATAGGGGTGACGGCGGCGCAACAAAAGCGCATGAGTCAAGCGCTTGACCGGCGGCTTTGGCGCGTGCCTCAGAGGAAAGTATACGGATCGATGTCGATGGAAAGGCGGATCGACCCCCGCGCTTTCGGCATATCGGCTATCCAAAGGCGCAGATACGCCTGGATGTCGTTTTCGCGCGGGGCTTTGACCAATATCCGGTAGCGATAACGGCCGCGTACCACCGATAGCGGCGCCTCCGCGGGGCCGAGGACTTTGATCTTGTCGGCCGGCGGCGCGGCGCGGGCGATGGCGCGGGAATGGGCCTCCGTGGCGGCGCGGTCCGTGCCGGAGATGAGCAGCGAGGCGAGCCGACCGAAGGGCGGCATGCCAGCTTCTCGACGTGCCGCGATCTCCCGCTCGTAGAATGCGTCGCGATCGCCCGAGATCAGAGCCTCAATCACAGGGTGTTCGGGCATATAGGTCTGAAGCAGTCCGCGCCCGGCAATCGTCTCTCGTCCCGCGCGGCCGGTGACCTGGCTCAGCAGCTGAAACGTGCGCTCGGCAGCGCGCGGGTCGCCTTGGGCGAGACCGAGATCCGAATCCACAACGCCCACAAGCGCGAGCCCCGGAAAATGGTGACCCTTGGCCACGAGCTGCGTGCCGATCACAATGTCCACCTCGCGGTCTTCGATCTCCCGAAGGGTCTCGCGCAGATCCGAGATGCGCGGGGTCATGTCGCTGGAGAGGATCGCCCGGCGCGCCTCCGGAAAAAGGGCTCCCACCTCTTCGGCGATGCGTTCTACCCCCGGCCCGCACGCCACGAGGGAGTCCTCGGCGCCGCAAGCGGGGCATTCCTCGGGGATAGGCGCGAACTTACCGCAATGATGGCACTCTAACCGGTGGCGGAACCGGTGCTCCACCATCCAGGCTGAGCAGTTCGGGCATTCGAAGCGATAGCCGCAGTTGCGGCAGAGCGTGAGCGGCGCATAGCCCCTGCGGTTGAGAAACAGGAGGGACTGCTCTCCGCGCGCCAAGGTCTCCGCCATGGCTTCGGTGAGCACCGGCGATAGCCACGAGCCGCGCTCCGGCGGTGATTTCCGCATATCGATGGCTTTGAGGTCGGGCAGACCCGCAGCCTTGTAGCGCGCCCGCAGGGGGACATGGCGGTAGCGGCCTTGATCCGCGTTGACCCAGCTCTCGATGGACGGTGTGGCGGAGCTCAGAATGACCGGGCAACCGCCGAGATGCCCGCGTACGACTGCCATGTCCCGCGCTTGATAGGAGACGCGGTCTTCTTGTTTGTAGGCCTGATCGTGTTCTTCATCGACAACGATGAGTCCGAGCTTAGGGAAGGGCAGAAACAGCGCCGAACGCGCGCCCACCACAAGCTGAGCCCTGCCTTCCGCAACCGCGCGCCACGCGCGACCGCGCGCCGATTGGGTGAGGCCGGAATGCCATTCTGTGGGGCGGGCCCCAAAGCGCTCTTCGCATCGCGCGAGGAACGCCGAAGTCAAAGCAATTTCTGGGATCATAACGAGGGCCTGCTTCCCGCGCGCAAGCGTCTCCGCAATGGCTTGGAAATAGACCTCCGTCTTGCCCGACCCTGTCACGCCGTCCAACAGCGAGACGGCAAACCCATCGCGCGTGTTGTGGAGCAGCCGCTCCGCCGCCTTTGTCTGTTCCGCCGTCAGCTCAGCGCGGAGCAGGTTGGGGTCGAGCTCGCGTGCGATCGTATCGGGCAGAGGCTCGGCTACCAGCGTGCCGGCATCGACCAAGCCGTCTATGACGCCGGGGCTCACACCCGCCGCCTCGGCCAACAACGACTTTACCCAGATGAGCCCGTTGCGAGCTGTCTCGAGCACACGGGTGCGGGCGGGCGTCATGCGCTCCGGCGGCGGTCCTGCGAGACGCACCCCGTAGCGTGGCGCGGGTGGCTGAAACGCGGTGCTAGCGCTCATCATCATGCGCAAGACCATGCCGGGCGGTGCCAATGTGTAACCCGCCACCCATTCGGCGAAATCCATCGAGATAGCGGGAAGCGGCGGAACATCGTCGAGGACATCGACAAGCGCGCGCAGTTTCGATCTCAGCACTGTTGCTGCTGGTGCGCCTTCAGGCCGCCGCCAAACCGCGGCGACATACTTTACCGGTCCCAACGGCGCGACCACGAAGCTTCCGGGCCCCAGCTGCGCGTCTTCCGGCACGAGATAGTCGTAGGGCGCCGGCAGCGCCAACGGGACCAGCACCGGGACCGTTTCCAAGTCCGTCTCGGGGATCAGCATGGTTTGGTCCGCGTGGGATTTGGCCAAATCTAAGGACTTCCTGGAACGTTGGAGACTCACGTTAGCCGGGACTTAACGACTCACCCTGACATAGTAGCGCCTGTGGTACGTTGGTGGAGCGTGATGGCAAAGCAATCGCAAAATATCGGACAAGAAGATATCTCAGAACTCGGCACGGCGCCGGACGTGGCCGCCGCTGCCCAGGCTTGGCTTGTGTATCTGAAGACAGAGCGCGGTCTCGCCGCGCATACGGTCGAGTCCTATACACGCGACCTTGGGCAATTCCTCTTCTTCTTAGGTCAGCATTTTGGTGGTGCACCTGACATGCCGGCGCTGCTCGCACTGTCGGCACGCGATATTCGATCTTTCCTTGCTTATCGCCGCAGCCAGAACGTCGGCAGCCGCAGTCTCTCTCGCGCTTTAAGCGCCCTGCGCATGTTCTTCCAATATCTGGAGCGGCGCGGCTACGGCAAGAATGATGCGGTTCGCGCGGTGTCCATGCCGAAGCTGCCGCACGCCGTGCCGAAGCCGCTACCCGAGGCGAAAGCGACTGCGCTAATCGAGGGTTCCGATCTTGCCGTGCCCGAGCCGCCGAACTGGACGTTGGCGCGCGACACGGCCGTGCTCACGCTTCTTTATGGATCGGGCTTGCGTATCTCCGAGGCGCTGAGACTTCAGGTCTGCGATGCGCCGATAAAGGGGCGCGACACGCTTCGCGTGACCGGCAAAGGCAACAAAACGCGCGTCGTGCCCGTGCTACCAGTCGCCTGCGAGGCCATCCAGCGGTATCTCGATCTTTGCCCAAAAAAACTTGGCCCCGACGATCCACTCTTTATCGGCGTGCGGGGCAAGAGGCTCAGCCCACGGATTATACAGCTGCGTCTTGAGAAGGCCCGTGCCGCGCTCGGATTGCCGGCGACCGCCACGCCGCATGCCCTCCGCCACTCGTTCGCGACGCATTTGTTGGGGGCAGGGGCCGACTTGCGGGCAATCCAAGAGTTGCTCGGGCATGCAAGTCTTTCGACCACGCAAGGTTATACGGAGGTCGACCGCGCGCATCTCTTGAAGGCCTACAACGACGCGCATCCGCGGGCGTGAGAACTCGCGCCAACGTCACATATGTATCGGACGTTTCTCGACGGCGAGAGCGGCTTCCTTGACGGCTTCGTTAAGGGTCGGGTGCGCATGACACGTGCGCGCCAAATCTTCGGCCGATCCCCCGAACTCCATGAGCACAGCCGCCTCGGCAATCATCGTGCCCGCATCGGGACCGATGATATGGACCCCGAGCACACGATCGGTCACAGCGTCGGAGAGAATTTTGACGAAGCCTTCGGTGGTTCGATTGACCTTGGCGCGGCCGTTGGCGGTGAAGGGAAATTTGCCGACCTTGTAGGCAACTCCGTCTTCCTTCAGCTGCTCTTCGGTCTTGCCGACGCTTGCCACTTCCGGGGCTGTGTACACAACGGACGGGATCACGTCGTAATTTACATGACCCGATTGGCCAGCAAGAATTTCAGCAACGGCAACGCCTTCTTCCTCGGCCTTGTGCGCGAGCATAGGGCCGGCAATTACATCGCCAATGGCATAGATGCCTGGAATGTTGGTTTGAAAGCTGTGGTCGACGACGATGCGTCCACGCGCATGCGTCTCGACGCCAACATTCGCCAGGCCTAGGCCTTCCGTATTCGGCACGCGGCCAATGGAGACCAGGACGACGTCGCAATCAAGCGTCTCGGGTTCGCCGCCCTCAGCGGGCTCGATGGTGAGCTTCACCGACTTGCCCGACGTGTCGACCTTGGTGACTTTGGCGCCAAGCTTGAACTTGAGACCTTGCTTCTTCAGCGTACGCTGGAGCTGCTTTGCGACTTCGCCATCGAGCCCCGGCGTGATTGTGTGCAGCATCTCGACGACGGTGACGTCGGAACCCAGCCGCGACCAGACGGAGCCCAGCTCAAGGCCGATGTAACCGCCGCCAATGACGATCATGCGCTTCGGCACTTTCGGCAGCGCTAGCGCGCCTGTGGAAGAGACGATGCGTTTCTCATCCACCTCGATGCCAGGCACATTCGCGCTTGAGGAGCCGGTGGCAATGACAATGGCCTGGGCCTCAACCGTCTGCTTGTCGCCTTTGTCCGAGGTTACCTCGACCTGATGAGGCGCGAGGATCGTACCAAGCCCGTGATATGTGTCGATCTTGTTCTTCTTCAGCAGATACTCGATGCCGTCCACATTGCCCTTCACGCCCTCATCCTTGAAGGCAAGCATTGTGGCAAGGTCCAGCTCCGGCTTCACCTTGATGCCCATTTCGACGAAATGCTCCGTAGCGTCGGCGTAGGCCTCGGACGCATGCAGCAGGGCCTTTGAGGGTATGCAGCCCACATTCAGGCATGTACCGCCATGGCTCTCGCGCTTTTCAACAACGGCGACTTTCATTCCGAGCTGCGCGGCGCGAATGGCGCACACATAGCCGCCAGGGCCAGTGCCGATGACGGTCAGGTCGTAGGAGGTACTCATGGACTATCTCTTAGGACTGTCTCTGAAGTCAGGGCTAGAGATCTAGAATCAGGCGTGCGGGGTTCTCAAGCGAATCTTTCACGTTGACTAGGAACGTGACCGCCTCTTTACCGTCAACGATGCGGTGGTCATAGGAGAGTGCGAGATACATCATCGGGCGTGCCACGATTTGCCCGTCCCGCACAACAGGGCGCTCTTCAATGCGGTGCATGCCAAGAATGCCTGACTGCGGCGCATTAAGTATCGGCGTTGAGAGCATCGACCCATAGATGCCGCCATTGGAGATCGTGAAGGTTCCACCTTGCATCTCGGCAAGACCGAGCTTTCCTTCGCGGGCCCGCATGCCGAAATCAGCGATCGTGCTTTCGACTTCAGCAAGGCCCATACGGTCTGCGTCGCGAATCACAGGCACGACGAGGCCGCGCTCCGTGCCAACCGCAACGCCGATATGGTAGTAATTCTTGTAAACGAGATCGTCGCCATCGATCTCCGCGTTAACGGCCGGTATGTCTCTCAGCGCCTGGACGCAGGCCTTCACAAAGAAGCCCATGAAGCCGAGCTTCACGCCGTGCCGCTTCTGGAAATCGTCTTTGTATTCTTTGCGCAGCTGAATGATATGGCTCATGTCCACGTCGTTGAACGTGGTCAGCATTGCGGCTGTGTCTTGTGCGTCTTTCAGGCGCTTCGCGATCGTTTGGCGAAGCCGCGTCATGCGCACGCGCTCCTCTCGCGAAGCATCGTCAGGTGTGACGGGCGCGCGCGCAGGAGCTGGCGGCTTCGCCTCGCGTGGTGTCTCGCGCAAGGTTTCTGCGGCAGCCGTGGCTGCGATGACATCGCCCTTCAGAATCTGCCCGCGTTTGCCCGTGCCTGTGACCCGGTCGACTGTCAGGCCACTCTCCTCAAGAAGCTTCTGTGCGGCCGGAGATGGCGGCATGGACGTTGGAGCGATCTCCGCACGAATATGGGGCTCGCGCTTGAGCGCCACGGGCTCCGTCGGAGCGGCAGCGGCTGGTGCCGGTTGTGGTGCAGGCGCCGGATCGACGGGCTTCGGCTCCGCGGCTTTAGTGACCGGCACCACAACAGCTCCGTCGCCGTCCGCGATGGCGCCGAGGAGGGCGCCAACTTCGACCGTATCACCTTCCTTCACCACAATCTCGGACAGAACGCCGGCGGAGGGCGCAGGGACCTCGACCGTTACTTTGTCCGTTTCGAGTTCGACGAGCGGTTCGTCGGCGGCTACCTCTTCGCCAGCCTGCTTAAACCACTGCCCTACTGTCGCCTCTACGACGGACTCACCTAATGTCGGCACTCGGATCTCTGTGGTCATGGCACTTAACAGCTCATCTTTCCCAGCATACTACTTACGCAGCGGTTGTCTGCACGCCGCTTCGGTCTCCCAGCTCAGCCTAGGGCTTCGTTAAGTAGCGCCTTCAACTCTCTTACGTGCTTCGACATCAAACCGGTTGCCGTTGCCGCAGAGCTCGGGCGCCCAGCGTAGCGCGGGCGCCTAGTCTTCGCACCGATGTGGTCTAGAACCCAAGACAAATTAGGTTCTACAAAAGTCCAAGCCCCCATGTTCTTGGGCTCCTCTTGGCACCATACGATTTCGGCATTCTTGAACCTGCCGAGCTCCTGGATGAGCGCCCGTGCAGGGAAGGGGTAGAGTTGCTCCATGCGGAGCAGATAGATGTCCGAGATGCCGCGTGCCTCACGCTCGGCTTCAAGGTCGTAATAGACCTTGCCGGAGCAAAGGACGACGCGTCTGATTTGGTCGTCCGGTGCCAGCCTGACGGGCGGGTCCACCATGCGCTCGGCGTCGTCCCACAGGAGCCGGTGAAAGCTAGAATCCGGTCCGAAGTCCTCAATGTCGGACTTGACCTTCTTGTGGCGCAGTAGCGACTTCGGCGTCATGAGTACAAGCGGCTTCCGGAACTGCCGATGCAGCTGGCGCCGCAATACATGGAAATAGTTAGCCGGCGTCGTGCAATTGACGACCTGCCAATTGTCTTCGGCGCAGAGCTGGAGATAGCGCTCCAGCCGCGCCGAGGAATGCTCGGGCCCCTGGCCTTCGTAGCCGTGGGGTAGGAGCAGAACGAGCCCCGACATGCGAAGCCATTTGCGTTCGCCCGATGAGATGAACTGGTCGATAATGACCTGCGCGCCGTTGGCAAAGTCTCCGAACTGAGCTTCCCACAGGACGAGCGCATTCGGTTCGGCGAGGCTGTAGCCATATTCGAAGCCCAGTACAGCCTCTTCAGAGAGCATGGAGTTGATGACTTCAAAGTCGCCCTGCTCTTTACCGAGATGCTTTAGCGGTGTGTACTTGTTCTCGTTGACCTGGTCCATCAAGACCGAATGGCGATGGGAGAACGTGCCGCGTTCGGAGTCCTGTCCGGACAGACGGATTTTGAAGCCTTCGACCAGCAGCGTCCCGAAGGCGAGAGACTCAGCCGTCGCCCAATCGATGCCTTTGCCTTCGTCAATGGACTTGCGCCGCGTCGCCATAATGCGGGCGATGGTCTTGTGCGGCGTCAACGTCGGCGGGAGTTCGGTTAGCTTGTGACCGACTTCGCGCAAGACGTTGAGGTCGACACCAGTCAGGCCGCGCCGCGCCCCTTCTTCTGCGAAGCCAATCCCCGACCAACGTCCGTCCAGCCAATCGGCACGGTTAGGCCGGTAGGTCTCACCCGCCTTAAACTCCTCCTCTAGGAAGTCGCGAAACTTTGCCAGCAGCCCGTCGATCTCTTCTTTGGAGAGGAGGCCTTCCTTGATCAGTTGGTCCGCGTAGAGCTCGACTACGCGCGGATGCTTGGCAATGCGCTGATACATCAAAGGCTGTGTGAAAGCGGGCTCGTCCGCTTCGTTATGTCCGTGTCGCCGATAGCAGAACATGTCGATCACGACCGGCTTCGTGAAGCGCTGGCGGAACTCGGTGGCTATTTTGGTGACATGAACGACAGCCTCGGGGTCGTCGCCGTTCACATGAAAGATTGGAGCGTCAATCATCTTCGCCACATCGCTCGGATAAGGAGAGGAGCGCGAGAAGCGCGGTGCCGTGGTGAAGCCGATCTGGTTGTTCACGATAAAGTGGATCGAACCACCGGTGCGGTGACCCCTGAGCCCCGACAGCCCAAGGCACTCAGCGACCACGCCCTGTCCAGCGAAGGCGGCATCGCCGTGCAGAAGCAGAGGTAGAATTTCTACGCGCTCTGTGTCGCCGACCTGGTCCTGCTTCGCCCGAACCTTGCCGAGGACGACGGGGTCGACGAACTCGAGATGAGAAGGGTTAGCAGTCAACGACAGGTGTACGCGGTTGTCGTCGAATTCGCGATCCGATGATGCGCCCAGATGGTACTTCACGTCGCCGGAGCCCTCGACGTCGTCTGGGTGCGCCGACCCGCCGCGGAATTCATTGAAGATCGCGCGCCAAGGCTTTGCCATCACATTGGCAAGCACGTTGAGGCGTCCGCGATGCGGCATGCCAATGACGATCTCTCGAACGCCGAGTTGCCCGCCACGCTTGATGATTTGCTCGAGCGCCGGAACCATCGATTCGCCGCCATCGAGGCCGAAGCGCTTGGTCCCCGTATATTTCACGTTGAGAAACCGTTCGGCGCCTTCCGCCTCGATCAACTTGTTCAAGATCGCGCGCTTGCCTTGCTCCGTGAACTGCATCTCATGGCGTTCAATGCGCTCCTGAAGCCAGGCGCGCTGCTCGGGGTCGGAAATGTGCATGTACTCAAACCCAATCGTGCCGGCATAGGTCTTCTCCAAGACCGCCAGCACTTGGGCGAGGTCGGCGAATTCGAAACCCAGGGCGCCACCGATATAGATGGGCCGCGAATAGTCGGACGGTGAAAAACCGTATGTGGCCGGATCGAGTTCGGGGTGGGCGCCGCGTTCTGTGAGGCGCAAGGGATCTAAGTTAGCGATCAAATGACCGCGCGTGCGGTAGGCGCGAATGAGCATCCGCACGCCAAGCGTATCTCTAGCGGCATCGAGCGCTTCAGCCTGTGTCAGTGCGTCTGAACCTGCGACCGCTGCAGGGGGTGACGCAGTGCCGCGGCTCCAAGAAGGTTCCCGGTTCCAACTGCCCCAAGAGGGACCTTCTGCCTCAGCGATAACGTTGGCTGCATCATCGCCTAAGTTGGCGAAGAAGCTGCGCCAGTCTTCCGAGACTGAAGAGGGGTTGGCCTTGTAAAGGGCATACAGCTCAGCGAGATAGGTCGCGTTCGCCCCATCGAGAAACGATGTGAGGGTGAAAACGTCGCTAGCTTCGTATCGTGTCATGGCACCAACCTTGCGGTCCAATTCTGGACCCTTGGCGTGCCGGGCAATAAAGGCGAGCGTTTGACGCCCGGCGCACCCTTAGCTGAATATCTCTGCAAGCGTTGTTCCAAGTGCCGCAGGAGAGTGGGACACCACAATCCCGGCATCTTGCATTGCCTCAATTTTGCTCTTCGCGTCACCCTTTCCGCCTGAAATTACGGCACCTGCATGTCCCATGCGGCGTCCTGGGGGAGCTGTTGCACCGGCTACGAAACCAACGATTGGCTTTTGGTTGCCGGCTTTCACGAGAAACTCTGCAGCCTCTTCCTCGGCGCTGCCTCCGATCTCACCGATCATGATGATCGCCTCGGTGGCGTCGTCTTCGAGAAACAGTGCGAGTGCGTCGATAAAGTTCGTCCCGTTAACCGGGTCGCCGCCAATCCCGATGCAGGTGGTCTGACCAAACCCGACGGCGGTAGTTTGTGCAACGGCCTCGTAGGTCAACGTGCCGGATCGGGACACGATCCCCACGCGTCCAGGTGTATGGATGTGCCCTGGCATGATGCCGATCTTGCATTCACCCGGCGTGATAATGCCCGGGCAGTTCGGGCCAATCAGCCTTGTGCCTGAGCCAATGAGCGCGCGCTTGACCTCGACCATGTCGAGAACAGGGACACCCTCGGTAATGCAGACCGCAAGTTCGATGCCGGCATCGATGGCTTCGAGAATGGCATCCGCCGCAAAGGGTGGCGGTACGTAGATCGCCGACGCTGTCGCGTTGGTCGCTTCAACAGCCTCGCGAACCGTGTCGAAGACGGGGAGATCAAGGTGCGTCGTGCCCCCTTTTCCGGGCGTCACACCGCCTACCATGTTTGTGCCGTAGGCAATGGCTTGTTCGGTGTGAAATGTGCCTTGGGATCCGGTGAAACCCTGGCAAATGACGCGCGTATTCTTATCGACGAGAACTGACATGATGAAAAGCTAAGCCGGTTTGAGGAAGGATTTGTGACAGGTATTCTTGGGCGATGTCGTGTTAAGCAGCCCCGATTGCTGCGACGGCCTTTTTGGCGGCATCGTCCAAGTCGTCGGCCGGGATAATATCGAGACCGGATTCGGCCAAGAGCTTCTTACCTTGCTCGACGTTGGTGCCTTCCAGACGCACGATGAGCGGAACGCCGATATTCGTTTCTCTTGCGGCAGCAATGATCCCCTCCGCAATCGTGTCGCAACGCATGATCCCGCCGAAGATATTCACGAGGACGCCCTTTACACTCGGATCGGAGAGGATCAGCTTGAATGCTGCGGTGACCTTCTCGGTCGTCGCACCACCTCCAACGTCTAAGAAGTTTGCTGGTTCGGCGCCATAGTACTTAATGATGTCCATGGTCGCCATTGCGAGGCCAGCGCCGTTGACCATGCAGCCAATGTTCCCGTCGAGCTTGACGTAGGAGAGGTCGTATTTCGAGGCCTCAACTTCGGCCGGATCTTCCTCGTGCAAGTCGCGCAAAGCTTCGATGTCTGGGTGACGGAAGAGAGCGTTGTCTTCAAATGCCATCTTCGCGTCGAGACATTGGAGCTGGCCGTCCGTGGTCACGACCAACGGATTAATCTCGATGAGGCTCGCATCCTTCTCGGTGAAGAGCGTGTAGAGAGTCTTGACGAGTTTGCCGCATTGCTTGGCAAGGTCGCCCTTCAGCTCAAGCGCGTCGGCAATTACACGGCCATGAAAACCGCTCAGTCCCGACGCGGGGTCGACATCGATCGTCGTTATCTTCTCGGGTGTCTCCGCCGCCACTTCCTCAATGTTCACACCGCCTTCTGTCGAAGCAACAAAGGCGATGCGGCCGGTGGACCGGTCAACGAGAAGCGACAGATAGAGTTCGCGGTTGATGTCTGTCCCTTCGGCCACATAGACGCTGCGCACAATGCGGCCCTGCGGGCCAGTCTGCGGTGTGACCAAAGGTTTGCCGAGCATTCTGTCGGCTTCCGCGTGCATCTCTTGAATGGTCTTCACAAGCTTGACGCCGCCACCCTTGCCGCGGCCGCCTGCGTGAATCTGGGCCTTCACGACAAGAACGTCGCCATTTAACGCCTTGGCCCGCTCGACTGCCTCATCCGCACTCGTGGCAACGACGCCCTTTCCCACAGGTGCGCCATAGGCCTCCAGAAGATCTTTGGCCTGATACTCGTGAATGTTCATAGATTTCTCCGGACGTGGGACTTGGCGTGCTTAGGTAGCGGCGAGGTTGGGGGCAATGCGCTGGCAGATCTCGACCAGATTCTTGACGGCTTGTACGGAATGTAACAGGGCGTCTTTTTCCGCAGAGGTCAGATCGAGTTCGATAACGCGCTCGACGCCTTTGGCGCTAATGATCACAGGAACCCCGGCATAGATACCTTTCACGCCGTACTCGCCGTTCAGGTAGGCCGCGGCGGGCAGCACCCGCTTCTTGTCGTGCAGGTAGGATTCCGCCATGTCGAGTGCCGCGGCGGCCGGAGCGTAGTAAGCGGACCCCGTTTTTAGCAGACCAACGATTTCGGCGCCGCCATCGCGCGTGCGCTGGACAATCTCGTCCAAGCGCTTTTGCGTGATCCAACGCATCTTGACCAAGTCGGCCAAGGGGATGCCCGCGACAGACGAGTAGCGGATCAGCGGAACCATCGTGTCGCCATGGCCACCCAGAACCATCGTATGGATATCTTGGGGGCTCACGTCGAATTCTTCGGAGAGGAAAAAGCGGAACCGGGCGCTGTCGAGCACGCCGGCCATACCCACGACCTTGTTGCGCGGAAGCCCAGAGGTCTTCTGAAGGGCCCAAACCATCGCATCGAGCGGGTTGGTCACGCAGATGACAATGGCTTCCGGGGCATAGTTGCGCAGGCCCGCGCCCACCTGTTCCATAACCTTCAGATTGATCTCGATGAGGTCGTCGCGGCTCATGCCCGGCTTGCGCGGGACGCCCGCCGTGACGATCACGACGTCGGCATCTTTGATATCGGCGTATTCGTTAGCGCCCTTGAACTTGGGGACATAACCTTCGACAGGCGCGGATTGCGAGAGATCGAGAGCTTTGCCCTGCGGTACGCCGTCGACGACGTCGAAGAGAACAACTTCGCCGAGCTCCCGAATGCCGGCAAGGTGAGCGAGTGTGCCGCCGATTTGGCCAGCACCGATCAATGCAATTTTGTTACGCGCCATGACTTTACCCTCCCGACTTGCGCAGTCCTGGCGTCCGCGCCGTCACTATTCAACCGCTTCGACCACGTTGGTTAGATGCAATCGCGCCCGCGCGCAAGGTCGCGGAACGCATCGGTCGTATCTTTGGTTCGCAGTCGGGCGCAATAGGGGCTAGTCTGCATTTCCGAGTGGCAGTCCGAGAGGGGCGATGACTGGCGACCACCCCGCTAAGAGCGGCTCCAAGCCGGATTCGGGCTCAGGGTCCGAACGTGACGAGGAGCGTCGCGCACCAACCGATGAGGAACTGGATGCGACCCCGCCCCTGCCACTCGTGGTTTGGGCCGCGCGTTGCGCGAGCTATTTTCTGGCACTCGGCGGGATTATGCTTGTCTCCTATGCCGTCTACGGTTTCGGCACCGATCCAAACAGCTTTCCCCCCGGCTTCCGCCTGAATCCGATACAGGCTGTTGTGAACTTCGTCTGGGGGCTTGTGGGCACCTTCATCGGCTTCTTCCGGCCTCGTTACGCCACAGCATTCGTCTTGGCATTCGCCGCGTTCTACACAGTTGTCGCCGGATTTGGGACGTTCGAAGGATCGGCGCTGGGCATGGAATTCGGCACTTCCGCGAAGGTCTTCTATTGGGTTGTCGTGGTATTTGCCTGGAGCGCCGGCCTCTATGCGCTAGTCAAGCGTAGCAGCGCGCAATAGCTGGACGGGTCCCTACCGACATTTTTCAAGAGCGGGCTGCGGCTATTCGTCTTCCGGATACTCGCTTTCGGACGGCGCCTGCCCTGCGTCGGTCGGGGGCGAGACGATCGTCGCCAGCGGTGCGCCCTGGGGCTTTATCCGAACGACGTAGAGTGTGGCTGCCTCCGTATCACTCGGATTCCAGCCGCGATGAACCACGTTTGGCGGAAGGATATTTGTTTCTCCCTCGGCAACCTCGTAGGACGGCTTGCCTGTCTTCTCTAGCATGATCGACCCCTGAAGCATGTGCGCGATTTCGACCGAGTCCTGGTGAATATGCCAGGGCGTCGCGCTGTGGGGGGGAAACGTGTAGATCTTGATGTCGATTTCCTTGTCGGGATCGCCCGCAAGCGGTTCCGTCACCACATGCTGGGAGTCGATCTTTGGCGCCGGGCTGGGCTCATGAGCCTCAAGCACCGAAATGCTCAGTACAATCGCCACGAAAAGCGAAGTGCCCGCGAAAGCGTGCTTTGTCTTGTTTGGGATCATGGGCGCACAATAGTCAAGATTGCGCGCTTGGCCAGAGAGAGTCTGTGGTTGTTGGCCGATAAGGTGCCCCAAAGCCCCCGCAATCTCGCGCTACGCCGTACTTGGCGCTATGGGAAGACATGAACTTGGGTGCTTTTCGGGAACTTTTCGCGGCAAGATCGATTGGGCCTGTGTTGGCCACTGCAGTGGCGGCGCTGAGTGCCTCTGGCTGCGCCGGGGGCTTCTCCGGACCGGAGCAAGCCATCAAGGACCTTACGCGCGTCGACCACGGCAAGCCGTATATCGGGATGAGCCGGCAGCAAGTCTTGCAGTGCGCCGGGCAGCCGCGATCACGGATTCCTGCCACCGGCGGCGCGGAGACGCTCGTCTACCATTACAAAGGGGCAGGGCCAGTCCCAGGCGGTACGCCAAAGGACGCGACCTGTACGGCCAGCCTGACATTCAAAAACGATAAGCTGATCCGTGTGAACTATGCGCACAAAGAGGCCCGCAGCCCCTATGCCTGGCAGGCCGAAAAAGATCCCGAGAAACAGGCACAGCTGAAACGGGCGCCGCTGCCGACATGCGTCTTCTCGCTGCCGCGTTGTGCAGGCTAGCCACGCACCAGCCACAGCGAACCGGCGGCATCATCGACCGTTGCTGAGTGAGAGGCACACGTCGAACGCTACATGCGTTCGACCATCTTCCGCTTAATATTGGCGATCGCAGCTGCCGGGTTAAGCCCCTTGGGGCACGCCTTGGTACAGTTGAGAATCGTGTGGCAGCGATAGAGTCGGAACGGATCTTCTAAATCGTCCAGGCGCTCGCCGGTGCGTTCGTCGCGCGAGTCTTCAATCCAGCGATTGGCTTGCAGAAGAATGGCCGGGCCGAGATAACGGTCGCCATTCCACCAATAGGATGGGCAGGCGGTCGAGCAGCATGCACAGAGAATGCACTCGTAAAGCCCGTCAAGTTTGTCACGGTCCTCATGGCTCTGGCGCCATTCCTTCTGTGGCGTTGGGCTGTCGGTCTTGAGCCAGGGCTCAATCTCCCGGTGCTGGGCATAGAACCGGGTCATGTCCGGGACGAGGTCCTTAACCACGGGCATGTGGGGCAGGGGATAGATCGCAATCGCCGCACCCTTTGTATCCTCGGCGTGCATGGTGCAGGCCAGCGTGTTGGTGCCGTCAATGTTCATTGAGCACGACCCACAGATGCCTTCGCGGCACGAGCGCCGAAACGTCAGCGTCGAGTCGATGTTGTTCTTGATCCACAGTAGCGCGTCCAAGACCATTGGACCGCAATCTTCCGTGTCGACCCAATAGGTGTCGACGCGCGGGTTCTCGCCTCCCTCCGGGTCATAACGATAGACACGGTACTCGCGCCAGCGGTCCGGCTCGGCATCGACGGCGGGCGGGTTCCACTCTTTGCCCTTCTTGATCTTCGAGTTCTTGGGAAGTGTGAGTTGGACCATTTCAGCTTCTTCCTTTGCGCGCGCCACAATTGCGTGGCTCGACCCGCGTTCCTAATAAACCCGCTCTTTCGGCTCGATATAGGCCACCTCATTCGACAGCGTGTAAGTATGAACGGGGCGGAAATCGAGTTTAATAGTGTGCTTGCCGTAGTCCGCGTAGGACAGCGTGTGCTTCATCCAGTTCGTATCGTCGCGCTTGGGGAAGTCCTCACGGGCATGCGCGCCACGCGACTCCTCCCGCGCAAGCGCTCCCTGCACCGTCACAGCCGCCTGAGAGATCAGATTGTCGAATTCCAGCGTCTCTATCAGGTCTGTGTTCCAAATGAGAGAACGGTCGGTGACTTTGATGTCCGCCACATCGTCCCACACCTTCTTGATGTTCGTCACGCCGGATTCCAAGACGTCTTTGGTGCGGAAGACAGAGCAGTCCCTTTGCATCGTTTTCTGCATGGCCAGCCGCAACTCAGCGGTCGGCGTTCCGCCGTCGGCATAGCGGTAACCATCGAGACGCGCGATAGATGCGTCACCTGCTCCTTTAGGCAGATCCGGGATTGCCGATCCGTGCGGGATGAGTTCGGCACAACGAATGCCGGCTGCCCGGCCGAAGACGACCAAGTCAATGAGCGAGTTCGATCCTAGACGGTTGGCGCCGTGGACCGACACGCAGGCAGCTTCTCCCAGAGCCATCAATCCCGGAACGGTGGCGTCAGGGTCGCTATTTCTCGGCGAAATAACTTCCCCATGCATGTTGGTGGGGATGCCGCCCATATTGTAATGGCAGGTCGGAATGATCTTGATTGGCTCGTTCCGCGCATCGACGCCGCCGAAAATACGAGCGAGATCGGTTATGCCTGGCAGGCGTTCTTCGAAGACGTCTGGATCCAAATGATCCAGATGCAGGTGCATGTAGTCCTTATCGGGACCATGTCCCCTGCCTTCGCGAATCTCGAGCGTGATGGCGCGAGAAACGACGTCACGCGATGCTAGATCCTTAGCCGAGGGCGCATAGCGCTCCATGAATTTCTCGCCTTCGGAGTTACGCAAGAATCCGCCTTCGCCGCGCGCACCTTCTGAGATGAGCACGCCTGCGCCGTACACCCCAGTCGGGTGGAATTGCACAAACTCCATGTCCTGCAGGGGGAGCCCCGCGCGGAGCACCATCCCGTTGCCGTCGCCGGTACAGATATGCGCGGACGTGCATGAGAAGTAGGCGCGTCCATAGCCGCCTGTTGCGAGGATGGTCTGGTGTCCGCGGAAGCGGTGAAGCGAGCCGTCCGCCATGTCGATAGCGATGACCCCGCGGCAGACGCCTTCGTCGTCCATGATGAGATCGAGTGCGAAATACTCGATGAAGAACTCCGCCGAGTGGCGCAGGGCTTGACCATACATCGTGTGGAGCAGCGCGTGGCCGGTGCGGTCCGCGGCAGCGCACGTTCGCCGGGCCTGCCCTTTGCCGAACTCGGTCGTCATCCCTCCGAAGGCGCGTTGAAAGATCTTGCCGTCTTCGGTGCGGGAGAACGGTACGCCCCAATGCTCCAGCTCGTAGACAGCCTCGGGTGCTTGGCGGCAAAGATATTCGATACAGTCCTGGTCGCCGAGCCAGTCGGACCCCTTGACGGTGTCGTACATATGCCAGCGCCAGTCGTCCGGCCCCATATTGCCGAGGGCCGCAGCGATGCCACCTTGGGCCGCGACCGTATGCGAGCGTGTCGGAAAGACCTTAGAGACACAGGCCGTACGCAAGCCCGCCTCGCTCGCACCAACAACGGCGCGCAGACCTGATCCACCGGCACCTACCACGATCACGTCGTAAGCGTGGTCCGTAATCTCGTAAGCACGACCGTTCACGTGGAACGCATTGTGTGGCGCATTGGGAGTCGCGTCTTGAGGCATTTCGCATCAGCCTCCGAAACTGATTTTCATAATTGCATAAGTCGAGGCGATGGCCACACCTGCGGCAAAGAAGGTTGCGAGCATCAGTGATGACGTCTTGCACAGTTTGTTGTGGAGGTAGTCCTCAATGATTTCCCGTAAACCGATACGCATGTGAATTGCCGACGACCAAATAAGTGCGAGCATCAGCACCGCAACCATCGGATTCGATAACGACTGCCTGACGCTGTCGTAACTTGCACCTGCATGAGATACGACAAACCAGATCAGAAAGATCACGAGCGGCACGTTGGCCACGGCCGTCAGTCGCTGGCGCCAGAAAGTCTCTGTCCCGTGGCGCGCGGCGCCGAGGCCGCGAACGCGCTTGAGCGGTGTTGCCATGGTTAGAGCCCTCCCATGACGTAGTAGGCGATCAGCCAGACGAGGACCGTCAGGGTCACCGAACCGACGATGGTGCCGAGAGCAAATCGTTCGACTGTGGGAATGTCGAGTCCCGTTCCGGTGTCCCAGATAAGGTGGCGAATGCCGCCGAGCATGTGGTGTATCAGCGCCCAGGTGAATGCGAAGAGAAGCGCGCGGCCTATGAAGCTGCCGAAGAAGCTCTGCACGAAACTGTAAGCGTCAGGACCCATGCTCGTCGCTACGAGCCACCAGGTTAGCAGCGCAAATCCAATCGCCAAGCTCGCGCCGGTGATGCGATGTGCGATAGACATCAGCATCGTCAGCATCGGCCGATAAATCTGCAGATGCGGAGATAGAGGCCGCTCCGCCTCAAGCTTATTTGTCATAGAGTTTTATTTGTGTTGCCCAGTTCACTCTTCTCTTATCGCACCGAGAAGACATGGGCAATCGGGGGCGACAGCGACGCGCACCTTTTCACGTCTGGTGCGCCGGGCCCGATGCGCGCGGCTCCGGCCCTAAACTCTGAGCTAAATCAGGTTTCTATGCGGGCTTTGCAATCTCGTAGCACGCTTCGTCGTCGTCGACGAATTTCGACATGATCCAGGTTTGGCCACCGTCAAGCGATTCCCAGATGTGAGAGCCCACGATGTAGGCGACGCCCCCCATAAATCCGTCGTACGGTCCTTCCCATGCCATGGGCAACCCCCCGAAAGCTGCTCAAAAATCCGAGGGCTGAGAATGCAACCGAAATCTTTTACAGAAGGTTTACATTAACGAAGTGAGACGGGGACAAGTGCCTATTTGGTAATCACGCCATAGGCGATCTGTGGTTCGGCTCCTCTAGCGCGGAAGCGCGACCCAATAATCCATGTCGAGCACGACGCCGTCTTCGAGCTTGCCGTCGTCCTTCACGCCGGGAAAATCCGCGCAGTTACGATCTTTCACGGCAAAAGTCCGAAGGCGCAGCGCGCCGGCGTCCGATCGGCCTGGCAGCTCGGCTTTGTCCAAAACCTCGCTCCAGGCATAGATCGTATCGCCCGCGAATGACGGCGCCGCATGACGGGCGCCGTTGAGCCCCAGTACATGGAAGGCGTTGGCAAGGCCATTGAAGCTCAGCGAGCGCGCAATCGAGATAATGTGACCGCCATAGACCAAGCGCCGGCCGAAGCGCTCCTGAGACTCCCGATGCTGGTTGAAGTGCACCCGCGCGGTGTTCTGGTAGAGCCGGGTCGCCATTTGGTGCTCTGCTTCCTCGATGGTTTGGCCATCCACGTGGTCGATCTTGTCGCCCACCGCGTAGTCGACCCAACGCCGCGGGGAGCCTGCGAGCGCGTAGTTGTAAACCGTAAGCTTTAGGGGCGGTAGCGCCTTCCCGAGGGTCTCGGGTGTGATCTCCTTATCCAATTCCGGAATAACCGTTTCGGGTGCGGGGAGATCGAGGTTCTTTTTGACCACCATGACCCAGCGGGCGAACGACAAAACGGGATCGCCATTTTGGTTGCGCCCCGTTGTACGAACGTAGACAGTTCCATTCTTTCCGCTCGAGTTCTGTTTGACGCCGATCACCTCGGAAGTCGAAGCGATCGTGTCGCCTGGGTAGACCGGCGCGAGGAAGCGGAACTCCGCGTAGCCGAGATTGGCGATGGCGTTGCGCGACACGTCGGGGACGGTCTTTCCGATCACGAAGTGGAAGACGAGGATGTCGTCGATCGGCGAGCACGGATAGCCAATGCTCTGGGCGAATGCGTCTGAGGATTGAACAGCGAAGCGGCCGCTATACAGAGCCGTGTAAAAACTGACGTCGCCGACGGTGACTGTGCGTGGCGTGGGGTGCACGATTTCTTCACCGACTTTGAAGTCCTCGAAATAGTTTCCGGTGACGGTTCGGTCGATCTTTTGTGACTGTGTCATGTGGTCGTTGTTGCGAGCTTCAATCCAATAATGGAACCAATCAGCGTCGCGAGGAAGAGCATGCGAAGCGCTGTGACAGGCTCCTTATAGACGACGATGCCAACGATAACAGTGCCAACTGCGCCAATTCCCGTCCAAATCGCGTATGCGGTTCCGATTGGCAGATCCTTGACCGCCTTGTTAAGGAAGACGAACGAGAGAACGATGCAAACGGTGAAGATCAGGGTCGGCCAAAGTCTCGTGAAGCCTTCGGTGAGCTTGAGCACCGAGGCAAAGCCGACCTCAAAAAGCCCGGCGACAAAGAGATACACCCAAGGCATGGTTGCGCCCCTTTATAGCTGCTTGCGATCATTCTGGTCGTGCTTAGGCCGTGGCGCGCCTCAGTTGCGAGGGACACCTGGCGGTCGGGACCTTAGTTTCGGAGAAACGGTCTGTCACCCTGCTACAGGGCGCCGGAGCGGGCGAATGTCAAAAGGAGCAGATGCCTAAGCGCCTTCACACAATAAAAAATGGCGGCGCCGCTATCGCGGGAGCCGCCATTCATGTTGTGCTAGATCAACGCGAATTAAGCGCGGTCGAGCTCAGCCGGGAGGTAGGAAGTAACTTCCATGCCAGCTTCGGACTCGGTGATCTCGGGCTTCATCCACTCTTTCATGATTGTCTCCTATGCTTCATAGATGAGTTCTTGTGCGACATTTCGGATGAGTCGCGCATGACGCGCCCATGAAAATAATCTGAACAGCGTCGATGTTTGTGTGGCCGTCTCTTGGAAGGGCTCTGGAGAAGCCAGGCGGCGCCTTTTGTGCGGATCGAACGAAATGAGCTCATGGCGCGCCCACGAACGCAAAAAAATGGCGGCCCCGCAGATCGCTAGGGCCGCCATTTTCTAGAAAACTAGGCTAGATCAGCGCTGGCTCTTAT